>JAFRBD010000149.1 GCA_017405065.1 Ruminococcus sp. | reverse complement strand
TTAAGGTAACGGGAATCGAACCACAACCGCCGATAATGAGTTGTTATCAGTCTTTATCGGCTTATCGTCGATCGCAACCCGTCAGGGTTACTCCTCCTCTGCACCGAAAAATCCTTGAAAACAATCTCATTCTCGGTGCGAAGCAGTTATTGGCGAGCAGATTTGAGTCCGGTCGAGGAAAAACCGCAGCGAATACTGACGTATTCACGAGGATTTTGACGATGAGCGGGCGCAAATCTGCCGCCAAGAACCGATTGGGGGTTCGACTCCCGTTACCTTAAGTATAATTTGATTCATTCATAAGGAATGAGGGAATACAGATATGGATCTTTTTGAAAAATGCGAACGCTTTACGCTCGCTGACGATTATCGCAAAATGGGGATCTACCCCTATTTCCATGCTCTGGAAACAAAGCAGGACGTAGAGGTCATCATGGAGGGAAAGCGCCGCATCATGCTCGGCTCCAACAACTATCTCGGTCTGACCACCGAACCCTCGGTCGTTGAAGCGGGTCTGAAGGCGCTCGAGAAATACGGCTCCGGCTGTTCCGGCTCCCGTTTTCTCAACGGTACGCTGAACATGCATCTGGAGCTGGAAGAGGAGCTCGCCGACTTTGTGCATATGGACGAGGCAGTCACCTTCTCCACAGGCTTTCAGAGCAATTTAGGTATCATCAGCGCGATCGTCGGACGCAACGATTATGTCGTCTGCGACCGCGAGAACCACGCGTCTATCTATGACGGCTGCAAATTAAGCTACGGCAAGATGCTGCGCTATAAGCACAACGATATGGAGGATCTCGAAAAGATCCTGCAGAGCATCCCCGAATCGGCGGGGATCCTGATCGTGACCGACGGCGTATTCTCGATGGGCGGCGATATCGCCAAGCTCCCCGAGATCTGCGCGCTGGCTGAAAAATACGGCGCCCGCGTGATGGTCGACGACGCGCACGGCTTAGGCGTCATCGGCGAGGGCGGCAGAGGCACCGCGAGCCACTTCGGTCTGGAGGATAAGGTGGACATCATCATGGGCACCTTCTCAAAATCTTTGGCTTCTCTGGGCGGCTATATGGCGGCTTCTCATAAGGTGTGCGACTATGTGCGCCACAACTCCCGTCCGTTCATCTTTTCGGCTTCGATCCCGCCGGCGTGCTGTGCGGTCGCTCTGGCGGCGCTGCGGCACCTCAAGGCGCATCCCGAGCTGCCCGAACGGCTGAATGCCCTGTCCGCTCACGCGAGAGAGGGTCTGCGCAATGCGGGCTTGAAGATCCGCGAGAGCGCGACGCCGATCGTGCCGATCTACACCTATTCGATGGAAAACACGCTGATCAAGGCGAAGGAGGTCTATGAGGCGGGTGTGTATGTCAACCCCGTCCTGCCTCCCGCGACCGCTCCCAACGAGTGCCTGCTGCGTACCAGCTACATGGCGACGCTGACCGAGGATCTGATCGACGAGGCGGTCGGTATCATCGCAAAGGCGCTTTTGAACAATGAGTGATATACAAAAGGTTGCCGTCGTCACCGGCGGCAGCAGCGGCATCGGCAGAGCGACGGCGCTGAGCCTCTCAAAACGAGGCTGTAAGGTCTATGAGCTGTCCCGCCGCGATAATCCGCCTTACGGCGTCAGCCACCTGACTGCCGATGTGACCGACGAGGAACAGGTCAAAGCGGTGATCGCTCAGATCATCAGCCGCGAGGGGCGGATCGATATCCTCGTTAATAACGCGGGATACGGTATCTCCGGCGCCGCCGAGATGACGGACAGCAAAGACGCTCATTCTCAGCTGGAGATCAATTTGTTCGGCATGGATAACGTGACCAGAGCCGTTTTGCCGCAGATGCGCAGACAGAATAGCGGCCGTATCCTGTGCGTCAGCTCGATCGCGGGCATTTTGCCGATCCCGTTCCAGCTGTGGTACAGCGTCAGCAAGTCGGCGATCGCCTCGTATGTGCTGGCTTTGCAGAACGAGGTCAGACCGTACGGGATCACGACCTGTGCGATCCTGCCGGGCGATATCGCGACCGGCTTTACCGACGCGAGAAAGAAAGATGATTGTGCCGACAGCGATTACAGCGGACGCGTCAGCCGTTCTGTCGCGACGATGGAAAAGGATGAGCGCGGCGGCATGAGTCCCGACAAGGCGGGCGCCTATATCGCGAAGCTCGCGATGAAGCGCCGCACAAGACCGCTGAAAGCGATCGGCTTTTCCTATAAAGCGGTCGCCGTGCTGGCAAAGCTCCTGCCGAGAAGCCTTTCGAATTACATCGTCGGCAAAATTTATGCAAAATAGAATCACCGTTAACAATAAAGAAAACCGGCCTGATGATTTCAGGTCGGTTTTACTACTGATCCCAGTCAGAAAGTGCAGGAAAGTTTTTGCAGAGCAAGGCGGAGAGTTCAGGCAGAGTCCGCCGTTTATTCCTGATTTCTGACTCCTCATTCTCCCTTGTTTTCACATCAGCATCACCCGCATTTTCAGCAGTATTTTTTTCTCCCTTCTTGACACCTGCACCTGTGACGTTCCGAGCTGTTCGGCGGTCTGCTGCTGGGTCTTGTGCTGAAAATACCGCAGACAGATCAGGCTGCGGTCATCGTCGTCCAGTGAGCTGAGCGCCTGTTTTAACGACAGACGCTCGGTCAGCGCTTCCTCATGCGAGGGGACGGGGATATCGGACACGTGCGTCTTTGGATCCGACTCATTCTCTCTGTCGTCATACGAAAGGGACAGGACAGCCCGCGAGGCGTTCAGCGCCTCTGCCGCCTGATATGCGTCCACGCCGAGCTGTTCGGCAAGCGCGGCGACCGTGATCTCTCCGTCATGCTCCCTGCGGTATGCTTCACAGATCTTTCCCGCGCGGCGGCTCAGCTCCTGCAGAGAGCGCGAGATCTTCACGCTTCCGCCCGAACGGAAGAGCTGCCGTATCTCGCCGAGAATGACGGGCACGGCGTAGGTGGAGAAGCGGAAGCCCTTACCTTCGTCGAACCGATCCGCCGCCTTGACCAGTCCGACGCACCCCGCCGAGTAGAGATCGTCGTATTCGATCCCCTTGCCCTCAAAGCGGTGAGCGCAGGTGTGAACGAGCCGCAGGTTTCGGCGTATCCGTTCATTTCTTTCCATAGCGGACGATGTTTTTCTCGAGCGTGACCGTCGTGCCCCTGCCGACGGCGGAGCGCACCTTCACGCTGTCCGTGAAGCTCTGCATGACCGCAAAGCCCAAGCCCGCGCGCTCGTCGGAGGAGGTGGTATACAGCGGCTCCATCGCCTTCTCGATATCGGGGATGCCTACGCCCTTGTCGCGTATTTTGATGACCGCCTTGCCCGTATCCGTCAGCTTCATGTCGATGTACACCGTGCCGAAGCAGTCGGGATAGCCGTGGACGATCGCGTTGGTGACCGCCTCGCTGACGGCGGTCTTGACGTCCGCGATCTCGGCGACAGTCGGATCGAGCGGCAGAAGAAACGCCGCGACCGCCGCGCGTGCAAAGCTCTCGTTGGTGCTTTTGGAAAGAAAGCTCAGCTTCATGCTGTTGACGACATTCATTTCATCACCCCCAGATTCTCCAGTCCCGAAAGGACGAATATTTTTTGCAGAGCAGGCGGTACGTTCACGACCTCGAGCCTGCCGCCGATCAGCGAGATCATGCGGTAGCGTCCCATGACCAGCCCGATGCCCGAGCTGTCCATGAACCCGACCTTGGAGAAATCGAGGATCAGCTTGTGCGGACGGCAGCTCTCGCACTTTGCGTCGATCTCGCCGCGGATCGAGGGCGCGACATGGTGATCGATCTCGCCGTAAAGCCGCGCGGTGACCGTATTGTCGTTGTATGTGATATTGACCATAAATCATCCTCCATATAAGAGTTAGGAATTAGGAATGAGGAATGAGGAATGAATGGCGGGCGCTGCCCGAACCCGAAAAAAGTCATTATGAGAAGGGTGCTGCTCCTCTTTGTGGGATTGCCGCGGTCGCAAGCTCCCTCGCAATGACATAAACAGGAAAAGAAAAATGTCAGCAGCTTATCAAAGAGTCGCGGACATTACTTTTTTATGTTGTTATTTCAATTGAAAACGCGTCAGCGTTTCCCAAAATTCCTCATTCCTAATTCCTCATTCCTAACTAAAAAAGCCTACCCTTATCATATAAGGATAGGCTTGAATAATTTGCTGATTTTTGACGGACAGGCTTTATTTATCCAAAACAGCCGGTCGGATCTCGCGCGCGAGGTACAGCGAACCGCAGATGAAGATGTCGCCGCCGTAGGTCAGCGCTTTCTCAAACGCCGCTTTCGGATCGGAGATCACCTCGACGCTTTCCGCGATACCGCCCAGCCGCCGCGCCAGAGTTTCGGCGGGCAGCGCTCTGGGATTATTGATATCGACGGCGATGACGCGGGCGAACAGCCCGTCGAGATAGCTCAGCGCGCGGCTGTCTTTGTCGGCGAGCATCCCGATGATCAGCGTTTTTTCTCCGTCGGGGTAGTAGGTGCGCACCGCGCGGGCGAACGCGTGCAGTCCGTTGGGATTGTGCGCGCCGTCAAGGATCACCGTCGGATCGTCGCGCAGCTTTTCAAAGCGCGCGGGATGGCGCAGTCCTTTGAGACCGTCGCGGATATTCTCGACAGAGATCGTCATATGATGCTCCCTTTGCAGCACCTCGATCACCGCGAGCGCACAGCGCAGGTTGTCGATCTGGTGCGCGCCGACCAGCGGCAGGAGCATTTCGACGTCGCGGTAGACAAAGCGCGTACCCTCGCGGCTTTTGTCGGTGACCGTCAGGCGCACATCCTCGGCGCGGTAGAGGGTGTTGTGTTCCTCTCTCGCTTTCTGCTCGATCACGGCGTACGCCTCGCGCACCTGCGGGGCGGCGACGACGGTCGAGTAGCTTTTGATGATACCCGCTTTCTGGAAGGCGATCGCTTCGATCGATTCGCCGAGAAAAGCGGTGTGGTCGAGGTCGATGCGCGTGATCACCGAGCACAGCGGATAGGGGATGAGGTTGGTGGCGTCCTGCAAGCCGCCCATCCCCGCCTCACAGAAAATGATATCGCATTTTGCTTCTTTGAAGATGCAGAAACCCAGCGCGGTGAAGAACTCGAACTCCGTGATCACGGTGCCGTCGGCGTTGAGCTGTTCCACAAGCGGCTTGAGCGCCTCTACCGCCGCGGCAAAGGTCTCTTTTTCTACCGGTTGGTTATTGATCTGAATGCGCTCGCGGATGTCGACGACGGCGGGGGAGGTGAACATCCCCGTTTGATATCCCGCCTTCGCCGTCACGGCGCTGAGCATCGCGCAGACGGAGCCTTTGCCGTTGGTGCCGGCGATATGGACGAATTTCTGTCCCGTCAGCCCGGGGATGAGGCGGAACAGTTTTCTGATCCTGTCGAGTCCGGGGCGCGAGCCGTATTTATCGAGCGAACGGATGAAGCGTAAGCTGTCTTCGTAGGTCATGGCGATCTCCTTTATCAGTAGGTAAACGCCTTCCCCTTGAGGGGAAGGTGTCGCCGCCGTTTAAGGCGGTGACGGATGAGGTGGAAACGTTACCATTCCATCTTGTTCATTGATTTATCGGAAAGGCTTCCACCTCATCCGACCTTTTCGACTCTTATTGAGTCAAAAAGCCCACCTTCCCCTCAAGGGGAAGGCAATTATTACATCACTTCCTTATAGATATCGTACTTTTTCAGCCCCGCCATGGCGGCCGCCTCCTTGGCGGCGTCGGTGGGACGCATGCCGCTGTCGATCAGCGACTGCGCGTAGGCGACCGCTTCGGCAAGAGAGATCGAAGCGGTTTCCTTCTCCTTCTTTCCCTCGAGGATCAGCACGATCTCGCCTTTGAGCGAGCCGTCCGCATAGTTTTTTGCGGCTTCTTTCGTGGTGGTGCGGATGATCTGTTCATGTATCTTGGTCAGTTCTCTGGCGATGGTCAGCTTTCGGTCGCCGAAGGTCGCATACAGGTCTTTTAAAGTGTTCGGCAGTTTATGCGGCGCTTCATAGAAGATCATCGTCCGGCGCTCCGAAAGCAGGCTCTCGAGATGCTCGGAGCGGCTCTTTTTATTGACGGACAAAAAGCCCTCAAAGGTGAAACGTCCCGTTTCCAGTCCCGATACCGCAAGCGCCGAGATCACGGCGCTCGGGCCGGGTACGACGACGGTTTTCACGCCCGCCTCCTCGCACTGCCTGATCAGATCCTCTCCGGGGTCGCTGATGCACGGCATCCCCGCGTCGGTGACGATCGCGCAGCTCTCGCCCGCCAAAATGCGGTCGATGATCTGTCTGCCTTTTTCATGCTTGTTGTGTTCAAAGTAGCTGACCATCGGCTTTTTGACGCCGAAATGGTTCAGCAGCTTGACGGTCACGCGCGTATCCTCGGCGGCGATGAAGTCCACCTGCTCCAGCGTTTGTACCGCGCGGGGCGTCATATCGTTCATATTGCCGATCGGCGTGCCGACGACGTATAGTGTGTTGCTCATAATGATCCTTTCATAAACGCAGGAAAGCTGCTTTGCGGCAACCCTCCGGCGCTGCGCGCCACCTCCCTTAGGAAAGGGAGGCTTAACAGTGTCCGTCCTTATAGGTTCCGTAGATCTCTCTCATTTCCTCGGTGAAGCCGTTTTCATCCTCGACGATCAGCGCGGGCAGAACGTCCATATAGCCCTGTCTTGCCCCGCGTTTGGCTTCACACAAAAAGAGCTTCGGCGCTTTATTAGCCCTGCCCTGTACAAAACGCAGTTTCTTCGGCTCCATGTCGTGCGCCCTGAGTGAACTCAAAACGTCTGTCAGCCGTTCGGGACGCTGGCAGATGACGAACCGTCCGCCGAACCGCAGCAGCCATCCTGCCGCCGCGCAGATATCGTCGAGCGTACATTCCGTTTCATGCAGGGCGATGTTCTTTGCCGCTTCGGGGCTTTGGATCCCCGAGCCGGAGAGCTTGTACGGCGGGTTGCAGATGACGAGATCCGTTTCACCGGCGGGAAGGCTGTCCGGAACCGTTCTGATATCCATAAGGAGCGGGGTGATGATACCCGCCGCATCTACCCCGTTTTCGAGATTATGCGCGATACTCTTTTGAAGGAGTTCAACAGCCTCCTGCTGAAGATCGATCGCGGCGATCTCTTTGGGAGAGTTTTCCCGAATCAATAAGAGGGGGATCGTGCCGCAGCCCGTGCCCAGCTCGACGACACGCTCGCCGTTTTTTACGGCGGCGAAGTGCGCCAGCAGTATCGTATCGGTGGAAAAATGATGGGAGTCGGTGACGTAGACCTCGACGCCGCTGCCGAGCGGTTCCAAATGCATGCAGCTCCCTCCTTGCAGTTGTTGAATCCATTCTACCATACTCTCCCGCGCTTGTAAACGGCAAAAAAATAACCGAGGCGTTCGCCTCGGTCGTTTTTTGCTTCAATTACTCTGCAGCAGGAGCGCCTACAGGGCAGGCGTCAGCGCAAGCACCGCACTCGATGCAGACGTCAGCGTCGATCTGATACTGGGTATCGCCCTCGGAAATAGCGCTTACAGGGCACTCGTCAGCGCAAGCACCGCAGGAAATGCAATCTTCGGAAATTTTATAAGCCATAAAAAAGAACCTCCTTATAGTTGTTGCCTACATTGTAGCACAACCGCTGAAAAAATCAAGGTTTTGGTTTAAAAATTAGCATATGCTAACCGGAGAAATCTACATTAGTGAGGAATTAGGAATGAGGAATGAATGGCGGGCTTTGCCCGCACCCGAAAAAAAGTCATTATGAGAAGGGTGCTGCTCCTCTTTGTGGGATTGCCACGGTCGCAAGTTCCCTCGCAATGACATAAACAGGAAAAGAAAAATGTCCGCAGCTTATCAAAGAGTCGCGGACATTACTTTTTTATGTTGTTATTTCAATTCAAAACGCGTCAGCGTTTCCCAAAATTCCTAATTCCTAACTCCTAATTCCTAATTATACTACTGATCTTCGAGCTTTCTGAGCTCGT
>JAFRBD010000148.1 GCA_017405065.1 Ruminococcus sp. | reverse complement strand
TTTTCTTGAATTAACAGAAACAAAAGAATAATTGGAGGTAGTAAAAATGGTTATGTCTATTGTGTTTGGTGTATTAGGAGTCGGTTTGATTATTTTCGGCATAAAAATTCTTCTTACCGGCACACTTACAAAAAGCGAGGAGGCGAAAATCGCCTCGTATTCAAAGAAAGGCGCACGCACTTATAAGCTGATCAATGTCGTTATGTATATCGTTGTCGGTCTCTTTTTGATCGGAGAATGTATTGTCGATTTTCTCGAATTCCAAAAAATCCTAAACGATAGTTTTTTGATCAAAATAATTATGTTTGGCGTCATTTTACTAATGGTGATCATATACTTTATTGTCGCGTCAAAATGCAAGAAGATGACTGACAATGAGTGATCAAAAAGTAACCGGCGAGTTTTCCAAGGTTAGAAAGCTCATTTCCGTTTTGGAAAAATGCAACGGAAACTCAAAGATCGGCGGCAGCGAAGCGCTGATCTCACCGAGAGCGGCAAAGATCCTTGCCGCTGTCGGATTGGTATTCCTGACCGCGACTTTGGCTGCTGCGGCTTTCTTTGCGGAACCCTTCATCTCACCGTACATCTCCCTGAGTGACTTCACAAAATTTTTGATGCTTATACTGCTTTTGTTCAGCCTTGTGCTATCGGTCAAAAACATCGTCACTGTGCTGTACACGGCGGACGATCTTCCCGTTTTGCTGCCTATGCCTTTTTCGGCAAGTCAGATCGTGGTAGCTAAGCTGACGGTAACCTTGAAGTTCCCGGTAGTTCTAAGCTTGATTCTGATCAACTCAAGCTTTTTCGGCTTCGGCTTACGGGCAGGAATGGGCGCAGCGTTTTACATCGGCACGGTGCTTTCAAGCCTCCTTATTCCTGTGACCGGTCTTGCGGTCGCCGCGTTGATGACGGTCGTGATATTCAAGTGCTGCGGCTTTATCCGGAATCGCGATATCATGGTAGCGATCGGCGGTATCCTGACGATCGTGCTGACAGTCGGCTATTTGATCGTCAACAGTATTCTCAGCAGCAATGATTCCCCTGACGCTGCTTTCAGCGCCCTTTCGATGGTTGCAGGTTTATCCGACTACTTCCCTAACGTCGCGTTTATGAGCGGCTTTATGTTTGACGGAAGTATCATGGGTCTGTTAATCAGCCTCGGCATTACCGCTGCAGTAATCGCTTTAGCCTTGCTTGCTATCAAGCTGTTCTATTTGTACACAGCGCTTTCCATGCAAAATACCGGCACCGCAAAAAAGCCCGTCGAAAACAGCATGCTTTCCGCCCGGAATAAGCGTGGCACTCTGAATGCGCTGACCTCTTACGAGGCGAAAAATGCGCGTAGGAATCCGTCTTATATGATTTACGGTTTTGCCATGACATTTATCTGGCCGCTGTTTTTGGTTCTGCCGTTCGCTTTTGGCAAAAACGCGATTTTCAACTCCGTAAATGGTTCTTTTGCCACAAGCGCTGCGCTGATCTGCGCTTTTCTTCTCGGTGTTGTTGCGTCCTGCTTTGCCTGCGGCTTAAACAATTTGGCTGGAACCGCCTTTTCGCGTGAGGGCGAAAGCTTTTATATTTTACGCGCCATGCCGCTTGATTTTAAGGATTACTACAAGAGCAAGTTCCGCTTTTCCATGCTGATCTGTTCGCTCGGAAGCGTTTCGTACATCCTGATCCTCGGTATCGTTTGCATGGTGACCGGTATCGTTCCGATCACCGGCAGCTGGGTATTCCTGTACAGCGCGTTCGTCTGTGTCCTTTGCAACTTGATTTTTGTCAACCGTATGCTCGTGAGCAATGCCAAAAGTCCGGTTTTCAGCCGGGACAGTGAAACGGAAATATCACGCAAGCTGGGCGGTATAAACGCCGTTGCCCTTATCGTCGGATTTGTGATGTATATCGCTCTGTTTGTTCTCATTGTCATTGCGGCGATCCCGGAGCTTTCCGCGATATTCCTTAACAGCACAACGGTGACGATTGCCCTTGTCTCAGCCGCGGTTTTTGCGCTCACCATTTTAGCGGTCGCTGTAGCAGTCAACAAAACCTCCGTCAAAAAAGCAGAGAAGAGTTTAATGATAATCGAATAGCTTCCCATAATACCATCCGTCATTTTCGGCAATTTAAAGACTTCGGTTTACTATGAAAAAGAGGACAGAGAAATCGTTATTTGAGACATTCAAAAACTGAGCGATATGCTTAGTGTGACAGCCCCTTGTCTGTTATTCAGTTCAAATAGGGTACCTCATTTTACCTGCCACTCACACTGACATACGCTTTTTACTCGAATGTGCGAAGCCGGAATCAATATCAAAGTCATTCAAGACACTTTGGGACATCAGGATATTTCAACTCATACGCAAAACTTATGCTCAACGATGCAGAAAGTTGTGCAGAGCGAAATCAATCGCATATTTTTTGATTTATAAGTAAAGGAGCAAAAAATGAATAAGCCCATTAAAACAGTGTTAGGCGGCGTTTTGTTTGTCGTTATATGGATCGGGCTATGGAATCTGTTTGACTTCATTTGGAAAACATGGTTAAACGGAAGTGGCTACCATTTTTCCTTATCATATCACGTTTTATACCCGCTCGGCATTGGCGTTGTTATATACTTGATTTTATTTGCGGTCAATACTGTAAAAAAGAAAAACAAATGAAAACTATAATAAACTATCCCCGAAAATGCTTGTATACGTGGTTTTCGGGGGTTCTTGTTTTTGCGGATCATGCAATTTTACGCCGGTTACGCCAAAATTTACGCCATTTAGAACAGCGTTTATAACAAGTTATAATAACTTATGGTAAAACGGCATAATCAAAACCGGCTTATAAAATAGGTTATAACAGGTTGTGAGAAGTTATAAATCCGACGCTTTTAATCTCCCGACGATGAAATCGCTCGATCAGCCGAAGAAGGCAGAAAAAGCAGAAAAGAAGCCCGCCGATTTCGAGTGCGCCTGCTTTACCTGCCCCTCTCAGGAGGAATGCAAGGCAGCTCAGGAAGCGAAAAAAGCAGCGAAATCCAACGAATAATAATCGATATGAAAACTCCCCGAAAACCGCATTTAATACGGCTTTCGGGGATTTCTTTGACTTTTTTCATCCTATCGTATATAATGGATTGGATTCATCAGTAGGATTAGTACTGAATTCATGATTCGTATGATTGGGAAGGTGATCGCATGATTTACAGAAACATTCTGGAAGCGGTGGGTCAGACGCCTCTGATCCGGCTGAACCGTATGCCGGAGCCGGGCAGCGCCGCGGTGCTGGTCAAGTTTGAGGGGCTGAATGTGGGCGGTTCTATCAAGACGCGTACCGCTCTGAATATGATCAACCACGCGGAGAAGAAGGGACTGCTCAAATATGACAGCATCATCGTCGAGCCGACGTCGGGCAATCAGGGCATCGGGCTGGCGCTGGTGGGCGCTGTCAAGGGCTATAAGACGATCATTATCATGCCCGACTCCGTCAGCGTGGAACGCCGCAAGCTGATCCAGCATTACGGCGCAAAGGTCAAGCTGATCCACGACGCGGGCGATATCGGCGCGTGTATCGACGAGTGTCTGAAAACCGCGCTGAAAATGGCGGAAAAAGACCCGCGCGTTTTTGTGCCCCAGCAGTTTGAGAACATCAATAATGTCAGGGTGCACAAAAAGTATACCGCGCTGGAGATCATGCAGCAGTGCGCCGATCATATCGACGGCTTTTGCTCCGGTATCGGTACCGGCGGTACCATCACCGGTATCGGCGAGGTACTCAAGGCGCAGTATCCCGATATCGAGATCTGGGCGGTGGAGCCCGAAAACGCCGCGATCCTTGCGGGCGGCACCATCGGCACCCACCTGCAGATGGGTATCGGCGACGGCTTGATCCCTCCGATACTGAACAGAGAGATCTATGATCGGGTCTACGTCGTGACGGACGAGGAGGCGATCGATACCGCCAAACGGCTGGCGCGCGAGGAGGGCTTGATGTGCGGCATCTCCAGCGGCACCAATGTTGCGGCGGCGCTGAAGCTCGCCAAGAAGCTCGGCCCCGGCAAGACGGTCGTCACCGTTCTGCCCGATACCGCCGAGCGGTACTTTTCGACCCCGCTTTTCGAGGAATGATGAAGAGGGCGGGACGGCGCGCTTGGTAAAAATGATCGCGCTTTTGACCGTCCGCGCGTGATCCGGTGCGCGGAGAAGCATGAAAGCAGCAGAACGCTTGACAGAAGCGCTTTGATGAATTAATATGATAGCGTACTTCATACAGAGAGGGCGATAAGATGAGAAGAGATTTATGTTATTTTTACCCACTGCCTGTCCAGCCGGTATTTGACGCGTTCGTACAGGCGGCAAAGCAGAAATTCGGCAAAAACTGTAAGATCGACGCCTACAAGACCCTGTCTTTCGGTCTGGACTATTCCTTTCGCTATAACATGAACGGCGGCGCGCTGACGATCCACTTCATGCCGTACAACAACGGTACCGCGATCAATATGCGTTATACGATGGTTCAGCTCGTTGCCGGAAGATACAAGAAGCACGCGGACGATGTGCTGATCTTCGTCAATGCGGCGCTCGGCGCACAGGCGCAGCCGCTTCAGTTAGACATCAATCAATTTCTGGCGTATGAGAGCGGCGTTCCGTCTGCTCCGCTGAACGCTGTGCCTCAGCCGATGCAGCAGCCGGCGGCGCAGCCTGCTCCTATGCAGGCACAGCCGGTTCGTCAGCCGGTGCAGAGCGTGCCTCAGGCGAGATTTTGCGTGAACTGCGGCGCGCCTGTTGCGCCTGACACAGCCTTTTGTACCCGGTGCGGAAACAAATTGAACTGATATCAGCAACAGCACCGAGGCAGGTCTTCGGTGCTGTTTTAAGTCATTGTAAAATGAATAAGGGTATGATATACTGGATATGAAATACAGACAGGATCGGGTGATACGATGACGGAAAAAGAATTATGCTGGCAGGTGCAAAGCACAAGGGAGCTGCTCAAAACGCCGGTTTTTGATGTTTTGGAACAGCATTCGGTCGCTCCGACAGGGCTCGAGGGCGATTATATCGCGGTGGACGCGCCCGATTGGGTGATGGTGGTCGCCGAATATCAGGGATGCTTTGTGCTGGTGCGCCAGTGGCGGCACGCGGCGCAGCGCCTGAGCCTCGAATTCCCCGGCGGCGTGACCGATAGGGGAGAGGACGCAGCGACAGCCGCAAGGCGCGAGCTGGAGGAAGAAACGGGCTTTCAAGCAGGAAGACTGACCTGTTTAGGCTCCGTCGATCCCAATCCCGCATTGTTTATGAACCGCTTGCATGTTTTTCTTGCCGAGGAGCTGCAGCCGACAGGCAAGCAGCATTTGGATGACGACGAGCTGCTGACCTATGAACTCAGACCCGTTGAGGAGGTGCTGGCGTCCTTTGGCGGCGGCGAATATACCCACGCCCTGATGGGGTCGGCGATCGCGCTGTATCATCGTTATCGGTTGATGAAAGAAATAGATAAAGAGAAAAAATAAAGAAGCTGCCCGCGGTTCAGAATGAGCCGCGGGCTTTGTTTGATTGTATTCTTTTTTATGACAGGAGCCGGACATGGGGCAGGCTTTGCAGTTGCCGCAATTGCAGACCACTGACTTGCCCGCTTTCTTTTTCTTGACCATGCTGACAATGATCGCCGTGACGATCGCGATCAGGACGGCGCAGATGATGATCGTGCCGATATTGTTCGATATCCATGTGAGCATACGCTCATCTCCTTATTTGATCTTGACCTTCTTGGTCAGCTTATTCGCTTCCTTATACGGCTTGAACAGCATGAACAGCATACCCGCGATCAGCAGGACGGCAACGATCAAGCCGACGATATTCAGATTGCCGGTGAACGCGCCGCCGATCTGGTTGACCATCAAAGCGATCGCGTAGGCGAACAGACACTCGTAAGCGATTGCGAATACCGTCCACTTGGCGCTGTTCATCTCTCTCTTGATCGCGCCCATCGCCGCAAAGCAGGGAGCGCAGAGCAGGTTGAAGATAAGGAACGAAAGACCGGTGACAACGGTGAACTGCTGCGCAAGCGCCGCCCACGTGCTGAGTTCGCCGCCGCCGTAGAGCACGCCCATCGTCGCGACGATGTTTTCCTTGGCGATCAGACCGGTGATTGAGGCGACAGCCGCCTGCCAGTTGCCGAAGCCTAAGGGCGCGAAGATCCATGCAATCGCGCTGCCGACAGCCGCCAGCATACTGCTGCCGATCTCATCCTCGGCAAGCATGCGGAATACGCCGTCGACCCAGCCGAAGCGGCTCAGGAACCAGAGTACGATGGTGGAAAGCAGAATGATGGTGCCCGCCTTCTTGATGAACGACCAACCGCGCTCCCACATCGAGCGGAGCACGTTACCGACGGTAGGCCAGTGATATGCCGGCAGCTCCATAACGAACGGAGCAGGTTCGCCCGCAAAGGGCTTGGTCTTTTTCAGCATGATGCCCGAGACGATGATCGCGAACATTCCGAGAAAATAGGAGCCGGTCGCGATCCATGCCGAACCGCCGAAGATCGCGCCTGCCATCATCGCGATAAACGGCATCTTCGCGCCGCAGGGGATAAAGGTTGTCGTCATGATCGTCATACGGCGGTCGCGCTCATTCTCGATGGTACGCGACGCCATGATGCCGGGGATACCGCAGCCGGTGCCGATCAGGATCGGGATAAAGGACTTGCCCGACAAACCGAAGCGGCGGAAGATACGGTCGAGTACAAAGGCGATACGCGCCATGTAGCCGCACGCCTCGAGGAACGCCAGAAGCAGGAAGAGTACGAGCATCTGCGGCACAAAACCGAGTACCGCGCCCACGCCGGCGATGATACCGTCGAGGATCAGACCGGACAGCCATTCGGGGGCGTTTGCCGCGTCAAGCCAGCCGCCGACGATCGCGGGGATACCGGGCACCCATACGCCGAACTCGGCGGGATCGTCCGGTTTGCCCTCGTTGGCTGCAAATACTTCGGCGGCGTCTTTGACGTCCTCGCCTGTCGAGGTCTCTTCACTGACTTCGAGGGTCTCCTCATCTTCGACCTCATATGTAAACTCGTCGTCGTCCTTGACGCTTGCCGCAAAAGCGTTTACGGCAGATACTGCCGCCGCGGGATCATATTCCTCGCTCTCAAAGTCAAGAGCGGACAATACGGCTTCGTTTTCGGCAGCCTCGGCAGAGCCGGTCAGTACGCCGATCGCCTCGGCGTGTTCGTCATAAGCCGCCGTGCCGATACCGAAAAGGTGATAGCCGTCGCCGAACAATCCGTCGTTTGCCCAGTCGGTCGCTGCAGTACCGATGGTGACCATGGAGATATAGTATACGAGGAACATCACGACCATGAAGATCGGCAGTCCCAGCCAGCGGTTAGTGACGACCTTGTCGATCTTGTCGGAGGTCGAGAGCTGACATTTCTGCTTGTTTTTATATACACTGTTGATGATCTTGCCGATATAGACGTAACGCTCATTGGTGATGATCGACTCTGCGTCGTCGTCATATTCTTCCTCTACAGCCTGAATATCTTTTTCGATGTGAGCCAGCGTTGTTTCACTGAGGTTCAGCTTTTCGATGACCTTTTCATCGCGCTCAAAGATCTTGACCGCGTACCAGCGCTGCTGTTCTTCGGGCAGATTATGGACGCAGGCTTCTTCGATATGGGCGATCGCGTGTTCGACCGAGCCGTCGAAGGGATGCTTCGGGACGGGTTTCTTTTCCTCTGCCGCCTTGATCGCGACTTCGGCAGCCTCCGTGATCCCCTTGCCTTTCAGCGCGGAGATCTCCACGACCTTGCAGCCTAACTGACGGCTCAGCTCGGCGGTGTTGATCTTGACGCCGGTCTTTTCGACAACGTCCATCATGTTGATGGCGATGACGACGGGGATGCCCAGCTCGCAAAGCTGGGTGGTCAAGTACAGGTTGCGCTCTAAGTTTGTACCGTCAACGATATTCAATATCGCGTCGGGACGCTGATCGACCAGATAATTACGGGCGACGACTTCCTCCATCGTATAGGGGGAGAGCGAGTAGATACCCGGCAGGTCGGTGATCGTGACGTCGGGGTGCTTTTTGAGCTTACCTTCCTTTTTCTCGACCGTTACGCCGGGCCAGTTGCCGACGAACTGGTTCGCGCCTGTCAGGGCGTTGAACAGGGTGGTTTTACCGCTGTTCGGGTTGCCCGCCAAGGCGATCGTGATTTTGCTTTTCATATAATACCTCATTTCTGCGTTAGTTGTTGCTAACCTTGGATTATAATAATAGGGCGATGGGTAAAGACAGCCGTTACTCCACTTCTACCATCGCGGCGTCGGCCTTGCGGATCGAGAGCTGATAGCCGCGCACGGTGACTTCCATCGGATCGCCCAGGGGAGCGACCTTCTGTACCTTGATTTCGACGCCCTTGGTGATGCCCATATCCATGATGCGGCGCTTGACCGCGCCCTCTCCGTGGAGCTTTTTGACCTTGCAGGAGCTGCCGATCGGCACCTCTCTTAATGTTTTCATATGTATTCCTCCTCTGTGTTCTGTTGTCATTCCGAGGGAGCGGTCGAGCGACCATCCCCTTGTCGATCATGCTGTTTTGGCAGAAAAACTCTGCTCCTCTTTGTGGGATTGCCACGGGCTGAAGCCCTCGCAATGACATGATTATATAAATATCTTCTGTGCCATTTCCTTGCTGATGGCAATGCGCGCATTTTTTACATTGACGATGAGATTGCCCGACATGGAGCTGACGACCGTGACGATGGCGCCGGATACAAAGCCGAGGTTTTGTAGATGAGCCCTGACCTCAGCGCTGCCGCCGATCCTTTTGATAATGTTTTCTTCGCCTAAAGCAGCTAAAGTCAACGGCATAAAGAACCCTCCCAATCGTTAGCGATTGCTAACTCAATGCTGAAAAATAATGGTTAGCTAACACTAACCTTTGCGCCGAAAATAAAGTTAGCCAAAACTAACTCTGATAATATTATAGCGGTTCTGTTTCGTTTTGTCAATACCAAAATAAAAAAGCCTGCGGGGACAGGCTTTTGGGATCGAATGATGGTCAGGAATCGCTGTTGACAGCGGGACAGTTTACTCTGTTTCAGACCGACGTTTCATCCTTTTGGTTTTGACCGGCAGCATGATCAGCGCAAATACGAACAGGAAGATGCTGATCCACTGGGAGGTGGACAGTCCGAAGAAGAAGCCGCGGATCTCGTCCCCGCGGAAAAACTCCGTGATGAACCGCACTACCGGGTAGGTGAGCATATAGATGTAGATCAGGCGGCTTTCGAGGATGGATTTTTTGAACAGCCGGAGCAGGAACAGGAAGATGAGCAGGTTGCAGGCGCTCTCGACAAGCTGGATGGGAAAGCGGTTGACGTCGTTGATCGCAGGATTGATCGTATTGTTGTGAACGGTAAAGCCGAATTCACTCTCGACCCCGTAGCAGCAGCCGCCTAAAAAGCAGCCGATGCGCCCGAAGGCATGGAACAGGGGCGTGAGCACCGCGTAGATATCGAGCAGATGGTCGCGGTGATCTTTGACGTCCTTTGCGAATTTCGTGTAGATCAGGATGCCGATCGCACCGCCGATGAAGCCGCCGTAAAAGACGATTCCGCCGAAGCAGTACTTAACGATCTCCCATAGACCGCTCAAACCGATCCTGTCTATGTGAGAGAAGGCGGCGATCAGCAGGCGGATCTGCGTCAAGCCGTAAACCAGAGAGGAGAAGATCAGCAGTCCGATGCCGGCTGCGACCATCGTGAGCGCGAAGTCATAGATATTGATGTCAAAGCGTTTGATCAGCCGCGAGCCGACCAGAAAGCAGACAGCAAAGCCCACTACGGTCATCACGCCATACATGCCGATCTGTTTGCCGAAGATCTCGAAGGATGGGAACATTTTTTACTCCTATAGATACAACGCAGCCGGCCGTAAGTCCTACGACCGGCTGTGAAGTTTTGGGGAATTGGTTTTACCTTAGTTCAGGCTGGAGCTGACTTCTTCCAGAGCGCTGGAAAGCTGGCTCTGGAATTCGGGATCGCTCGCGATCTGAGTTGCCGCGCCGGCAACGCATACGCAGACGATGAACATGATGATGGACAGAATCATACCGATGATGGACAGAACCAGACCGGCAGTAGCCATGCCGCTCTTCTGACCGATAGCAGTGTAGCTCTTCTTAGCGAGAACGGACAGAATGATACCGGCGACACCGCAAGCGATACCTGCGAGCGCACCGTAGCCGAACCATGCTGCACACAGAGAAGCGAT
Source organism: Ruminococcus sp. (assembly GCA_017405065.1). Classification (GTDB taxonomy): domain Bacteria; phylum Bacillota; class Clostridia; order Oscillospirales; family Acutalibacteraceae; genus Ruminococcoides. The sequence continues at coordinate 11,566 of JAFRBD010000148.1, read as the reverse complement.
ACCTAAAATCAGACCGGCAATCGCTAAGCCTTTTTTACCCTGTTGTTCCCTGAGAAAATCCTCCTAATATTTGTTTTGGTATTGATACCGTGATAATTATACCATACACTTTAGCGTATTGCAAGGTTAAAATCTTTTCAGTTGTGTAATAATTTAGCTCTTTGAGCAAAAATTGTTGTGTATATTCAACAATTTTAAAAGTATGTTTTTATATATTTAGTAAAAATTCTTGTCTGAAGGACAGTTTTTATTGTGCCGGAACTGAATTTGTTATATAATAATTGGGTACTTGGCAAAAAGCGGAATATGATCCGCTGAAAAAAACCATAACACTCTTGAAAGGAGTTTTTTCATTGAAACAGTACGACCCGAAACACATCATCAATATCGCTATGGCAGGTCACTCCGGCGCGGGCAAGACCTCGGTCGCCGAGGCGATGCTGTATCTTGCCAAAGCGAGCGACCGTCTGGGCAAGATCGCCGACGGCAACACCCAGCTCGACTTTGACCCCGAGGAGATCCGCCGTAAGGTATCTATCGTTACCGCCGTGGCTCCCGTAGAGTGGAAGAACACCAAGATCAATATTATCGATACCCCCGGACTGTTCGACTTTGAGGGCGGTCTGTTTGAGGGCTATCGCGCGGCTGAGACCGCGGTCATCGTCGTTTCCGCAAAGGACGGCGTGAACGTCGGTACCGAAAAGGCTGTCAAGGCAGCGGATAAGGAAGGTCTGACCAAGATCTTCTTCGTCAACGGCGTTTGCGATGAAGACGCGCGTTTCTATCGCGTGCTCGAGGATCTGAAATCTACTTTCGGTCCCTCCGTATGCCCCGTATTGGTTCCCCATATCGAGAACGGCGAGGCGAATACATACATCAACCTGCTCGAGTACAAGGCTTATAAGTATGATAAGAAGGGCAATGCCGCTCCCACTCCCATCATTCCCGAGATGGGCGACCGCTTTGAGGGTCTGAGAGAAGCCATCAAGGAGGCAGTTGCCGAGACCAGCGAAGAGCTGATGGAGAAGTTCTTTATGGAGGAGGAGTTCACTCCCGAAGAGATCATCACCGGCGTATCGCAGGGCGTAAAGGACGGTTCGCTGTGCCCCGTATTCTGCGGCGACGCGGCTACCACCTACGGTATCGAGCAGTTTATGTCGAGCCTGACATGGCTGGCTCCCACCGCAGCCGATAAGGGCGGCGAGACCGCTGTCGACGTCAACGGCGACCCCGTAGAGATCGCCTGCAACGAGCAGGGCGCTACAGCGGCTATCATCTTCAAGACCGTTGCCGACCCGTTCGTCGGTAAGCTGAGCTATTTCAAGGTCGTATCCGGCAAGGTTTCTACCGATACGCCTCTGGTCAATATGCGCACCGGTAATCAGGAGCGTATCACCAAGGTCCTTACCGTCCGCGGCAAGAAGCAGGAGGACGCTTCCGCAGTGAACGCCGGCGATATCGGCGCGATCCCGAAGCTGACCTCCGCCAACACCGGCGACACCCTCTGCTCCCCGACCCGCAAGGTCGTTCTCAGCGGCATCGATTATCCCGCTCCTTCCTTCTCTATGGCGGTTTATCCCAAGAAGAAGGGTGAAGAGGATAAGGTCGCTCAGGGTCTGGCGCGTCTGGCGGAAGAGGATCCTACCATCAAGTATAAGAACGACCCCGAGACCAAGGAGCTGGTCATGTCCGGTATGGGCGAACAGCATCTCGACGTCGTCGTTACCAAGTTGAAGAGCAAGTTCAACGTAGAGGTTGAGCTCAAGCAGCCCAAGGTCGCTTACCGCGAGACCATCCGCGGCAAGAGCGATGTGGAAGGCAAGCATAAGAAGCAGTCCGGCGGTTCCGGTCAGTACGGCGACGTATTTATCAAGTTTGAGCCGTGTGACAGCGATGATCTGCAGTTCGAGATCGCCGTCGTCGGCGGTTCTGTCCCGAAGCAGTTCTTCCCTGCTGTTGAAAAGGGTCTGAGAGAGTCTATCAAGAAGGGCCCGCTCGCCGGTTATCCGGTCGTCGGCGTCAAGGCGACGCTGTACGACGGTAAGTATCATCCCGTTGACTCTAACGAAATGGCGTTCAAGACTGCCGCTCAGCTGGCGTTCAAGGCGGGTATCCCGCAGGCGAAGCCCGCTCTCTTGGAGCCGGTCGGCACCCTGAGAGCGACCGTTCCGGACGCGAACATGGGCGACATCATGGGCGAGGTCAACAAGCGCAGAGGCCGTGTACTCGGCATGAGCGCCGCAGAAGGCGGTATGCAGGTCGTCGAGGCTGAGGTCCCGATGGCTGAGATGGCTGACTTCTCCGTCTTTATGCGCCAGTGCACGCAGGGCCGCGGTACCTTCACCTTTGAGTTCGTCCGCTATGAGGACGCTCCCGCTCAGGTAGCACAGAAGGTCATCGAGGCCGCCAAGGCGGAAGAGGACTGATAATCATTTGAAGTATGACACCCTGTCGTGAAAACGGCAGGGTGTTTTGACTGTTTCGGAAAAACACAGTTTTTGCCGCACCGCTATACGGATTCCGTGTTCCGTTTGGACGTAAAGGTCGGCGCAAAATTTTGACAAGAAAACTTTGCAAAAACTATTGACAAGTAAACTTGGCAGTGATATAATGGCGTCATCAAATATGACAAGTAAACTTGTCAAAAAGGAGATGCTGTTATGAAAAAAGAGGATGTATTGAAGAAAGCGCAGGCTGAGAACAACGGCAGGGATTATGCCGATATCGAAGCGCAAAAGAGCGGTACCCGCGCCGCGTATTTTGTCGCGGTGCTGCTGGTCATCATCGTCGATCTGGTGAACGGTTTTGTTTTGGGATATGTCAACCGCGGTATGGATTTTGTGCTTTTCACGATGGCGTTCGTTGCTTTTTTGACTAAATATATCAAGCTGCGCAAGCGTCATGAGCTGTTCGTCACCATTATGTGGGGGCTGCTGGCGCTGATGATGCTGGTGCTTTGGATCCTTCAACTCTGCGGGGTGATGCCGTAATGGATAACGAATTGATCTTACGCAATAATCTTGCCGCGATCCGCAGGGAAAAGAAGCTCTCTCAGGCGGAGCTGGCGAAGATGGTAGGCGTGTCGCGCAACACGATCAGCTCGATCGAAACGGGACAGTTCAATCCCACGGCAAAGCTGGCGCTGATCCTGTGTATCGCGCTGGATAAGCAATTTGAAGAAGTGTTTTATTTTTGACGGAGGGTAATAGATGAAAATATCAGCAGTGTATTATTCCATGAGCGGCAATACGAAAACGGTCGCCGAAACAATATCACAGAAGCTCGGCGCCGAGCTGATCGAAATACAGCCCGTGAAGGAATACCCGAGTAAGGGCGCCCGCAAGTTCATCTGGGGCGGCATGAAGGCGGTGATGGGCGAGAAGCCGAAGCTGCAGCCGTACCGCTTTGACGGCGATTATGATACGGTCGTCTTCGGCACGCCGGTATGGGCGAGCAGCTTCACGCCGCCGATCCGGACGTTTATCGAGGAAAACCGCGATGCGCTGAAAGGTAAGAGAGTTGCTGTATTTGTCTGCTACGCAGGCGGCGGCGCGGAGAAAGCGATCGCGAAGCTCAGGCAGTTTTTGAATGTGGAAGAATTTCAAGCCGAGCTGATCCTGATCGACCCGAAGGACAGACCGTCGGAGGAAAATGATCGAAAGATCACGGCATTCTGCGAGAAATTGAAATTAGTATAAAACATCTTTGAAAATTTGTGGGATCGCCGCGTTCTTGCGCTCCTCGCTATGACGAAAACAGCCTCCGCTTTCGCGGAGGCTTTGTTGATGGATAGTATTGCTTTTCAAAAAGAATGGGTGAAAACTTCATTGAGTTATCAACGACAGACACGCCGTTGATGGAGCTATGATAATATCACAATCTTTTCAAAAGGCGGAAAAAGTAACGCGTTACCGGATGATCATGGACTTGCCGGTCATTTCCTCGGGCTGAGGCAGACCCATGATGTCAAGCATGGTCGGGCAGATGTCCGCGAGAACGCCGCCGGCGCGCAGCTCCTTGCATTCGGGATAACCCACGACGCAGAAGGGTACGGGGTTGGTGGTGTGCGCGGTGAAGGGGGTGCCGTCGAGGTCGATCATGCGGTCGGCGTTGCCGTGGTCGGCGGTGATGCAGGTCACGCCGCCCATTTCCTTGACGGCGTCGGTGACTTTCTTGACGCCCCAGTCGACCGCTTCGACAGCCTTGACAGCCGCCTCGAATACGCCGGTGTGACCTACCATGTCGCAGTTGGCGAAGTTGAGGATGATCGCGTCATACTTGCCGCTCTTGATCGCCTCGACGCACTTTTCGGTGACTTCATAGGCGCTCATGTGGGGCTGCATGTCGTAGGTGGCGACAGCGGGGGACTTGACGAGGATGCGATCCTCGCCCTCGTACTGCTTCTCGACGCCGCCGTTGAAGAAGAAGGTGACGTGCGCGTATTTCTCGGTCTCGGCGATGCGCAGCTGGGTCAAGCCGTTCTTGCTCAGATACTCGCCGAAGGTGTTGACGAGCTTCTGGGGCTTGAAGGCGATCTCAACGTTGGGCATGGTCGCGTCGTACTGCGTCATGCAGACGTAGGTCAGCGGGAATCTGCCGTTTCTGCGCTCAAAGCCCTTGAAATCGTCGTCGACGAAGGTACGGGTGATCTCGCGCGCTCTGTCGGGACGGAAGTTGTAGAAGATGACGCTGTCGTTCGCTTTGACGGTATCGCCGCCGGCGATGACGGCGGGCAGCATGAACTCGTCGGTCACGCCGTTGTCATAGCTGTTCTGGACAGCCTGAACGGGATCGGTCTCCTGCACGCCCTCGCCGTAAACGATGGCGGCATACGCCTTTTCGACGCGCTCCCAGCGGTTATCTCTGTCCATCGCGTAGTAGCGGCCCTCGATGGTGGCGATCCTGCCTACGCCGATCTCTTCACACTTCGCGACAGCCTGCGCGACATATTCCTTGGCGCTGGAGGGCGGTACGTCTCTGCCGTCCAAAAACGCGTGGATATAGACTTTATCGAGTCCCTTGCGCTTGGCAAGCTCTAAGATGCCGTACAGGTGGGTGCTGTGGCTGTGGACGCCGCCGGGGGAGAGCAGACCGAACAGGTGCAGGGAGCTGTCGTGCGCCTTGCAGTTGTCGATCGCCTTATTCAGCGCTTCATTCTCAAAGAAATCGCCGTCCTCAATGGATTTGGTGATGCGGGTCAGCTCCTGATAGACGATGCGTCCCGCGCCCATATTGGTGTGGCCGACCTCGCTGTTGCCCATCTGACCGTGCGGCAGACCGACGTCCATGCCGGACGCGCCGATCATGGTGACGGGGTTCTGGAAGAACAGTTGGTCAAGATACGGCGTACGCGCCTCAACGATGGCGTTGCCGTACTTGGGAGCGATACCGAAACCGTCCATGATGATTAATGCAATCGGTTTTTTCATATGTTCATTCCTCTCTTAGAGGCCCCCTTTACTAAGGGGGCTGTCACCTGACACTTGTGTCACGGTGACTGGGGGTTTAAAAACGTTGAAACGAAGCAACCCTCCGCCCCGTTTGGGGCACCTCCCTTAGGAAAGGGAGGCTTTTTGGATTTACCCTTCAACGTTCGTTTTTCAATTAATACTCTGCGGGTTTCGCTGCGTCTACGATCGCAGCGAACTTTTCTGCTACCAGCGACGCGCCGCCGATCAGACCGCCGTCTACGTTGGACTTCGCGAGCAGCTCAGCAGCGTTCGCATCGTTCATGGAGCCGCCGTACTGGATGGTGACGCCGGAGGCGATCTCCAAGCCGTATTTTGCCTTGAGGCACATACGGATGAACTCGCAGACTTCCTCAGCCTGCTCGGCGGTAGCAGTCTTGCCGGTGCCGATCGCCCATACGGGCTCGTAAGCGATAACGACGTTCTTCATTTCTTCCGCGGTAACGTCCCACAGGTCGAGCTTGAGCTGGCGGGAGATCACCTCGGTGGTGATGTCGCACTCGCGCTCCCAGAGCAGCTCGCCGACGCATACGATGGGCTTTAAGCCTGCCGCCAAAGCAGCCTTGACGCGCTTGTTGACGGTCTCGTCGGTCTCGCCGAAGTACTGTCTGCGCTCGCTGTGACCGATCACGACGTATTCTACGCCGATCTCCTTGAGCATTCCGGCGCTGATCTCGCCGGTGAATGCGCCGCTCTCCGCCCAGTGGCAGTTCTCGGCGCCGATCTTGATGTTGGTGCCCTGAGTGACTTCGAGTGCGGTCGCGAGGTCGACATAGGGTACGCAGGCGACAACTTCACAGCTTGCGTCCTTGACGAGGGGGATGATCTCCTCTAAAAGAGCCTTTGCCTCGGAGGGGGTCTTGTTCATCTTCCAGTTGCCGGCGATAACGGTCTTTCTGAATCCTTTGGTTAAAGTATCGAGTAACATAGTTTTTATCCTTTCAATTATGGTAATTGAGGGCGGCGCACTGCCGCCCTCTTTGTATCAATATCAGTCTTTGTCCGCGATAGCCGCGATACCGGGCAGGACCTTGCCCTCGAGGTACTCGAGAGAAGCGCCGCCGCCGGGGGAGATGTGGCTCATCTTGTCGGCGAAGCCGAGGTTGACGACAGCCGCAGCGGAGTCGCCGCCGCCGATGATGGTGGTAGCGTCGGTCTCAGCGAGAGCCTTCGCGACAGCGATGGTGCCCTCGGCGAGGATCGGGTTCTCGAATACGCCCATCGGGCCGTTCCAAACGACGGTCTTAGCGCTCTTTACCGCCTCTGCGTACAGCGTTCTGGTCTCGGGGCCGATATCCAGACCCATCATATTCTCAGGGATCTCGCCCGCAGCAAAAACAGCGGTATCGATGGGAGCGTCGATCGGATCGGGGAAGCTCTCTGTGCAGACGGTGTCTACGGGCAGGAGGAGCTGCTTGCCGAGATCGGCAGCCTTCTTGAGCATCTCGTTGCAGTAGTCGAGCTTGGTGTCGTCGACCAGAGAGGTGCCGATCGCCTTGCCCTGCGCCTTTAAGAAGGTGTAAGCCATACCGCCGCCGATGATCAGGGTGTCGCACTTCTCGAGCAGGTTGGAGATAACATTCAGCTTGTCCGCGACCTTGGCGCCGCCGAGGATGGCGACGAAGGGACGTACGGGAGCCTCGACCGCGTTGCCGAGGTAGTCGATCTCTTTCTGCATGAGGTAGCCGACAGCGGTCTCTTTGATATGATCGGTCACGCCGACGGTGGAGCAGTGGGCGCGGTGAGCGGAACCGAAAGCGTCCATCACGAATACGTCAGCTAAGGAAGCAAGCTCGGAGCTGAACGGCTCGAGGTTCTTGGTCTCTTCCTTGCGGAAACGGGTGTTCTGGAGCAGAACGACGTCGCCGTCCTTCATCGCGGCGACTGCCGCCTTGGCGTTCGCGCCGACGACCTCGTCGTCATTGGCGAATACAACTTCCTTGCCCAGCAGCTCACTCAGGCGTACGGCTACGGGAGCGAGAGAGAATTTTTCTTCCGGACCGTTCTTCGGCTTGCCCAGATGGGAGCAGAGGATCAGCTGACCGCCGTCAGCGATGATCTTCTTGATGGTGGGCAGAGCGGCAGTGATACGGTTGTCGTTGGTGATCACGCCGTCCTTGAGCGGTACGTTGAAGTCACAGCGGCACAGAACCTTCTTGCCGGCGAAGTTGATGTCGTCAACGGTGTACTTGTTGAGTTTCATGATGAATCAAATCCTTTCTTTGTATCGGACGCTTACGGCTGTTTGTCAGGCAACCCGCGCGGGTTACTCAATGCTAACCGCAAAAGCCCAATACCATAATTTTACTCCCTAATTATATAACAAAACGGTAACAGTTTGCAATAGGGAAATGGAAAATAATTGGCTTTATTTGTTAAAAATCACAAGAAAAAACGCCCTGAGAGGGGCGTTTTTCAAGTCGCGGGAAAAATAATTATGCTTCTATATCTTCCCAATGGTGGCGGTGGAGTTCGCCTTTGGTCGAAAGCTGCGGGTAATCCCACTGGCGGAGGACTTCATAGCAGCCGACGGCGACGGAGTTCGCGAGGTTGAGCGAGCGCGCTTCATCGATCATCGGGATGCGCACGCAGCGGTCGGGATAACGCATGAGAACATGCTCGGGGATGCCGCGCGTTTCCTTGCCGAAGATGATGTACGCGCCGTCGGGGTAGGCGACCTCGCTGTGCCTGCGGCGCGCCTTGGTGGAGAAAAAGAAGTATTCGCCGCCTTTTGTTTTTTCGAAAAAGTCGTCGATACTGTCGTAGTAGGTGATGTCGACGAGGTACCAGTAGTCCAGCCCCGCGCGCTTGAGGTTGCGGTCGGTGATCTCAAAGCCGAAGGGTCTGACAAGATGGAGCCTTGCGCCCGTAGCGGCGCAGGTGCGGGCGACGTTGCCGGTGTTCTGCGGGATCTCCGGCTCGAAGAGCACGATATTCAAAATTTTTTGATCTTGATTTTCCAATTTGTTTTTCCTCTTTTATCTTGGTATATGTGTTGACAGGACGCAAAGAATAAGGGTAATGATCGATTTGACAATGGGCTGAAAAAGATCCTTCCCCTTGAGTAGCCGCCGATTATTTCGGGTGCGTAAATTGCGCCGCCAGATTTTCGTCAGAGTGTCCAAATAATCCGCGTGCATACTGACGTATGGACAAGGATTTTTGGGCAGTATGACGGTAAAGATGCAAGCAAGTTGCGTGCCCAGCCGTCAAGCGAGAATTGATCGGCGGCTACTTGAGGGGACGTCGACAATTTAAGCGTCATAGCGAAGCAAATCACACGTTCGAGTAGGGGCGAGCATTGCTCGTCCGCAGAATGACGGGCGTTTCATTTATCGAAAACGTCAGATAGGAAACAAATGCTGCTGTCATATCGCTTCGCGAATGTCGCTTAACGCGACACGGACGACCACTGGTCGTCCCTACGGAAGCAGGTATTTGCGCCGCGTTTTGCGTTCATGATACCTTAAGTTGTTGAATATCCCATCAGGGTGTAGGCTTTGATGGAGCCCATGCAAACAGAAAGGAGATTAATCATGCAAAAAGATATGTGCAGCAGCGGAGGCTGTAAGGAAAAGAAAGGCGGCAGCCTGAAATGTATCCTCGGCGGAATGCTGGCGGGAGCGGCAGTCAGCGCGGGCGCGATCTGTCTGATGAGCAACAATAAAAAGATGCTGCAGAAGAAAGCGGGCAAGGTCGCCGAAGCGATGGAGGATCTGCTCGACAGCGCAAAGGAAATGTTTCAATAATGAGGACTTAGGAATGGAGGTAAACGCTCCGCGTTTTGATTCCTAAAGGAGTCTTGTCATCCTTATCCTTTTATGATATGCTTAATACGATCAGAGCTTTCACTGAAAGGAGTAAAGGAAATGGAATTGATTCAGAGTTTTTCTGTCGATCACACCAGGATCATCCCCGGGATTTTTACCAGTCGGGTCGATACGGTCGGCAGCGATACCGTCACGACCTATGATATCCGGCTGAAGAAGCCGAACGTAGAGCCGGCGATCGATGTGGCGGCGATGCATTCGCTCGAGCATATCATCGCGACCTTTCTGCGCAACGATCCCGCATGGAAGGACGAGGTGATCTACTGGGGCCCGATGGGCTGTCTGACCGGATTTTACCTGATCCTCAAGGGCAGCCGCGCGCCGCGGGAGATCTATGGGCTGATGCTCGCCGCCTTTCGCTCGGTGAGCGAGGCGCGGGAGGTGCCCGGCGCGGCGCCGGTGAACTGCGGCAATTATCTCATGCACAATCTCGCCATGGCGAAATGGTATGCGGCTGAATTCGCCGACTATCTTGAAGCGAACGCCGAAAAGCCGGAGATATTTGAATATCCGAAGACGGAACGGCTCGTCACGGACGACGGACAGCAGTTCTATGATTCGTGATAACAAGACGAGAGAGGGGATCATCGCGTGTGATGGTCCCTTTCCTTATATATGAAATCATTGACAATATGAAAGGGAAAGAATCTGTGCCGCGGTCGTAAACTCCCTCGCAATGACAGAGAGAGGAAAAGGAGCCTGACGGCAACCCTCCGCCCTGTCGGGCACCTCCCTTAGGAAAGGGAGGCTTGGAAAAGAGCTGTTCCTCTTTGTGGGATTGCCGCGGTCGCAGGTTCCCCCGCAATGACAGCGGGTTTTTCTACCGCCTGAGGGGATCGCTACGATCCCCTTTTTTATTATTCTGAGAAGTCCGTGAAGCTGAGGTTCAGGTCGACGGCGCCTTCGACGCCGTCGATCGCGCCGTCCTTACTGTACTGCCACATATCGAATTTATAGTACATGGTGGGGAATTCGCGGTAGTCGGCGAGCCAGAAATCATAATCCTTCATGGTCTCAAAGTCATACATGATCAGCATTTGCGACGTATTGGAATAGACGATCGCTTTGTAGCCCGCTTCGGTAACGGTATCGCAGAAAGTTTCTGCCATCCGGGTGAGTTCGTCGCCGGTGACGTGATCCGTCCGCGCGCTGCCTTCGGCGATGTTCTCCCAGTCGAAAGCGATCGGGTAGTCGAGCTTTCTGCCGTTGAGCCTGCCGACGGAATAGTCTGCCTCCTGAACGGCGTCGGCGATACAGTTCGCCTGTGAGAAAAAGTACGCGCCGATCTTCAGCCCCGCCGCCTGAGCGTTTTCATAGTAGGTATCGAAGTTTTTGTCCTCATACAGTCCGCCGTCATCGCCGTAGTATCGTCCGCCGAGGCGCAGCATGACGAATTCAACGCCGGCGTCTTTCAGCGCGGCAAAGTCGACGTCTCCCTGAAACTCGCTGAGATCGACGCCGAGGTGAGATATCTTCTTTCCGTCTTCATAATAAGAAGGATTGCCCTTTTCGTCATATTGCAGCCCTTCCGCCGTGTAGGTGTTGATCTGAGCCCCTTTGACGGTCTGCAGCTCGATATTGCCCATCTCGGAGTCGTTGATGGTGACGATCTCGCCGGATGAGGTGGGGACGGCGTTTTCATCTGAGGGTCGGGGACTTGTCAGTCGGCTGACGCCGAAGCCGACGCCGATGATCAATGCCGCCGACAGCAGGATCGCCGCGATGATGACGGGGACGCGGTGCTTGTCGGAGGGCTTTTTTGCGGCAGGATTATTGCCGCCGCTTGATTTCTGCTTCATATCTTCACCGATTTCTTCTGTTGTTTCCGGTTCCTGTTTTTTGCTTGGCGGGTCAGGCTCTTGTGAAACGGGTTTTTCCTCTTTTGAAGCGTTATCGTCGGAGGCCTGAGCGTCAGGAGCAGTTCCGTCGAGTTCTTCCAGGGTCGCTCTCAGCTCGGCAAGCTCCCTGTCGAGTTCCTCCAGCGGATCGCCCTGTGTATACAGGTTATTGTTGTTATCGTCTAAATAAGCCATGATCGCTCCTGATAGTAGTTTTACCCATATAGAATATCACAAAAGCGGTTTATTGTAAATAAACTTCACAATAAGTTTACTTTTACTTGAAAAAGTGTAAAGTTTCGATTATAATGTAGCTAACTACCGCTATTGACAGGAAAGGAGGAAGGCTCATGCAGGCACAGGGCGCTCGCAAACACACGACAGAAGAGCTGCTCAGAGCGATCGATGCTTGTCCGACGATCGACAAGCT
>JAFRBD010000147.1 GCA_017405065.1 Ruminococcus sp. | reverse complement strand
AGCGTTAGCGCACTTCGCAGGCAAAAACAGTCCTGAGGACTGTTTTTAACGAGAGCGTAGGCGCGACTTGAGTCAGGAGGTGACGCTCCGAAGACGTGGCAGAGCCTGCCCGAAAGTACATGCCGACCGATGGGTCACCATTATAGATTAGGGACTGTCTTCTATGACAGTCCCTAAATCAATTTCTATACGTGAATCATCGGAGATTCGAAGGCGAGTGTGCCAAGAAGTAAGCGTTAGCGCACTTCGCAGGCAAAAACAGTCCTGAGGACTGTTTTTAACGAGAGCGTAGGCGCGACTTGAGTCAGGAGGTGACGCTCCGAAGACGTGGCAGAGCCTGCACGAAAGCACATGCCGACCGATGGGTCACCAAATAGATTAGGGGGGCTATCTTACGTGACAGCCCCCTTTTATGCGTTTGTCTGATTGAAAAAGCAAAGGGCGTTGCCCTTGCGTCGACTTTTGACAGTTTATTCCGCGTCTTCCCAGTTGTGCCACACGTTCTGGATATCGTCGTTATCCTCGAACATGTCGAGCATTTTCTGCATCTGGATACGCGCGTCGGGATCGTCGATCTTGGTGTAGGTGGAAGGAACCTGCTCGATCTCGGCGGATGCAAATTCATAGCCCTGCGCCTGCAGATCGTCGCGTACCGCGCTGAAATCTTCGGGTTCGGTATAGATGGTAAAGATATCCTCGTCAGCCTCAAAGTCGGAGGCGCCCGCCTCCAAAGCTGCTTCCATCACGGTATCCTCGTCTTTGTCAAGCTCTTCACGGTCGATGATCAGCACGCCTTTTTTGGAGAAAATAAAGCTGACGCAGCCGGGCGTACCCATGTTGCCGCCGAATTTATCAAAATAATGTCTGACCTCGCCGGCAGTACGGTTGCGGTTGTCGGTCAGCGCTTCTACGATAACGGCTACGCCGCAGGGACCGTAACCTTCATAAGTAACAGCTTCATAGTTAGCGGTCTCGCCGCCCTGCGCCTTCTTGATGATGCGCTCGATGTTTTCGTTCGGTACGTTAGCCGCTTTTGCTTTAGCAATACAATCTCTGAGCTTTGAGTTGACGTTCGGGTCGGCGCTGCCGCCGTCGCGGATCGCTACCATCAGCTCTCTGCCGATCTTGGTGAATACCTTTGCGCGCGCCGCGTCATTCTTACCCTTTTTCTGTTTAATGGTACTCCATTTATTATGTCCTGACATGGTTTGATCATTCCTTTATATTTAATTTAACCTAATTAATATACCATAATAACCTGTTTTTGAAAATATTTGTTACAACTTTGTAACCAAACCCTTTACTTTTCTGTATGGTTTGGTAAAATATTATTATATTTAGAAAGGGGGAATGAGAATGGTAATGTCGATGACCGGCTTCGGCAGAGCTGAGATCTCTGTCGGAAACCGTGATATTATCGTAGAGATGAAGAGCGTCAATCACCGTTACTTCGAATTTTCCTGCCGTACAAGCAGAGGATATAATTTTTTAGAGGACAAGCTCAAGAAGTATGTTGCCTGTCACGTCAGCCGCGGTAAGGTGGATATGTATGTTTCCGTCGTCGATAACGATGATTCGTCGGTCGAGGTCGAGCTGAACAAGCCGCTCGCGTCCGGTTACATCAACGCGATGCGTACGCTGGCAAAGGAATATCAGATCAGGGAGGATATCTCCGTTTCCGTGCTGTCGCGCTTCAGCGATATCTTTCAGATCACCCGTCCGCCCGCGGATGAAGACGCGGTATTCGCCGACGTCAAGGTCGCCGTCGACGCGGCTCTGGAGCATTTTCTTTCGATGCGTCGGGCAGAGGGCGAGAAGCTGAAAGCAGATATCCTTCATCGCGCACAGACAATCATCGATATCGTCGGTGAGATCGAGGAGCGTTCTCCGCAAACCGTACAGGAATACCGCGACAGACTGTATGCAAAGTTAAGCGAAGTCCTCCAAAGCACTAACATCGACGACCAGCGTATTCTGACCGAGGCGGCGATCTTTGCCGATAAGGTCGCGGTAGATGAAGAGACCGTCCGTCTGCGCTCGCATTTTGATCAGATGAAGCGTTTTCTTGAGAGCGGCGGCCCTGTCGGCAGAAAGCTCGACTTTATCGTTCAGGAGATGAACCGCGAGGCGAATACGATCGGTTCGAAAGTGAACGATTCTGTTTTAGCACATAAAGTGGTCGATATCAAGAGCGAGATCGAGAAGATCCGTGAACAGGTTCAGAACATAGAATAACGGAGGAAGCTATGCGATTTGTCAATATCGGTTTCGGCAACGTCGTGAATATCAGTAAGATCGTGTCCGTTGTCAGCCCCGAATCCGCTCCGATCAAGCGTATCGTCCAGATGAGCAAGGCGGCTTCTACACTGATCGACGCGACGTTCGGCAGAAAGTGCCAGGCGGTGATCATCACCGACAGCGAATATATCGTTCTGTCGGCGCTGACGACCGAGACGATCGCCGCGAGGATGGAGGAAACCAATGAAGAATAAGGGTCTGCTGATCGTCTATACAGGAGCTTCGGGCGTCGGTAAGGGGACGATCATGAAAGAGCTGCTTGCTAAAAATCCGAATCTGCGCCTTTCCGTTTCCGCTACCACCCGCGCACCGCGCGAGGGGGAGGTCGACGGCAGAGAGTATTATTTCGTAACGCATGAGCGTTTTGACGAATTGATAGCCGAAAACGGTTTTTTGGAATATGCCGAGTATGTCGGCAATCAATACGGCACGCCGAAAGAACCCGTATTTCGTATGCTGGACGAGGGTCTGGACGTGATTTTGGAGATCGAAGTCAAGGGCTTTTTACAGGTAAAAGAGGCCTGCCCCGACTGTGTGACGATCTTCATCGCGCCGCCGTCTTTTGAAGAACTGCAGCTGCGCCTGCGCGGCAGAGGCACCGAGTCGGAGGAGGTCATTGCCGCCCGGTTAAAGACCGCCGAGCAGGAACTGCAGCATCAGCATTTATTTGACTATGTAGTCGTCAATGATGATTTGGACAGAGCGGTCGGAGAAGTACTGTCCATCATCGAGGACAGAAAGAGCAAGCAATAATTGTAGGGAGGTTTGCTCCTCCCGCTGATATAGAATAAAAATTGATAAAGGAGCAGAACTATGAAAAGAGCATCTTTAGACGATATGTTATCCGGCAAGGAGAGCCGCTACGCACTGGTGATCGGCGTTGCAAAGCGCGCGCGTGAGATCGCTGATGAATTCAAGGAAGAGGGCGTTATCACTGATGAAAAGCCCGTCCTGCTTGCGATCGAAGATTTTAAAAACCATAAATACAATATCCTCGAACAGGATGATGAGGACTGATGACCGCTAAGGTCGCTTATGTTGCGGTCGAGAACGCGATCCTTCATTTCGATCACGCCTTCAGCTACCGTATTCCCGAGGGAATGAACGTGTCGTCGGGATGCCGCGTCGCAGTTCCCTTCGGCAGAGGAAACGCCAAACGTCAGGGAATCGTCCTGCGTATCGGTGAAGAAGACCGGAACGATCTGAAAGCAATAGCTGAGCTGTTAGACGCCGAACCTGTTTTAAACGACGAAATGCTGAAGATGTGCGGCTTTATGAAGAGCCACTGTTTTTGCACCTACTATGACGCGGTGCGCGCGATGCTCCCCGCCGGCATCACTTATCGGCTTTCATTCGAGTATTCGGTCAGCGCCGATTTGGGCGATCGATTCTTTGACCTGCCCGATGAACAGCGCAGGATCGTTTCTGTGATTCGATCAAAGAATAATAAAGCCGAAAAACATGCCCTTTTGCAGGAATTAGGTTATGCGGACGCGACCGTTCTTGACGAAATGGAAGCGGACGGCATTTTGATAAAAAATGACGCCGCGCTTCGCAAGATCGGTGACAAAACCGTTAAGATGATGCGTCTGAGCGATGAAGCAGAGACCCTTTTACAGGGAATGAAGCTCAGCTCGAAGCAGGAAAGCGTCGTTGATCTTCTTTCTGCGGTGGGTTCCGCTTCCGTCAAAGAGGTGTGCTATTATACCGGCGTGACGTCTTCTGTCCCTGATACCCTTGTCAAGAAGGGAATCGCTGTCTATTTTGACGACGAGGTTTTCCGCGTACCGCAGTATCATGTATCATCAAAGCGCGATGTGATCCTGACAATGGAGCAGCAAAAGGCATATCATGAGCTGATTTCTCTGTATGAAGCGGACAGACCGGAAGTGTCATTACTGTACGGCATCACAGGCTCAGGCAAGACCTCTGTCTTCTTCAAGCTGATCGAACGCGCGGTAGAGGATGATAAGGACGTCATTGTAATGGTGCCCGAGATCGCTCTCACCCCGCAGATGATCGCGATGTTTCGCGCGCATTTCGCCGATAAGGTCGCGGTTTTTCACAGTGCCCTGTCACTGGGCGAGCGGCTCGACGAGTACAAACGGGTCAGCCGCGGTATCGCAAAGATCGCTGTCGGTACCCGTTCGGCAATCTTTGCGCCGTTTAATCATCTCGGTCTGATCATCATTGACGAGGAGCAGGAGCATACTTATAAATCGGAGTCCAAGCCTCGCTTCAACGCGAAAGATTTAGCAAAATTCCGCTGTTCTTATCACAAAGCGCTGCTGTTGTTCTCTTCGGCGACGCCGAGCGTAGAAACATACTATTACGCAGATACGGGCAGATATCATAAGCATACCTTGACCAAGCGGTACGGCGCCGCGACGCTTCCCGACGTGCTTATCGCCGACATGAATGAAGAATTGGCTGTCGGAAATACCGGTTCCTTTTCTAATATTCTTTTGCAGAATATAGAAGAGAATCTCGATACTGGTAAGCAGAGCATCCTTTTGCTGAACCGGCGCGGATATAATTCATATGTTTCCTGCAATTCCTGTCATGAACCGATCTGCTGCCCCAATTGCTCGATCACGCTGACATATCACAGTGCGAACAATCGCTTGATGTGTCACTACTGCGGTTATTCGATCCCGTATCAGACAAAATGTCCCACATGCGGCAGTCACAGTCTGCGCCTGCGGGGGACCGGTACGCAGCGTGCAGAGGCAGAGATCGCCGAGATCTTCCCTCAGGCGCGGATCCTCAGATTGGATACCGATACTACAATGACGCGCTCCTCGCATGAAAAGAAACTGACTGCTTTTTCTGACGGAGAGTATGATATCCTGATCGGTACCCAGATGGTCGCGAAAGGACTTGATTTCCCCAATGTTACGCTCGTCGGCGTTTTGAACGCCGATCATATGCTGTATCTCGACGATTACCGCAGTTTTGAGAATACTTTTTCATTACTGACACAGGTCGTCGGTCGTTCGGGCAGGGGAGTGAACAAGGGCAGAGCCATCATCCAGACCTTTACGCCCGAGAATCCGATCATCTCTTTAGCGGCGCAACAGGACTACGACGCGTTTTACGCTTCTGAGATCGGTATCCGCAAGGCGATGCTGTATCCGCCGTTCGCGTCGATCTGTCTGATCGGCTTTGTGGGAGAGAACGCAAAGCTCACCGAGGACGCGGCGCTTGCCTTTACCCGGAAGATGACAGAGCTGTTAAAAGCGGCATACGCCGATATACCGCTCAGGGTGCTGGGACCTTCTCAGGCGGCGGTGTTCAAGGTGAGCAATAAATACCGATATAAACTGATTTTAAAATGCCGTAACGACAATCGTTTTCGTGAAATGATCGGACGTATGCTGGTGCAGTTCTCGTCTTTGCGGGAATTCAGCAGTGTGACGGTATACGCGGATATGGATCCGCTGAATCTTTGATTTGTTAATGACATTCCGAGGGGTACAGCCCCGTGGGAATCCCACAAATATTTGCAGATCATTTCAGTTTTATGAAAATTCTATATAAGATATTATACAAATAATTATTAGGAGTGAAACACGATGGCTCTACGCAATATCGTGACAGAGGGCGACCCGATCCTTGAAAAGAAATGTCGTCCTGTTGAAAAATTCGATCAAAAGCTGTGGGATCTGATCGACGACATGATCGAGACGCTTGCCGATTCCGGCGGCGTAGGTCTTGCCGCGCCTCAAGTCGGTATCATGCGCCGGATCTGCGTGATCGACGTCGGCGACGGCGCGATCGAATTCATCAATCCCATTATCATTGAAGCCGAAGGAGAGCAGAGAGTGCAGGAAGGCTGCCTGAGCTGTCCCGGTGAATTCGGCATCATCACCCGTCCCGCCCATGTCAGGGCGCAGTTTTACGATCGCGACGGCAACGTCTGTGAAATCGAAGGCGACGATCTGTTCGCACAGGCGATGTGCCATGAATTTGACCACCTTGACGGTATCCTGTTCAAGTCAAAGGTCGAGCGCATGCTGACCGAAGAAGAACTCAGGCAGATGAGGGATGAAGAGGAATGAAGCTGATTTTTATGGGTACGCCCGATTTCGCCGTTCCGTGTCTGGAGAGCTTGATTGACGCGGGACATGAGATCGCCGCCGTTTTTACCCAGCCCGATAAACCGCGCGGCAGAAAACAGGTATTGACCCCTCCCGACGTGAAGGTCTGTGCTTTACGGCGTCAACTCCCCGTTTATCAGCCAAAGACACTGCGCGGCGGTGAGGCGATGGATATCATCAAATCCGTTCAGCCCGATTGTATCGTGGTCGCCGCCTACGGAAAGATCCTGCCGAAGGAAATGCTCGATTATCCGCATTACGGCTGTATCAATGTCCACGCCTCGCTCCTGCCGAAATACCGCGGTTCCGCGCCGATCCAGTGGTCGGTGATCAACGGCGATAAGGAAACCGGCGTGACCATCATGCAGATGGCACAGGGGATCGATACCGGCGATATGCTGTATCAAAGATCGATCCCGATCGGGATCGACGATACCGCCGAGAGCATGTTTGAGAAGCTATCCGATTTAGGCGGTGAAATGGTCGTCGAAGCGCTTGATCTTCTCGAAAAGGGAGAACTGACTCCCGTCAAACAGGATGAGGCGCTCGCCACTCACGCGCCGATGCTCAATAAAGAGATCGCCGTGATCGACTGGAGTAAAACGGCGTTTGAAATACATAATCTTGTTCGAGGACTGTACAGCTGGCCGATCGCACAGACGGTGCTGCACGACAGGAAACTCAAGATATACCGTACTGCGGTCGGAAAAGGCAGCGGTGAACCCGGTACCGTGATCGATACAGCTCCGCTGACCGTCGCCTGCGGAGAAGGCGCAGTCGTGATCGAGGAATTGCAGCTCGAAGGAAAAAAGCGCATGGACGCCAAAACCTTCCTGATCGGTCATCCTTTACATTTGAAAGAAAGATTAGGTGAATAAAATGCGTTTAGCAGGCTTGGGTTTATTGTATTATGACTGGACTTATCTGCTGATAATGCTGCCTTGCTTTATTTTGTCGTTGATTTGCAGCGCGTCGGTCAAGTCCAATTTCAGTAAGTATTCCAAAGTAAATAATTCGCGCGGACTGACCGGCGCACAGGCGGCTCAGCAGGTGCTGAACGCCCACGGAGTGACCGGCGTCCGCATCGAACCCGTTTCGGGCAAGCTGACGGATCATTTCGATCCTCGCACCAATGTGATCCGATTATCCGAATCTGTTTATAACGCGCGTACCGTATCCGCGGTCGGCGTTGCCTGTCACGAGGCGGGTCATGCCGTCCAGCATGCGGAAGGTTACGTGCCTAACAAGATCCGTTCCGCGATCGTTCCCGTCGCAAATATCGGTTCACGATTGAGCTGGATCGTTTTGGTCGTCGGCATGCTGCTGCCGGTGCAGTTCAACTTTGTGATCACGATCGGTATCGTGCTGTTTTCCGCTTCGGTCGTGTTCACACTGATTACTCTCCCGGTAGAATTCAATGCGTCATCCCGCGCTCTGAAAACGATACAGTCGACGGGGATGCTGAATGAAAGCGAGTACGCCGGAGCTAAAAAGGTGCTGACTGCAGCGGCGATGACCTATGTCGCCGCTGCCGCGACCTCCATCATGCAGCTGCTCCGACTGATTCTGATTTTCGGCAGCCGCAGAAGATAAGAAGCATCCCCCTTGGTATATCGGAGGAAATACACTATGGCTAATGTCAGAAACATTGCATATAACGTGCTGTACCGCGTGCTTCATGAGGACGCGTATTCTGCTATTGCCATCAATAGCGCTGTCCGTGAGGAAAAGCTCAGCGGCGTTGACGTTTCCTTTTTATCCGCGCTGGTATACGGCGTGCTGGAACGCAAGCTGACGCTGGAATATATCATCCGTCAGTATTCTTCTGTCCGCATCAAAAAGATAGAAGCCAAAACGCTGATCATCCTGTATCTCGGTATGTATCAGCTGATCTATATGGACAAGGTGCCCGACAGCGCCGCCGTAAATGAAAGCGTAAAGCTCTGCAAGCATTTAAGGCTGTATAAAAGCGCGGGCTTTGTCAACGCTGTTCTGCGTCATTTCATCAGAGCGGAAAAGCATTATGATATGCCCGATCCGAAAGATACGCTCCGATATCTGAGCGTCGTTTATTCCTGCCCCGAAAGCATCATCGATGAATTACTTGACACATACGGAGAAGAACTGACCCAACGCATTTTACAGGGCTGCATCGGCAGACCTCCGATCACCGTCCGCGTCAACACGCTGAAAACCACGAAACAACAATTGATTTCGGACTTGAAAGCGCAGGCGGTCAGGGCGGAAGACGTTCCGTATCTGGAGAACAGTCTGTTTCTGAGTTCTACGGGCAGCTTAGAGGGGATCCCGCAGTTTCGACAGGGTCATTTCTTTGTCGAAGACGCGGCTTCTCAGCTCTGCGCCGAAATACTCGGAGCGCAGGCGGGCGAGCGTGTCGTCGACGTCTGTGCCGCTCCCGGAGGCAAATCTTTATATTCAGCCATCAGAATGGAGAACATCGGAGAGGTATTCTCTTATGATATCCATGAACATAAAATCAGATTGATGCAGGATAACGCCGAGCGCCTGGGCGTTTCGATCATGCATACCGCTCTGCGTAACGCCGCTTCAGACGAACCGTTGCCTGAATGTCAGCGTATGCTGTGCGATGTTCCGTGTTCGGGATGGGGGATCCTTCGTCGAAAACCCGAAATTCGTTACAAAACAGACACAAATATTGACAACTTGCCAAAGTTGCAATACAGTATATTGTGTATGAGTGCGAAGCAATTACCAATAGACGGCGTTTTGGTCTACTCGACCTGTACGCTGCGCAAAGCAGAGAATCACGATGTGATCGATCGTTTTTTATCGGAACATCCCGACTTTACAGGCGAGGCGCTGAGCCTGCCCGACGGGATCGATCGCCTGATCGAGGAAGATTCGTACTGTTTGACGCTTCTGCCGGGCGTGTATCATACCGACGGCTTTTTCATCGCTCAGCTCAGGAGGGTTCCTTCATGACCGATATCAAGTCGATGAATCTGAATGAACTGACTGCGTATCTTGTCGATAACGGTTTTGAAAAATTCCGCGCCAAGCAGGTGTTGAACTGGATCAAACAGGACGCAGGCAGCTTTGACGATATGACGAATATCCCGCTCAAGCTGCGCGAGTTTCTCAAACAAAACGCTTATCTTGCCTGCGCGGAGATCGAAAGGATTCAGCGCTCTGAGATAGACGGCACCGTCAAATATCTTTTCCGGCTGTATGACGGCGAATATGTTGAAGGCGTATTGATGCGCTATCATCACGGCAGGTCGATGTGCATTTCGTCGCAGGTCGGCTGTAAAATGGGCTGCACCTTTTGTGCGACGGGTAAGAGCGGATTCTCCCGCTCTTTAACAGCTTCCGAGATGATCGCGCAGATCCGTTCCGCTGAATTGGACTGCGGCGAACGCATCTCGAACGTCGTTTTGATGGGGATGGGCGAGCCGTTCGATAACTATGATAACGTCGTGCGGTTTCTAAAGCTGGTATCGAGCGAGGATTCGCTGAACATCGGTATGCGTCATATCACGATTTCCACATGCGGAATTGCGCCCCGGATGAGAGAGTTTGCCGATCTCGGGCTGCAATGCGGCTTATCGGTATCGCTTCATGCGCCGAATGACGAGGCGCGTTCGCGTACGATGCCGATCGATCGTCGTTATCCTATCGCAGAAGTGATGGACGCTTCACGCTATTATGTACAAAAAACCAACAGGCGCATTACCTTTGAATACGCGCTGATCGACGGCGAAAACGATTCTGACGATTCTGCGCGGGAACTGGCAGAGCTTCTGAAAGGTCTTCTCTGTCATGTTAATCTGATTCCGGTCAACGATGTGACCGGAGCAGGTTATCGAAAAAGCTCACTTAAAAGGCAGAAAGCCTTTGTCAATATCTTATCCGCTGCGGGGATCAATGCGACCGTACGAAGAACGCTTGGCTCCGACATCGACGCCTCGTGCGGACAATTGAAACGAAAATACATGAAAGGGGATGTTTGACATGGAAGTGTTTTCAAAAACAGATATCGGTCTTGTCCGTAATGAAAATCAGGACAGCTCCGCTTATTCCGTCATCTCCTCAGACTGCGTCTGGGCAGTCATTTGCGACGGTATGGGAGGCGCCCAAGGCGGCAAGACCGCTTCCTCAACTGCTGTCGAATATATTTCCGAATACCTCTCACGCGAGTATAAGGTCGACATGGATACCGAAGCCTTATCCGAAATGCTGATCGCGGCGGTAGACGGGGCGAATCTCGCCGTTTACCGTCTGGCGATGGAAAACAGTGAGCTTGCCGGCATGGGTACGACCTGTGATCTGGTTTTTGTCCGCGGTGAGATCGCTCATGTCGTCCATGTCGGAGACAGCCGGACCTATTCGATCCGCAGCGGCAAGATCCTCCAGATCACCGAAGATCATTCTCTTGTTCAGGAAATGGTCAGGAGAGGCGAGCTGACGCCCGACCAGGCGATGAAACATCCGAATAAAAACCTGATCACCCGAGCGCTCGGCATCTCTCACGAGGTACATATCGATTATATCGAAGCCGAATTCAGCCAAGGCGACAGGCTGCTGATATGCTCCGACGGGTTATCCAACTATGTCAGCAAGGCGGATATGGTTCGAACCGTGGAGGAGAACGACGGCGATATCATCATCGATACGTTGATCGAGATCGCCAAACGGCATGGCGGTCATGATAACATCACCGTGACGGTGATTTACTGAGATAGGAGTGATTCATGATGGATAAGTATACCGGCAAAAAATTAGACGGAAGATATGAGATACGCGAGCTGATCGGCGTAGGCGGTATGGCAAATGTATATCACTGCTATGATACCATTGACGCTCGTGAGGTAGCGATCAAGATCTTAAAGGATGAATACCTCGACAACGAGGATTTTATCCGTCGTTTCAAGAATGAGAGCAAGGCGATCGCCGTACTGAATCACCCGAACATCGTGCGCGTCTATGACGTCAGCTTCGGCGATATGATCCAGTATATCGTTATGGAGTACATCGACGGCATCACCTTGAAGGAATATATCGATATGCAGGGCGTTCTGGACTGGAAAGAGACCGTACATCTTACTACCCAGATCCTCAAGGCTTTACAGCACGCGCATGAAAACGGTATCGTTCACCGCGATATCAAGCCTCATAATATCATGCTGCTGCAGGACGGCACGATAAAGGTCACCGATTTCGGCATCGCGCGCTTTTCCTCTAACGCAACCCGTACGATGACCGAGCAGGCGATCGGCTCCGTTCATTACATCGCTCCCGAACAGGCACGCGGTGAAAAGACCGACGGCAAGACCGATATCTATTCTGTCGGCGTCATGATGTATGAGATGCTTACCGGAGCGCTGCCTTTTGACGGTGATTCCGCGGTTACGGTCGCGCTGATGCAGCTGCAGGCTAAGCCGAAGCGTCCGCGTGAGATCAACCCCGATATTCCCGAGGGTTTGGAAGAGATCACCATGAAAGCGATGCAGAAAACCCCCGACGACCGCTATCATTCTGCTGTTGAAATGCTCAGCGATATCGAGCGCTTCCGCCTGAATCCGAGCATCATATTTAATTATCAGTACGGCGAAAAAACGCCGTCGGTCGAAGAACCGGAACAGGATCCGAATATGAATCAGGACTATGAAGAGCCTGATTATCCGGACGAGGAAGAATACTATGAAGAGGATGTTCCCGTCCGCAGCCCCGTTCTTTCCGCCATCAAAGGCATTATCATCGCAGCGGTCATTTCGATCCTGATTTTCGGCGGCGTAGCTGCCTATCAGGGTTATATGTCCGCTCAGCCGAAAGAGATCGAGGTTCCTGATTTTGTCGGCATGACGTTGAGTGAGGCGAACGCTGTCAATAACGGCAAATTCAATTTTACCTATGTCAGCCGATACAGCGATGACATCCCTGTCGATACGATCATTGAACAAAGCCCCGCCGGCGGTTCAAAGAAGATGAAAGAAGGCTCTACCATCGAGCTGATCGTTAACTCTGCCGATACGACGGTTTCTGTGCCTTATATCAGCGGTTCTATCGGCAGCGAAGAGATCATCCAGCGCATCGAATCGGCAAACCTTGTTCCTAAGGTGCTTTACGTCGAAAGCGATCAGACGTCTCAGAAAGTCGACGCGATCTATCCTCCTGTCGGCACCGAAGTTAAGATCGGCTCTACCGTTTATGTCTTTGTTTCCAAAGGCATCACAAAGCCGATGATCAAGATGCCTTCCATCAAAGGCTATAACGCCGAAGAAGCTGTCGCCGCTTTGAAAGAAGCCGGCTTCACCTCTTACAAGGTCGAGTACGACGATAAGATCGAGGCAGGTAAGGACGAGGTCGTTCGTCAGAATCCGCTTCAGGGCAGCGAGATCCCTTCCGATTATGAAATCGTTGTGGTTTGTTCCAAGGGCGCCAATAAAGAAAAGAGCGTTAACATCGAAGTCGATCTGCCTTCAGACGTTACCGAAGAAGTCAAGCTGACCGTTCTGGTAGACGGTGCGATAGACTCGGATAACAGCAAGAGCGTCATTCCTGCTTACAGCCCTTATTATACGGTCAAAGTGAAAGTGAAGGATGACGCCAATATCGTTGTCCTTCTGGATGATGAAAAGTATCGTGAGTACAAGGTGAACTACGATAACAATTCGGTCGATCTGGTCAATTCCTATTCCTTTACGCCGAAGGAGACCGAGGCTGTGACGGAGGCAGAGCAGGAACCGGATGAACAGACCGAACAGACACAAGAGGAATCTGAAGAGTGATCTATGGAACAATTGACCGGCATTATTTGTAAAATCACCGGCGGCTTCTATTATGTAGAAGCCGCCGATAATGTATATGAGTGTAAAGCGCGCGGCGTATTCCGCAAACGCGGGACTTCTCCGCTGGTCGGCGACGTCGTCGATATCACCGTTCCTAACGACGGATACTGCTCGATCGACAGGATCCATGATCGGCGCAACTCTCTGGTGCGGCCCGCTTTGGCGAATCTGGATAACCTGATGATCGTCAGCTCCGTGAAAGATCCCGATGTGAATCTTTACCTGGTCGATAAAATGACCGCCGCCGCTGTCAGCAAGGATATTACGCCGATCGTCGTGTTCACCAAAAGCGATCTGGCTCCCGCCGACCGTCTTGTTGAGATCTATCGTAAGGTGGATATCCCTGCCTATGCTTTCTCGTGCATGGATTGCCGCGGTCTGGAAGAGATTAAATCTGAGCTGAAGGGAAAAGTCACCGCCTTTTGCGGGAACTCCGGAGTAGGGAAGAGCACCCTGCTCAATGCGCTTTTCCCCGAATTGAATCTGCAGACCGGAGAGATCAGCGAAAAACTCGGCAGAGGCAGGCATACCACCCGCACCGTAGAGCTGTTCAAAAAACACGGCGGCTATATCGCCGATACGCCGGGCTTTTCCACCGTGGATATCGAACGCTTTGAGCTGATCAGAAAAGACGAGCTTAAATTTGCATTTCCTGAGTTTGAAGAATACTTCGGCACCTGTCAGTTCAATTCGTGCAACCATGTCTGTGAAAAAGGCTGTAAGGTGCTCGACGCGGTAGCCGACGGCTTGATTCCTCAGTCACGGCATGACAGCTATGTCCGAATGTATAATGAAGTCAAGGATATTAAGGATTGGCAGATCAATTAATCATTTGAAGCAAAAATAGTTTTCAGGAATAAAACAAGGACACACCGAATGGTGTGTCCTTGTTTGGTGGAGACGGACGGGATCGAACCGTTGACCTCTTGAATGCCATTCACGCGCTCTCCCAGCTGAGCTATGCCCCCAAAGCAGTACTATATTATCATATAATTATTCTTTTTGCAAGTGATTTTTAAAAAAATCTTTGATAATGCCGTTCGGTATTTACAAAACTGTAATCTCATATTTCTTTTACAGTCTTGATATTGGTATGATCCTTATGCTATAATACATTGGTAATATGTGTAAGTATGTTTATTTCTTTTATAATTTCTTACCGGAATTATGATTCCGGATTCAGGCGGCTTTTGATGCGCCGCTGTGTTTGGGGGACTGTGTTATGCCTGTATGTATGGGATGTTTAAATGAAATTCCCGCGTCGGATTCGGTATGTAAAGTCTGCGGTTTTGATAACTCCGAAAAGCAGAGCGCTCCGCTGCTGCCGTACGGTACGGTTTTGAATAATAAATACGTTGTAGCCAGAGATACCGATACCAACGGTGAAAGCACGCATTATCTCGGTTATGACAAAACCAACGGCAATGTCATCTCGATCCGTGAGTTCCTTCCGATGGGGCTCTTCGAGCGCGGCGAGGATGAGACTAAATTATATGTCGCGCCTCAGGACAGAGAGAATTATTCCAAAGCGCTGGATGATTTTATCCATTATTATGAAACGCTCAATACGCTGACCGATAAAGCGGCAATGGTCAATATCCTCGATATGTTCACCGAGAACAATACGGCGTATGTTATCGAAGAGAATGACGATTGGATCTCTTTTACGGAATATGTCGACCATAAGGGAGGCCATCTGGAATGGGACGCCGCCCGTCCGCTGTTCATGCCGATCATTACGCTGATCGAGAATGTCCATAAGCTCGGCGTCGGTCATTACGCGATCTCTCCGTCTAATCTGTTTGTCACTTCTGCGGGCAGGCTCAAGCTCGGCGGATTCTCTACCGAAAATGAACGCAAACGCGGTACGATGCTGAAATCTCAGTTGTATGGAGGCTGTGCCGCTCCCGAACAGTATCTTGATAATCAGCCGCTCGACGTCGCGACCGATATCTACGGCTTGACCGCGACGCTGTTTTACGCACTGACCGGTAATTTGCCGCTGAGCGCAAAAGAACGTGAGAAGGACTCCCGTCTGCTGATCAGCAACAATACCGTCAAACGTCTGCCGCCTCATGTCGTTGCGGCGTTGGCGAACGGTCTGCAGATGAAGAGCGAAGCGCGAATCTCTGATTTCGATGAACTCAGAGCGCAGCTCTCCGTCTCTTCCACCGTTCAGGCGATCCAGGATGAGATCTCCCGCACCGCCAGCATGACGCCTATCCAGACGGAGAAAGAAGAAACCAAGTCCAAAGTTAATCCGACTATCGTCGGTCTGGTTGCTACCTTGGTTTCACTTTTGATATTCGCGGCGATCGGTCTGTTCTGGCTTCCGACAAATCCGCTGATGGGTCTTTTCACCAACGGTTCTACTGTACCCGCAACATTGGCAGCTCCTACCGAGGACTGGACAGGTCCCGTGATGGCTGATTATACCGGCAAAAAGCTCGAAGACGTCAAGGCTTCCTTCCAAGGTACGGTCAAGGTCGACGCCGACGGCGCCTTCAGCGATACCGTTCCTAAAGGCTGTGTTATCTCGCAGGAGCCTCAGGCGGGCGATCCGATCACTGATTCCGGTTCCGAATCGATCATGTATGTATTGATCAGTAAAGGCCCCGAGCTGATCGAGATCCCGGACGTTGTTGATAAGTCTTATACAGCCGCCGCGGAAGAATTGACGAACCTCGGATTTGTCGTTCTGCAGGAGGTCGAATACAGCAATACCGTCGCAGAAGGCAAGGTCATTGAGCTCAACGGACATAAATACGGCGATAAAGTAGAATCCGGTTCTGAAATCGTCATGAAGGTTTCACTGGGAAAAGAAAAAACCAGTTCTTCTTCATCGAACTGATTTTTCGCCGTAAACGCTGTTATCAATCGAACAGGTGGGTAAACGCTACCCACCTGTTGTGTTTTATCATCTTATCGAAATAAGCCCGGTCGACCGCATCTGCTGATGCTGCGGACTCATACTGATCCTTGAATAAAAACCCGACAATCTTAATAGCCTGATTTCCGCAACACTTTGTTGGGCTCCTTGACATACGGCAGTATGCCCGCGTCGTCCGCCTCGTCTGCAAAACTTAGTCAGTATTCTATCAAGGATCATTTACAGCTTCAATTTAAGAATACTGTTTTCTGCTTGTTGGATGACGTTAAAGATCTCGCTTGCCGAATCGGGGTATTCTTCTGCCAGCTGCTCGGGCGAAGTGATCAGATGATCGAATGCAGATAAATAACCCGCACTGTCTTTGTCGGTCATACTGCCGATATCCGTGTAATACTTATCCATAACAGCGTACGCGTAACCGCTGTAAAGCTCTTTGGGAACATTGAACAGCTCCGGCGGGTTCTCGCCGTTTGCAGAATACAGACGGCGAAAAACGCGGTACAGCATGATCATGAAATAATTGTTGATGGTTCTGTCGAGCTTGCGGTTCTTAGCGGTCGCAGCAAAGTCATAGATGACGTTCATCATACTGGCGATCAGACGGCGATTGACGATCTGAGCCGCGCTCTGCTTTTTGGAGGTTTTCTCCTTGACCGGCTCGCTGATATCGTATTCGCGGTCAGCGGTCTTTCCCAGCAGATAATCACAGCTGACGTTATAGTAATCCGCCGCTTTGACGACAAAGTCCAGGCTGCATTCGCGGATCCCTTTCTCATAATGAGAGAGAAGCGCCTGCGAGACGCCCAGCTCCATTGCCGCCTGCTTCTGACTGAGCTTACGTTCTTTTCTCAAAAATGTGATGTTGCGTGAAAAATCCTTATTCATGACGTCACCCCTTTATACAGATAGTATATAAGATAAAATACAATTTGTAAAGTTATAATATATGATGATTTGGTGATCACATCAGGTACGGAGGTCAATATGAAATCTTATTATCTGCATTTTATCAGACACGGAGCGATCGACCCCACGCTCAGAGGCCGTTATATCGGCGTTACCGATGTACCGCTGTCCGATCAGGGAAAGAAGGAGCTTGAAATGATCGCTTCTTCGATGGATTATCCTTACGCCAAGGTTGTTTTGACGTCGCCGTTAAAGCGTTGTGTACAAACCGCTCGCTGCATCTATCCCGACATCGAACCGTTGGTCGTTGATCAGCTTTCGGAATGTCATTTCGGCGAATGGGAGAATAAGACCGCAGATGAACTGAAAGGCAACGAGTCTTTTTCGAAGTGGCTCGCGGGCGATATGAACGTGAAGCCGCCGAGAGGGGAGAGCACGGCTGATTTTACCCGTCGCGTCTGTCTGGTGTTCGCGAGCATCGTGGACGGATTGATGAAGACGGGCACGACCGACGCAGCATTCATCATGCACGGCGGCGTGATGAATACCCTGCTCGCTGTGTACGGCTTGCCGCAGGCGAGTCCCTTTGATTGGGCGTGCGATAATTGCTATGGCTATTCTTTACGGATCACGCCTTCTTTATGGATGCGCGATAAGGTCGCCGAGGTCTTTGAACGGATCCCCAAGACGCGTGAGGATGATGAAGAATAGCGTTGTTTTGAAGTATCGCTGATAAAATACTTCATATTTTCGTGATTTCTGGCATTACTTTATTGAATTTTGCAGGATATTATGATAAAATGAAAGAGATTACGGAGTGTGATTCTTATGGTTAATAACTTACTTGTCCGAATCGATTTGTGCAGAAAGGACTTTTCCAAAGGGCAGCGCAAGATCGCGGACTATATCGAAGAGCATTACGATACGGCTGCGTTCATGACTGCGGCGAAATTGGGCGAGGTCGTCGGCGTATCCGAGAGCACTGTCGTACGTTTCGCGACTCAGATCGGCTACGACGGTTTTCCGTATCTGCAGAAAGCGATGCAGGAGATGATCCGCGATAAGCTGAATTCCGTTCAACGCATCGAGGTGACGACCGGCAGGATCGGCGACTCGGATGTAGTGGAAAGCGTGTTGAATCAGGATATCGACAAGATCCGCCGCACTATTGACGAAGTATCGCGAGAGGATTTCAAACAGACGGTAAACGCCATCATCAACGCGCAGGATATCTATGTGTTCGGAGTGAAATCTGCGTCTTATATCGCGAATTTCTTTGCTTATTATCTGGATCTGATCTTCGGCAACGTACACATTCTGAATTCGACGTCCAAGACCACGACTTACGAAAAGCTCTTTCGTATCACGGATAAAGACGTGATGATCGGCATCAGCTTTCCGCGTTATTCACAGATGGCTGTGGATGCGATGAATTTTGCGCATGAACGCGGCGCGGAGGTCGTTGCGATCACTGACAGCATGGTGGCTCCCGTCGTCAAGGATGCGGACGAAGTGCTGTTGGCACGTTCTGACATCGCTTCCGTAGTCGATACGTTAGTTGCTCCGCTGAGCTTGATCAACGCGCTTTTAGTGGCGATCGTGATCGAGCAAAAAGAAGATATCAAAAAGACGTTTACTGATTTGGAAGAGGTCTGGAAGGAGCAAAACGTCTACGCTGTCAATCGTTCCGAAGACGATCAGGTTAACCGAAATGAATGAGAATAAAACGCTTGTTATCATCGGCGCAGGGCCTGCCGGAATGATGGCGGCAGGCGCCGCAGCGGAGAATGGCGCTCATGTTACGCTGATCGAGAAGAATACGCGTGTCGGACGTAAGCTCGCCATTACCGGAAAAGGGCGCTGTAATATCACGAATTACTGCGACAACGAGACCTTTATCGCTCACCTGACCTCAAATCCTCGCTTTATGTACAGCGCCATCAATCGCTTTTCCTGTTACGATACTGTCGCTTTTTTTGAGTCGCGGGGGCTGAAAACCAAGGTCGAGCGCGGCAACCGCGTCTTTCCCGCGTCGGACAAGGCGACGGATGTTGTCGATACCTTATATCATTATATTACAGAACGAAATGTCACTGTCCTTCAGAAGGAAGTCAAAGGGCTGCTGATCGAGGACGACGCGGTGAAAGGCATTCGCTTCTCTGACGGCGTCATGTACGCCGACGCGGTGATCATCGCCTGCGGCGGCATGTCTTACAGAGCGACAGGTTCTACCGTCGACGGTTATACTTTTGCAAAAGCGGCAGGTCACAGCATTACGCCGCTTCTTCCGTCGTTGGTGCCTTTGAACGCATCTGATCAGGATATCGCCGAATTACAGGGCTTGTCTTTAAAAAACATCCGCCTGACGGTGATAGATCAGGCAAATGAAAAAGAAGCGTATTCCGAGATGGGGGAGATGCTGTTTACGCATTTCGGCATTTCCGGTCCGCTCGTGCTGTCCGCAAGCGCGCAATTGCGCGATATATCACCCGGACGCTATTCGGCGGTGATCGATATGAAGCCTGCTCTCGATGAAGAAAAGCTCGATAAACGGATATTGCGTGATCTGTCGGAGTTCGTCAACAAAGATATCATCAATTCACTCGGCAAGCTGCTGCCGAAAAAGCTGATACCTGTTATCATCCATCGCGCGGGTATCGATCCGCATACGAAATGCAACGCGCTGACCGCCCGGCAGCGTCGTTCGCTGGCAGAGCAGATCAAACGCTTTACGGTACACGTACATTCATTCCGACCGATCAACGAGGCGATCGTGACCCACGGAGGCGTAGACGTGAAGGACGTTGATCCGCGTACGATGCAGAGCAAGCTCGTCAAAGGCTTGTATTTTGCCGGCGAGGTACTCGATCTTGACGCTTATACAGGCGGATTTAATCTGCAAATCGCGTTTTCCACCGGCAGATTAGCCGGAGAATCGGCCGCAAAACAGTAACTGTCATTGCGAAGGGCGCAGCCCTGTGGCAATCCCACAAAGAGGAAATATAGATTTCTGTTAAGGATAACGGTATTTTTGACAGGGGGATTTCCACGTCGGGATGAATCCCTCCACGGAATGACAATCAAATCATAAAGGAGTACACTATGTCTATCGCTATTGCAATCGACGGCCCTGCGGGCGCCGGTAAATCAACTATCGCTAAACTGGCGGCAAAGGAACTGGGTTTTATTTATGTCGACACAGGCGCGCTGTACCGCGCGATCGGACTGGCGGCAGCGCGCAGAGGTCTGACCGCAGAGGATAAGGAAGCGGTCGCGGCTATGCTTCCAGAAATTACAGTGAAGCTCGCTTTTAACGAGAATCACGAACAGATCGTTCTGCTCGACGGAGAGGACGTCAGCGGTCTGATCCGCACTCCCGAGATCTCTATGATGGCGTCTGCTGTCTCGGCGATCCCCGAGGTCAGGGCCTTCCTGCTTGATTTACAGCGCGATATGGCGCGTACCGATAGTGTGATCATGGACCGCAGGGAGATCGGGACGGTCGTTCTGCCAAACGCAAAGATCAAGATCTTTCTCTCTGCTTCTCCCGAGTGCAGAGCCCGCCGCCGCTATGACGAGCTGATCGAAAAGGGAATGGACGTCAATTATGATGATATCCTCAATGATGTGATCGCCCGAGACTACGCCGACTCTCACCGCGATATCGCTCCGCTCAAGCCTGCCGCCGACGCGATCATGGTCGATACCTCCGGCGAGGATCTGGAAACGTCTGTCAATAAACTGTTACAAATCATGAGGGATAGAATATGAAGCGTAATCATTTTTACTTTTTCTGGAGAGCTGTTTGCATTCCTATCTTTAAGCTGAAATACCGCACTAAGTATATCGGTAAAGAGAACGTCCCCGAAGAGGGTGCGTTTATCCTCGCGTCTAATCATACCGACGCTACCGATCCGATCGTTCTCGGCATCGGAATAAAGCGTCAGGTACAGTTCATGGCGAAGGAAGAACTGTTCCGGAATAAGTTTATCAGCTGGTTTCTGCGTAAGCTCGGCGCTTTTCCCATTGACAGAGGCAAGGCTGATATGGGCTCCATCCGTCATTTTGAAGAAATACTGAAGGACGGCGCGCTGATGGGCATATTCATTGAGGGTACGCGCTCCAAGGACGGCGAATTTCTGAAGCCTAAAAACGGCTGCAGCCTGATTGCGTGGGAAACAAAAACTCCCGTCATCCCCGTATGTCATACCAAGATCGGCAAACGTGTTTGGTTCCATTTCGGCAAGCCGCTGTCGATCGAGGATATGGGCTTTAATGAGGGCGGCGCGAGAGAATTCCGCAACGCAAGCCGTATTATCATGGATCACATCAAAGCGATCCGTGAAGAAGATTTAGCTGCATATGAGGCGAAAAAGAATGGCTGAGATCATTTTAGCGGAATCCGCAGGCTTTTGTTTCGGCGTCAAGAGAGCTTACAATATTGCTTTTGATGTTGCGCGGCATCGTCACGGCGGTTGTACGCTCGGCCCGATCATCCATAATAAGGAAGTGGTCAGGGAGCTTGCCGGAATGGGCGTTATCGCGGTAGACGACCCCGAACAGATCAACGGACGCGAACCTGTTATCATCCGCTCGCACGGCGTAAAGCGATCCGTGTATGAACAGCTTGCTCAGATGGGCGTCGAATACATCGACGCGACCTGTCCTTTTGTATCGAAGATCCACCGGATCGTTTCCGATATGAGCGCTCAGGGTTATACGATTCTGCTTGCGGGGGACGAGGATCATCCCGAGGTGCAGGGAATACTCTCTAACTGCGTAGGTAAGTACTGCGTTTTCTCAAATGAAAATGATTTGCGGAAAATCGTTGATATATTTCCTCCTGAGAATAATAATGACGTTTGTGTTCTTGCTCAGACGACATTTAACAAAAAAATTTGGAAAGATTGTATATTTTTTTTGAAAAAACTATATACAAATGCCAAAATATTTGATACAATATGTAATGCTACGTCTAAGAGACAGTCAGAAGCTCAGGCTTTGTCCGAGCGCTGCGACTGTATGATCGTGGTGGGTGACCGCGGCAGTTCCAATACCAATAAGCTGTATACCATTTGTAAGCAAAACTGTACGCGCACTTATCTGATCGAAACAGCCGCAGAGCTTGACAGGAGCATGGTTGCCGATGCGAAGATCATAGGCGTAACAGCCGGCGCTTCTACACCGGAAAGGAATATAAAGGAGGTACTGGATACAATGAGTGAAAACACTACATCCAGCGTAAACGAAACTGAGAACTTTGAGGAGATGTTAGAAGAATCTCTGAAGAGTTTAAACACTAATGAAAGGGTTATGGGTACCGTCGCAAGCATCACTCCCAATGAAGTGTATGTTGAAGTAGACGGCAGAAAGCAGACTGGCTTTATCCCATTTGACGAGTTATCATCCACTCCGATTCAGAGCGCCGATGAAGTTGTCAAGGTCGGCGATCGTGTAGAACTGCTGATTATGAAAACAAATGACGTCGAAGGTACCATCATGCTCAGTAAACGCAGAGTCGACGCCCAGAAGGGCTATGAGGAACTGCAGAAGGCATATGATGAGAAAACGATCCTCACCGGTATCGTTACCGAGGTCGTCTCCGGCGGCGTGATCGTTGTTTCCAACGATATCCGCATCTTTATCCCCGCTTCTCAGGCTGCTATGGAGCGTGACGCGAATCTGGAAGAGCTTAAGGGTCAGGAAGTCAAGTTCCGCCTGATCGAGATGTCTCAGCGCGGAAGAAGAAGAAAGATCATCGGCTCCATCAAGAGCGTTCTCCGCGACGAGATCGCCGCTAAGCGTGCAGAGTTCTGGGAGAACTGTGAAGTCGGTAAGGTATACACCGGCGTTGTTCGCTCTCTGACCTCTTACGGCGCTTTTGTTGATCTCGGCGGTGTGTCCGGCATGATCCACATTTCCGAACTGTCCTGGCTGCGCATCAAGCATCCGAGCGAAGTCGTTAAAGTCGGCGACGTCGTTGAAGTATATATCAAGGACATCAATACCGAATCCACTCCCAAGAAGATCTCCCTTGGTTTCAAGAAGGCTGAGGATAATCCGTGGGTTATTCTCGAGAGAGATTATCCTGTCGGCACCGTTGTCAAGGCAAAGATCGTCGGTCTGACCGCTTTCGGCGCTTTCGCCAACATCATCCCCGGCATCGACGGTCTGATCCATATCTCCCAGATCTCCAACAAGCGCATCGATAAGCCCTCTGACGTTCTGTCTGTCGGCGACGAGGTAGAGGCGAAGATCACCGGCATCGACTTCGAGAAGAAGCGTGTCAGCCTGTCTATCCGTGCGCTGCTGCCCGACGCTCCGGCTGATGAAGCGGAAGAAGTCGAAGAGGCTCCCGCAGAAGAACCTGAGATTCGCGAGCTTGAGGATGAGATCCCCGCAGTTGAGACTCCCGCAGAGGAAGCTGCTCCTGCAGAAGAGGCTCCTGCCGAGGAAACTGCTGAAGAAACTGAATAATCATTGAAGATGACGGGCGTCCGAAAGGGCGCCTGTTTTTTTGGTAGGTACTCCTGCGCAGTAAACCAATCAAAGGCGTACGCCCGCCGTCGAACGTGACAGGCTCGCGGCGATGGCTGTACGAAAAATATGTGTCTGAGTCATGATTTTCTTGTCCATTTATCTTCAACAGAATATTATTCGGGTAAAAATTTGATAATATATATAATAGGTATATGTGCATGTATGGTTCTGATTCCTGTTTTTGTGTAGGGAGTCATACATTCTTATTTCCTTCTATTGAATTTCTATCAGACAAGGGGACTTGATAATATGTTGGAACAAATCACGCAGGAAACAAATGCTGTATTTTCTCAGTTGATCGAAGCTGCAAAGCTTCATAAAGGTTCTGTCGTCGTTCTCGGCTGCTCTACGAGTGAGGTCGGCGGCAACAGGATCGGTACTCATTCGAGCATGGATATCGCTTGTGCGATTTATGACGGTTTTTTTGACCTGCTGAAGGAGAAGGGCATTTACCTTGCCGCACAGTGCTGTGAGCATCTCAATCGGGCTTTGGTTATCGAACGGGAGTTAGCGCTGCAAAACAATCTCCCGATCGTGAACGCCGTTCCTCAGCCGAAGGCAGGCGGCAGCAGCGCGACTACGGCATACGCCCGATTTGTCGATCCCGTACTGGTGGAACACATCCAAGCCGATGCGGGCGTGGATATCGGAGGAACGTTGATCGGCATGCATCTTAAAGAAACTGCCGTACCCCTCCGTTTGCCGCAGAAAAAGATCGGCGAGGCATTTGTTGCGTCCGCGCGTACCAGAGCTAAATTCATCGGCGGCGCCAGAGCCGTTTATGATGAAACTTTATTATAAATGATATGAGGGTTCAGCTATGATGACTGCAAAAGATGAGTTTATCAAAATCTATACAGAGAACATTACCCGACGCGGATCGGCGGAACTGCTCGAATGGATCCAAAAGACCGATTTCTTTACCGCACCCGCCAGCACGAAGTATCATTGCGCCTGTGAAAACGGACTTGTCATGCATTCCGTAAGCGTGTTCAATACGCTGATGGAGAAGCATTTTGACGAAGAGACCGACAGTATGGAGAGTTTTGCGATCTGTGCGCTTCTTCATGATCTTTGCAAAGCGCAGTTCTATAAGACTTCTACCCGCAATGTCAAGAACGACGAAACAGGTCAATGGGAAAAGGTGCCTTTTTATTCGATCGACGATACGTTTCCGTACGGTCACGGAGAAAAGAGCGTTTTTTTGATTGAACGCTTCATGCGGCTGAAGCTGGATGAAGCAATGGCGATCCGCTGGCATATGGGCGGCTTTGACGACAATAACGGGATGTATGTCAGTAAGGCGTATGATAAGTATCCCCTTGCCGTCAAACTGCATTTAGCCGATCTGGAAAGCACTTATCTGAGAGAAAAGGGTACATCCGCGGTAAGAAGGTAAACAATGAATACAGAAGAAGCAAGAATCAAGGTCGCTCAGCTTACCGAAGAGCTGAATTACCATAATGACCGCTATTATAATCACGATGATCCCGTGATCTCCGACTTTGAGTATGACGCGATGATGCGTGATCTGGAAAATCTTGAGGCGGAGTTTCCGGAACTGCTGCTTCCGACTTCTCCTACGCAGCGTGTCGGCGGCAGCAGGGGCGAAAAGTTTTCTCCTGTCGTGCACAGCGTACCGATGGAAAGTCTTCATGACTCGTTCTCTGCCGATGAGATCCGTGATTTCGACCGCAAGGTGCGTGAGGTGATCGATCATCCCGTCTATGTGGTGGAGCCGAAGATCGACGGTTTGTCTGTTTCCTGCGAGTACCGAAACGGCGTCTTTGTCCGCGGTTCTACGCGAGGCGACGGCGTTACGGGCGAGGACGTAACCGAAAACCTGATGACGATCAAAAAACTGCCTAAACGCATTGATAACGCACCCGCTTTCCTTGAAGTGCGCGGAGAAGTCTATATGTCTGTCGCGACTTTCGAGCGGATCGTAGCAGAACAGGAAAACAACGGTGAGAAACCGTTTAAGAATCCTCGTAACGCGGCGGCGGGATCTCTTCGTCAGAAGGACAGCAAAATCACTGCAAAGCGCGCTTTGGATATCTATGTTTTCAATGTGCAGGCAGCGGAAGGCGTCGAGTTTACGACCCATGTAGAATCATTGAATTATCTGACCGAAGCGGGTTTTCCGACAGCGTTTTATCACAGCTTTGATAATATCGACGACGTGCTGACTGAGATCGACCGCATCAACGAGACAAGGGGAGAGCTGCCCTGCGAGATCGACGGCGCTGTCGTAAAGCTGAACAACCTGTCTGAACGCGAGCTTCTCGGAAGTACTGCGAAATTCCCGCGCTGGGCGGAGGCATATAAATACCCGCCCGAGGAAAAAGAAACCGAGCTGCTGGATATCGAGATCAACGTCGGCAGGACGGGCGCGATCACGCCCGTGGGTATATTCAAGCCGGTTTTATTGGCGGGTACGACGGTATCTCGCGCGACGCTTCATAACGGAGATTTCATTCGCGAATTGGGAGTCGGTATCGGCGATACGGTGAAGATCCGCAAGGCGGGGGAGATCATTCCCGAGGTGCTTTGCGTCGTAAGTCATAAAGATGGTTCTGTGGTCTATAACCTGCCGGAGCGCTGCCCTTCCTGCGGCAGTAAGCTGGTCAGGGAAGAAGGTGAAGCGGCGACGCGCTGCACTAATACCGAGTGTCCCGCGCAGCTGCTGAGGCACCTGATCCACTTTGTCTCCCGCGACGCGATGGATATCGACGGATTGGGTCCGTCTTTACTGGAGGCATTGCTCAACGAAGGGTTGATACGGACGTTTACCGACTTGTACAAGCTTAAAGCCGAGGACGTCGCAAAACTCGAGCGCATGGGTGATAAAAGTGCTGATAATCTGATCCGCGCGGTCGATAAATCCAAGACCGCTGTGATCAACCGCCTGATCTACGCTCTTGGGATCCGTCATATCGGCGAAAAAGCCGCAAAACTGCTGTGTGAGCATTTTTTGTCTGTTGATGCTCTTTTTGGAGCGAGTGTAGAAGAGATCGCTTCCATCGAGGGCTACGGCGCTGTCATGGCACAGTCTGTCTATGATTACTTCCGATTGGAGGGCACGGCGCATCTGATACACGAGCTGAAAGCGCTCGGCGTAGAGATGAAGCCCTTTGAACGCAAGGAAAAGACAGGGTGTTTTATCGGCAAGACCTTTGTCCTGACAGGTACGCTCCCGACCATGAGCAGAAAAGAAGCCTCTTTGCTTATCGAGCAAAACGGGGGAAAAACGTCTTCCTCTGTGTCAAAAAAGACAGATTATGTTTTAGCGGGCGAGGATCCAGGTTCAAAACTGACCAAGGCGCAATCACTCGGTATACGCGTCATCAGCGAAGCTGAGTTGTTGGAATTGATCGAAACCGGAATCGAATAATCAAACACTTGACCGATCGATCTGAAAAGAAAGGCGATTGAGTGATATTGACAAATAATCCGGCGTCTGATAGAATATACAGACCGATATATCATCTTTAAGGAGAATGTCATATGGCTGTTGTAAACTTACAAGGTTATAAAGTGGATAAAATCGATTTTGTCAACACGACCGAAAACGGTACCAAGATCTCGCTTGGCAATCAGTATTCTTATCAGGTTCAATATGCCGTCAATAAAAATATGGCGAAGGGCACCTTTGATATCGAAGTGCATGATAAGGAGAATCCTGAACGCTTTAAGATCCATGTGATCGTAGTCGGCATCTTTGCGTATAACGCCGACGAAAAAAAAGAACTCATTC
This sequence comes from Ruminococcus sp., assembly GCA_017405065.1. Taxonomy (GTDB): domain Bacteria; phylum Bacillota; class Clostridia; order Oscillospirales; family Acutalibacteraceae; genus Ruminococcoides. The sequence continues at coordinate 631 of JAFRBD010000147.1, read as the reverse complement.
ATACAGAGACTTTTAAGGCGCTGTTCCCTTATGCCAAAGCGCTGATTACCACCGTCACCGCAAACTGCGGTATCCAGCCGGTCATCATCCCGAATATCGATATCGATAATCAGGAGATCTACCGTATCGACGGGCCGAAGAATCAGTGATTCGTTACAGGTGATTGTGAGCCGGCAGGGAATAGGATAACTTTTCCCTGCCGGATTTTATCGATATTGATTTGACAAAACTAATCCGGTGTGATATAATCCGAATATAAAGTAAATATGCAGATGTAGTTTAGTGGTAGAACTTCAGCCTTCCAAGCTGACCGTGTGGGTTCGATTCCCATCATCTGCTCCAACAAAAAAGGATACCTTCGGGTATCCTTTTATCTGTTTGATAAAGCCGGATGATGGGAATCGAAAGGGCGTAAAAAAAACAGTCCTGCGGACTGTTTTCAGCCCGTGGCGCTGATAGAGGGAAAGTCAGGAGGTGACGATCCGAAGACGACAACAAAGTGGATTGTCAGTAATTACGGAATCATCTGCTCCACAAAAAAGGATACCTTCGGGTATCCTTTTATCTGTTTGATAAAGCCGGATGATGGGAATCGAAAGGGCGTAAAAAAAACAGTCCTGCGGACTGTTTT
>JAFRBD010000146.1 GCA_017405065.1 Ruminococcus sp. | reverse complement strand
CTGCTCGGTCTTCTGACCTGCTTCTACAACAAAGTGATAAGCGTTCTGGTATTTAGTGGTGCCGGTGGTATCGTCAACAACCGTCAAAAATTCGTTGAACAGGGACTCGTCGGTGGTGCCTTCCGCGAGGCAGGTACCGACAACGTTGCCGATAGAGGATATCTGCTTGACGGGGCCGACAACGGTAGCATCCATTTCTTTCCAGAAAGCCGCGAGCGTCTTCTTGGAGCTGTCGACCGGGTTCTCATACTCGGTGCCGTCGCAGTAGGCGACATGACCGAAGCAGTCGGTGGTAAAGAGCAGATCGTAAGTCTGGTTGGTCCAGTTCTTGCCCTCGGTGCGGACAAAGATGATCTTGTACTGTACGCCGGGGTTGAAGGTCTGACCGTTCTTGGTGGGATCGAATTCGTATACGCCGGACTCGCCCTCGGTAGCGGTACCGATCTCCTTGCTTGCGCCCCAGGCCAGGGTCTTCTCAAGGTCGCCGCCGAAGATGTGGAAAGCGACCTTATTCTTGGTGCCCATTTCCCAGCCGGTGCCGTCTGTATCAAAATACAGCTTGCCGGGGTCGGGCGTGAAGCCGTCTGTCGTCGCCGCGGAGGCAGACACAAAGCCTACCGACATGACGGAAACGATCAGCATCACTGCCAACAGCAGCGATAAAAATTTCTTACACATGTTAATTACCTCCTAAAAGATGGTTTGTGTATACTTGTACGGTTATATTATGCCATAAAGCAATTAAGATTACAACCGTTTTTGTCCGATTGGGATATAAAGAATTTTACCTCAGTTTTGGTTATTATGACAAAAAGGTTACAATATCCCGATACATTCAGATAACTGCTGACTGCAAACCGATAACTGTAAACTGTAAACGAAAAGTCGCTCCCCCTGCAGCAGCAGAGGGAGCGAACGATAAAGATTCAATTAAATTTGATTGAAAAGAGCCACGAGCGATCGGATCAGACCTTGCTGCCGATGTCGTAATCCGAAGGGCCGCCTAACAGCCAGCGCTGGAGGATGGTTGCGTCGATCGATTCAAGATTGCCGTTCCTGTCAACGTCGCCGCGTGCTCTCATCGCGCGGTCGGCGGTAATGAAACTCGCCAGGATACGCTGGGTCACAGTCACGTCTATGATATCGATATCGCCGTTGCCGTTAACATCGCCGAGGAAGCCGGAGATGGGAGGCTCGGTGGGAGGCTGTGTAGGAGCAGGCTGGGTGGGAGCAGGCTGTGTAGGAGCGGGCTGTGTGGGAGCGGGAGGCTCGGTAGGAGTGAGCTTCGGAATCTCGATCTCTTCCCAAGTTGCAGGGTTTGTCCCGGCGAAATCCCAGAAATAGCTGCCGCAAACCGTGCATTTGAAGTGGGACTTGTAGCCGGGCGCGGTCTCGGTAGCCTTCTTACCGTTGACGCGCTTCATGGTATGAGCCGCTTTCTCGGTGGTCTTATGCTCGCGGGAGATCTCAGCGCCGCACTCGGTGCAGTATACGACCTCGTCATAGGAACCGGCAGCGGTGCAGGTAGCGGGAACCACATTCTCCTGAACAGGCGCGCCGGGCGTATGGACGTGAGCCTCGGTAGGAGCGGGCTGGGTCGGAGCGGGATCGGTCGGATCGGGCTGATCCGGCTGGTAGCCTACGTGATTGCCGTTGGCGTCGAAGTGATCGGGGTTCTGACAGATATCCGCTACGTCGTCAGACCAACCGGGGGTGCCGTCGGGATAATCGGATTCTTCACCGATGCCCTTTTTGAACTCTACGCCGTAGCAGCCGTTGCCGTAGTAAACATACCAGTTAGCGCCGCAGGTCTGCTTCTGGGAGAAGGCGTTGATAGAAACCTGATCGGGATCGATGATATAGATACAGCCGTTAAAGTTCAACGGATCGGGAGAACCGTAGGGGGTCGTATCGTAGTCGTCAGGATAAGCGCCTTCGATGTTGGTGTCAACCGTCTGAGCCGCCTGAAAGTAGATGGGCTTGGAAGAATCGGTGCCGCCGTCAACGCCGTTGTTAAAGATCGCGGTCGTAACGGAAACGTCTGAATCGTCAGGATCGTAGGGAATGTCGACATAGTAGATACCCTGCGCCTCGTCCGCGATCTCCATGCGATAACCGACCCACTTGCCGTCTACATCGGCGGGTCCGCCCCACCAGTAAACGCCGGCATAATGCTTGCCGCCGAGGATGTTGTTCTCGTTATACCACGAGGGAGCCTTGTCGCCCTTGTGGATCACGATCTCATCATACGCTTCCTGAGTAACTTCGCCGGTATCGGGATCGATCACTTCAGGATGATGGAGATTGACGTCGTCGGTCGCAGCGGGACCTCTCTTACCGTTCGGCATCTGAAAATAGATGCGCGCTGTCTTCAAAGAGCCGGGCTCCATCTCGTTTTCGGCTTCGTACGCCGCAACGCCTTCCGCAGCGGACATGACGAAAGGCACGCCCTCGTCGTCGACGTCGGAAACGGATAAAGCATTGAAGGATACAGCAAGCACACTGATCAGCAAGGTCATAACCAAAAATAAGCTGATTACTTTTTTCATGTTAATCCTCCTTAAGGGATATAATTTTAGCAATATAATTTTACCATATCCTTTTTCATTATTCAACGATAATTGTTGATTTCGACATAAATATTTTCGCCTCAGTTTTGTGTATTATGACAAAAGGATGACAAAAACGCCGATAATAGTTGATCTGTTCACTGATAACCGTTCACTGAAAAAAGCTCCCCCTGCGTGAACAGGGGGAGCAAAACTCAAATCAAACTCAAATGATACTGACGCGTCATACGATCAGAAGGATCAAGAATCGTAATACTGACCCTCGCCGATCGGGAACTTCACTTTCATCTTTACGACATAGCGCTGGATGAGAGTAACGTCGACAATGGTGATCTCGCCGTCGCCGTCAACATCGGCAGCAGCCTCGTTGAAGGTAGGGGGAACAGTCATCTGAGCGTCGTAGCGCTGTACGAGAGTCGCGTCGACAGAGTCAACTACGCCGTTGCCGTCAACATCGCCGAGGATGTAATCAGGCTCGGGCTTGTCCTCTTCCTTGACGAACTTGAACATGTAGCCGCCGCGGGTGCAGCCGTGGTTCAGAGAATCGTCGCTGCCGTCGCCTACATAATAGATGTAGTTCCAGCCGTCTTCCTCAGTGCCGTCGCCTGCGGGACGGAAGTAGATCATGTAATCGCCGTCTTCGGCAACCTGCTGGTTGTTGTCCATACCGTCAGGATACCAGTTACCGATAGCGGTGCCCTTCTTGTTGACGTCGATAACCTTGATCATATCATCAGTGGTCAGAGTGATCGGGCCATAGGAATAGAGACCGTCGCCTTCGTCGGTCATCATCATGCCTTCCTTGAGACCCCAATCAGCGACAGTGCCGGTCACATAGTAACCCTTATCCCATACGACGGGCTGCTCGCCGCCGGTCCATGATACGGTGACCTTCGCGCCGGTCTCGGTCTCTGCATCATAGTTGGAGAGATCCAGAACAGCGGTCACGGTGGATGCTGCGGTCAGAGCAGGAATCTTGATGTTCTCGCCGCCCTTTACGGCATCCATCTCTACGCCGTTCTCAACGGTCGCGTCACCGTCGATACCGAAGTTGAAGTCCCATGTACCGTCGATGGCGAACTTGAATTCAGCCGTAGCGGGGACATTCTCGTCGAAGGAACCGTTAAAGGTCCATACGTCTTTAGTACCCTCGGTCATCAGGTTAGCTTCTGCGCCGGGGTTCCAAGAAATACCGTTGAGCCATGCGCCTACGCCGTTACCTACTGCGTAAACTTTGTATTCAGCGGGAGCAGGCTCAGTGGGCTCTGCCTCGGTGGGCTGTGCCTCAGTGGGCTCTGCCTCGGTGGGCTGTGCCTCGGTGGGCTCTGCCTCAGTGGGCTCTGTCGAGCTGCCGACGAACTTGAACATGTAGCCGCCGTTCTTGCAGCCGTGAGCGTCTTCACCGGACTCGTCGCCCTCATAGGGGATGTACTCCCAGCCGTCCTCAGCTGTGCCGTCGCCTGCGGGACGGAAGTAGATGGTGTACTCGCCGTCAGCGGGAACGGTGCGGTTGTTGTCCATGCCGTCCGGATACCAGTTACCGATACCGGTACCCTTCTTGTTAACGTCGATGACCTTGATCATGTCGTTGGTGGTCAGAGAGATCGGACCGTAGGAATAGAGGCCGTCGCCCTCGTCGGTCAGCATCATGCCTTCCTGGAGACCCCAGTTAGCAACTGTGCCGGTGAGGTAGTAGCCCTTATCCCAAATCTTGGGCTCTTCGGTGGGCTCGTCTTCGCCGCCGACCTTCTTGACGATGGCATGACCATCGTCGTCCTTTTCGCCGGTGGTATAGAACTCGGCGCCGTCTTCAATACCGCTCTCAATATTAGCGGTCTGTTCGCCGTTGTTGCCGTTGTTGAAGATCAGACCCTTAACATTCTTGGGCAGAACTGCCTTGTAGACGTCCTGACCGAACTCGTTCTGATGATCGACCTCGAGCGCGCTGCCGGGCCATGTGGGATCCGCGTCGCTGCCCCAATAGTAGGCGCTTACATTATCCCAGCTTTCGCCGTTGGTGAAGTAAACCGTGATGGTGTCTTCTTCTGCCTCAGTGGGCTGTGCCTCAGTGGGCTGTGCCTCAGTGGGCTGTGCCTCAGTAGGCTGTGCCTCAGTGGGCTCTGCCTCGGTGGGCTCTGCCTCGGTGGGCTCTGCCTCGGTGGGCTGTGCCTCGGTGGGCTCTGCCTCGGTGGGCTGTGCCTCGGTGGGCTCTGCCTCGGTGGGCTGGGGCTCTTCGCCGTGGTGATGATCGGGGTTCACGCAGTTATCTTCCGCGGAAACGAAATCATCGGAATCGGTTCTGACGTTACCATAGCAGCCGTTGCCATAGTAGAAGTACCAGTTACCGCCGCAGGTCTGTTTGCCGGAATAGGCGTTGATGGAGACCTGATCGGGGTCAACGATAAAGATGCAGCCGTCGAAGTCGAACTCGTTGTAGGTGTCTTCCCACAGAGTATCGTAGTCGCCTACGTAAGCGCCTTCCATGTTGTTATCGACGGTCTGCGCCGCCTCAAAGTAGATCGGCTGGGTGTCGTCGGTACCGCCGTCAACGCCGTTGTTGAAGATACCGGAGGTCAGCTCGCCGTCACCGGGAACGTACGCATAGAAAATGCTGTTATCATAATCGTCGATTCCCATTCTGTAGCCCGGCCAAGCAGTGGGGGAAGCGGGAGCGTCCCACCAATACATGCCTGCATAGTGCTTGCCGTCCTCAGCGAGGTTGAAGTCGTTGTACCAGGACAGGGCATGATCGCCCTCACCGATAACGAGTTCATCATATTCTTCCTGGATTTCATCGCCCGTCTCGGGATCGAGAACTGCAGGATGATGGACATAAACGTCCTTGGTCGCAATAGGGCCGTTTTCGCCGTTAGGCATCTGGAAATAAACTTTTGCTACGGGATCTACGTCGGCAGTCGCCTCTTCGGTATCGATCGCTCCTTCGTCAACTACGTTGTACGCGTTGAACGCGACGGTCGTCAGAGAGAATACCAACATAAGAGCCAGTAATACGCTAATAAACTTTCTCATAGTTTCCTCCTTATAAATATTTTATTGCGTAGCTTAATCATATCACATAACAAAAAAATATTCAATAATTATTTTCCGATTTGGAAGATTTTTTCTCTGCTTTTTCACATTTTTTACATTACGACAAATCTGTTGTGTATAATATCCAAATTAATGCTGTTCCCATTGTTGAACATCACGAACAGTCGGGCATATTATCTAATGATATTCGAATTTTTTGTGTGAATTATAACATATTATAAGCCGCAAAAAGAAATCCCCCTGCTTTCACAGGGGGACATAAAACCTTATTCGCCTTCGCCGCCGGAGTTACCGGATTCACCGGAATCGCCGCTTTCGCCGCCGGATTCACCGCCGCCTTCGCCGCCTTCACCGCCGCTTTCGCCGCCGGAGTTACCGGATTCACCGGAATCGCCGCTGTCGCCGGAATCTCCCGAACCGGATGAAGACTCGCCGCCGGAGCTGCTGCCGCCGGAGCTGTCGCCGTCGTCATCATTATCATAGCTCGAGCCGCCGGAATTGTCGCTGCCCGAAGAAGGAGCGGAGGTATAGTAAGTGGAGGAGGGCAGCTCGTCGGAGTCGACCTCTTTGCCGTCCTTCAAATAGGTGCGGGTGGTATAGACCTTGTAGCCGCGGTCAAAATAACTCGGCGAGGAGGTGGATATCTCGATATCGTCGAACTTGGGATTCTCCAGACCCCAGATCTCGCAATTAAGCTCGACGCCGTCCATCCAGCACTTCATGAACAGCTGATACTTGAAGGGATTGTTGACCTTGAGGTCGATATTGCCGTAGTCGACGGTCGCGTCGCGGCCTGCTTCGACATATACCGACTTATAGTAATGGCACTGACGCTCCACGACGTCCATCCCGCAGAGGATACACGCGTTGTAGATGGTGGTGGAGGACTGGCAGATACCGCCGCCGACGCCCGTCTCGCTGCGGCCCTGGATAATAACGCCTGCGGGCTTGTAGCCGTTGGACTCAAGGTTGGAGTTGCCGGTATGGTCGTTGAAGGACCATGTCGCGCCGGGCTCGATGATGGAGCCGTTGCATGCCGCCAAAGAAACGCGCATGTTCTCGTTGCCGTTGGAGTTGTTGGTAGAGGTCGTCGAGAAAGAGGAGAGCTTGATGATGTTCTCCTTGAGATAACCCGCGGTGATCTCGGGGTCGACTTCCTTGACGGTCGCGTCGACCGAGCCGCTGATATTGCCGCCGTTGATGAAGGTCTTGAGCGCGTTCAGGCTGGTCTCTTCATCCAATGAAACGCCCTTGGTCTCGTCCTCGATCGTAAACATCGAATCGGCGTCGGGATCAAAATCGGTGACCTTGGCGTCCTTCGCGTCCGACTTGACGTCGCCGGCGATCTTCGTGATGATATCGGGACAGGTCGTATCCTCGACCGTCATCTTGATCTCGTAGTTCTTGTCCTCGGTCTTGATGCCCTTTTCCTCGGAATAGGTCTTGGCTTCGCTGAGCACCTGATCCGTATCAAAAGAATAATTGAAATCGTCCTTGGTATAGCTATAGGTCTTGTCGCCCGCCTTGACGTCGATCTTGATGCCGTTCGCCATCTCGTCCTCGACGCTCTTCATCAGCGCCTTTGCCTGTCCCATCGTCATGTCCTTGAGGGATTTGCCGTTGACGTAGACGTTGTCGGAGAAGGTGCTGTCGGGGCCGGTGCCGGAGCCGGAGAACAGATAGAGGGTCAGTCCGCCTGCCGCGGCGACCAAAAGGATGCTGATAATGCAGATCGCGACGATCAGACCGGTCTTTTTCTTCTTTTTGTTCTGGTTTTTGTTTTGTGTGGATTTCTGAGCAGGTTTTTTGGGAGAACCTGAAGCCTTGGGCTGCTTTACGGTTCTGTTATCGTCATCCGTCACGATAAAATCATCGTTGAAGCTGCGCTGCTGCCTTGCGGGAGCCGGCTTGCGGGCGGGCGCCTGAGCCTTGCCCGCCGGAGCCTTGGGAGCGGATGAACCGCCCTTGCGGCTGCGCGACTCAGCCAGAATCGCGTCCAGCTCCATGGTGTCGGATTTTTTTGCCATACCGTTCACTTCCTTTATCGGAATCGTCTTTGACGTATCATACATAATTATCATAAACAGAGCTGCAAAAAGGAATAACCCCACTGCTCCTATTATAATCAAGTATATAATAACGAATTTAAAAATGTTTAATAATCTGTTAAAGAATTATGAAATAAAAATGCGACGATATTTACTACCCCTGCGGTCGGTTAATTTATTGATTTTCGATAGATTTCGGATATCGCGGCTGAAATATCGACGCGTAACGGCGCAGATAATACGATAAAATACCTGTTGCTACGGCGCGCAAAATAAGGTATAATAGAACTGACCGACAGGCTTCCCCGATACGTGCGGCGGGGCAATGACTGTTTTGAACAGAAAGGTGAAATGAATGAACATACTGATTCTTACCGCTTCCACAGGCGGAGGACATAACCGCGCTTCCAGCGCGCTGAAATCATATATCAACAGACATGATCCCGAGGCGAACGTCACGATCATCGACGCGCTGGAGGAATGTTCCTCCGTGCTGAACTTTACGGTCGTCAACGGCTACAAGGCGCTGGTGACCCTGACGCCGGGGCTTTTCGGCGCAATGTACAAAAGCTCCGATAAAAAATCGCCGCTGTCCGATACGGTCAGCATCATTTACCAGCAGTGCGCCAAAAGCATGCAAAGCATCATGAATGAGCTTGAACCGGACGTCATCATCAGCTGTCATCCCTTCGCGGGCGCCATCATCGGTTATATGAAAGAAAAATACGGATACAAGGTACCGGTGATCACCATTGTGACCGACTTCCTTCCCCACCGCGCCTATATCGCGAACGGCATCGACGCCTATGTCACCGCCTCTGCTCAGGCAAAGGAGATCCTCGCCTCCCGTTACGACATCGACCGCGACCGCATCTATGATTACGGTCATCCCGTATTTGAGCGGTTCTATGAGGGCAACGGCAGAAAGCGCGAGGAGGTGCTCGCCGAGCTTAAGTTCGATCCCAAAAAGCGCACCGTCCTGATCATGGCGGGCAGCTTCGGCGTAACGGATATCCTTGAGATCTACGAAAACCTGCAGACCATCGACGCAGACTACCAGATCATCGTCATCACCGGCAGGAACAAAAAGCTGTATGACGCGTTTAACGAGCTGCTGCATAACGCGGACGAGATCGTCACCGAGGACGAACCGGAATTACTGAAAAGGTTCAGCGGAGACAACGTCCTGCGATTTATGTATAACCAAAGCGAGATCGTCAGGGAAAAGCTGACCAGGACCTTCCGCCGCACGATCGACGATCATAAGCCGACCCGTCTCTTCTATTTTATCGACAACGTGGACGATTATATGCACGCAAGCGATCTCATCGTCACCAAGCCGGGCGGACTGACCACCAGCGAGAGCATCGCCTCCGCCCTGCCCATGGTCGTATTCAAGGCGTACCCCGGACAGGAGGAGCAAAACGCCGCCCTGCTGGTCGAGAACAAGATCGGCGTGATCATGGAAAGCAGCAGCGAAGCCGCTCGGATCGTAGGCGATCTGCTGAAAAGCACCGGCAAGCTTGACGAAATGCGTGAGAACTGCCGCCGCTTTGTCCATAAGAACTCCTGTCAGCGGATTTATGAGCTGGCAAAGGAACTGGCGGAAAAGAAGGGATAAAGAGAAAGAGCTTCCTCGCGGGAGCTCTTATTTGATGCCGATTTTGTAATCAGTGATTACTCTTTCGTCAGATTTGTTTACATACTATTAATTCTTTTTTATAATGTTATGATATAATACCTATAATATACATGTCTTACCCATTGATAATCAACAATCATCCGAACCGACTATCATCTGACGAGGAGATTATTTATGCTGCAGCTCAAAGGCATAAAAAAAGTATATAAGACCGGTACGCTGGTACAGGAAGCGCTCAAGGGCGTTTCCTTGAGCCTGCGCGACAATGAATTTGTCGCCGTTCTCGGACAGAGCGGCTCCGGCAAAACCACCATGCTGAATATCATCGGCGGTCTCGACCGCTACGATGAGGGCGATCTGATCATCAACGGCGTCAGCACCAAGCAGTACTCCGACCGCGACTGGGACTCTTACCGCAACCATACCGTCGGTTTTGTCTTTCAGAGTTATAATCTGATCCCTCACCAGAGCGTTCTCAAAAACGTCGAGCTGGCGCTCACCATCGGCGGCATCAGCGCCGGCGAGCGCACCTCCCGCGCCAAAGACGCTTTGATCAAGGTGGGGCTTGAAGAACATATCCACAAAAAGCCGTCTCAGCTTTCGGGCGGTCAGATGCAGCGCGTCGCCATTGCGCGCGCACTGGTCAACGACCCCGATATCCTGCTGGCGGACGAACCCACCGGCGCGCTGGACAGCGACACCAGCCTGCAGGTCATGGATCTGTTGAAAGAAGTGGCGCAGGATCGCCTTGTCGTCATGGTCACCCATAACCCCGAGCTTGCGCAGCGATACGCCACGCGCATCGTGACGCTCAGAGACGGCGAGATCACCTCGGACTCCGACCCCTTTACTCCCGAAGAAACCGAGACCGTCCACAGGAATCTCGGCAAATCATCTATGTCTCTTCTGACGTCGATGGCGCTGTCGTTCAATAACCTTTGGACCAAAAAGGCGCGCACCATCCTCGTCGCCTTTGCCGGCTCCATCGGCATCATCGGCATCGCGATGATCTTAGCGATGTCAAACGGCGCGAACGAGTATATCCGCAGCGTCGAGGAAGGCAGCCTGCAGGACTATCCTCTGCAGATCACCGACACCAGCTTTAACCTCACGTCCATGTACGCCGACTCGATGATGCCGTCGTCTTATGCCGCCAAGGCTTCCGACGATCAAAAGGACGTCGAAGAATGGCGCACCCTGACCAATATGCTCTCCGGTGTGAACGCCAACGATCTGAAATCGCTCAAGGCATTCTTCGAAAGCGACGAGTGCGACATCAACGATTATGTCCAGACCATCGAGTACAACTACAACATCTTGCCGCGCATCTACAAAATCGACGACAAGGACAATTACCGTCAGGTGAACCCCGACAACAGCTTTTCGGCATTCGGCTTCACCGCCTCGGAGGACACCACCAACGGGCTGCTGTCTTCCATCTCAAGCTCCGACAGCTTCTATTCCATGCCCGAGGACGAGGATCTCTTCAAGAACAGCTATGACCTCAAAGCCGGCAAATGGCCGGAAAACTATACGGAATGTGTGGTTTCGCTGTCCGCCAACGGCAGGATCCCCGACCTGACGCTGTACGCGATGGGGCTTAAGGATCCCGTAGAGCTCGACACCCTGATCAACGACTTTACCGAGGGCAAAAGCTCCGAGGATATCTCCGGTCTGGGACACTATTCCTACGACGATTTTCTCGGCATCGAATTCAAAACCATCCCCGTCACGGGCTTTTATACCTATGACAAGACCTACAACGTGTGGACGGATCACAGCTCTGATAAAAGCTATATGAAAAAGCTGCTGGACAAAGCCGAAACGCTGAAGATCGTCGGCGTCGTTCAGCCGAACGGCAGCAACAGCACCCCTTCCATGAACGTGGGCATCGCCTACCCTTCGTCGCTGATCCATCATATCATCAACGAGGCAAAAGAGTCCGATATCGTCAAAGCGCAGCTTGCCGAACCGGAAATCGACGTTTTCACCGGCAAAAGATTTGACGATGAATCGGAAAACAAGAATATGGATATGAGCGACCTCTTCTCTGTCGATAAGGACGCCGTCGAAAAAGCGTTCAGCTTTGACACAAGCGGGCTGGATCTCTCGGGCATGGATCTGAGCGGGCTGGATCTCAGCAGTCTTGATCTCTCCGACATGGATATGAGCGCGGCGCTCTCCGAGGAGGATCTGAGCGATCTCATGCCTGAACTGAGCGAAGACGATATCGCCGACCTGCTCAGCGACGTCAGGATCACCATGACCTCCGACGCCATGGAAGATCTGTTCAGCGACCTGCTCAGCGGCTATGAAAGCTGGTCTGCCGACGACAAGCGGGCGGACATCTCATCGCTGCCGTCATCGCTGATGAAATATCTCACCACCGAAAGTGCGCAGGAGACCCTGAGAAAAGATATCATGGCTCTCGTCAGCGAGCACAGCGAGGAAATGATCGACGAAGAGGACGTCGCGCAGATCGCCGAAGATTACATCGCCGGTTATTACCTGTGGCTGACGACCCATCATTTCGAACTCACCGACATTTCTCACATCAGTGAATATGCCCGCTCGGACGAGGCAAAGAAGATCTTGCAGGACGGCGTCGACGCCCTGCGCGAAAAGATGAAGGACGTCACTCCTACCGACGAAGATCTCAACACGATCGCCTCGCATATCGTCAGCGGCTATGAAAGCTACGCCGATGAAAACGACCTGCCCACCGCCTCCTATCTGCTGTCCTCGTTCACCGACTATCTCGCTACGGAAGACGCAAGCGCGCTGATTGCCGAGACAGTCGGCAGCGCGATCGATACCTCGTCGCTGGAAGACAGCGTCGCCGAATATTCCGGCGTCATTTCCGAACAGCTCAGCGGCGTCCTGGCAAAGATCCTGTCCGCTGTCAGCTCTCAGGTGACCGACGCGCTGGAAAGCAGCATGGCTTCTCTGACGTCGGGACTGTCCGAAAACCTGCTCAGCGGTTTTGATTTCAACACCGACGCGCTGGCGGATCTGTTCAAAACAGAGATGACCGCCGAAGAGATCAAGGATCTGATGGTATCCATGCTGTCCGGTCAGAAATCGACTCTTGACGGCAACCTCAGAAAGCTGGGCTACGCCGACCTGTCAAAGCCCACGACCATCACGATCTATCCCAGGGATTTTGACAGCAAAAACCATATCAAACAGATGATCAGCGACTACAACGACCGCATGAGGTCGGCGGGCGAGGACGACAAGGTGATCGAATACACCGACCTCGTCGACGCGCTGATGGGCTCGGTCACCACGATCATCAACGCCATCAGCTATGTGCTGATCGCTTTTGTCGCTATCTCACTGATCGTATCGTCGATCATGATCGGCGTCATCACCTATATCAGCGTGCTTGAGCGCAAAAAAGAGATCGGTATCCTGCGCGCGATCGGCGCGTCCAAGCGCAATATCTCTCAGGTATTCAACGCCGAGACCTTTATCATCGGCGCTTTAGCGGGCGTGATCGGCATCGGCGTGACAGAGCTGCTGATCATCCCGGCGAATCTCATCCTGCACGCGCTGACACAGCAGGAAAACATCAATGCGATCCTGCCGCCTGCCGCGGCGGGCGTCCTGATCCTGCTGAGTATCGGTCTGACGCTCATCGGCGGCATCATTCCCTCGCGCAAGGCGGCAAACAGCGACCCCGTTTCCGCGCTGCGATCCGAGTAAAACCGTATCATCAATCATGTGCGGACAGAGTCCGCTGACACTATTTCCAAAACCGGAGGCAACTATGATCAAAGTCATCGATAAGGAAGTGCTTTCTTCCGACAAATCTCATTATCTCAAAGGCAAGATCTATATTCCCGAAGGCAGTCCCAAAGGGCTTCTGCACGTCGTACACGGCATGACCGAATATATCGGACGCTACGACGACTTCATGCGCGCCATGGCTGAGTCCGGCTACATCACCTTCGGCTACGACCATCTCGGACACGGCGCGACGGCTGTGGATAAAAGCGAGCTTGGATTCTTCGCCCACAAGGGCGGCTGGAAGCTCCTTGTCGACGACGTATTTGTTTTCGGCAACGAGATCCGCAAAGCGATGGACGGCGAGAAGCTCCCCTTCATCCTCATGGGTCACAGCATGGGCTCCTTTATCGTCCGCCTGACCGCCGCCCATTATCATCATTACGACAAGCTGATCGTCATGGGTACCGGCGGCCCCAATCCCGCCGCGGGCGCGGGCGTCGCCGTATGCGGTCTGCTGAAAGCCGTAAAAGGCGAGCGCTCCTACTCAAAGCTGATCTACTCCATGGCGTTCGGCAGCTACAACAAGGGCTTTGAACAGGAAAATGACAAATACGCATGGCTTTCGGTAGACAAAGCGAACCGCGACGCCTATCGCGCGGATCCCCTCTGCACCTTCCAGTTCACCATTTCGGCAATGCAGGATCTGGTGCGCCTGAACAAATACAGCAACGATAAAAGCTGGTTTTACAGCATGGACAGGAAGAAGCCGATCCTGCTGGTGTCCGGCGGGGAGGATCCTGTCGGAGAGCACGGCAGCGGCGTCAAAAAGGTGTATGAACATCTCAGGGCGGCGGGTGCGAATGTGAAAATGAAGCTGTACGACGGCTATCGCCACGAGATCCTGCGGGATTATTGCCGGGAAGAAGCGATCAAGGATATCCGGGATTTTATCGATACTGATTCTTAATAAAACCTTTTATCATTTATTGCTGTTGCGCTGTGCTCCGCTTCGCTTTGCTGTCGTCTTTCTCTCACATCAAACGGTATGAACGACCGGGGGATTGCCGCAGGCTAAAGATACTGATACATATTGCGTGAAATCAAATAAATCCTGATCGCCCTCTTCGGGTGGTCAGGATTTGTTTTTCTGCGATATTCACAGGGAAAAGTATCGGTTTTTTTACAAGAATGAATCCCGCTTCCGCAGGGCGGCGTCCGCCTCTTCCTGCCAAAATCATCCCCGCCGATCTTCCCGGGTGCCGAATCAGGGATTATCCGCGTTGTTTTTCAAGATCAGAGCCGCGGTAAGGAGCGATGCGCCCGCGATCAGCGCGGCGGCGCCCGCGATCGCTTTTCTGACAAAGGGGACGTTATAGTCCAGAGCGGCATAAGAAGGATTGATCATACGGCGCAGCAGCGGAAACAGCAGCCTTCTGCGTCCGCTGAGGGGATCGTCCTGCATATACGGATCCTCCGATACGATCATCGTCGCCCGGTCATAGCCGTCATATGTATTCCATTTAAGACCGTCGACGGACGGATCGCCGGTACGGGCGAAATTCGTCCACATCTGCATCACGGTATCACTGACCGTTTCGTCGGCGACCTGTCCGGTAAAAATTGTTTCCTCACGATTGCCGAAAACATAGGCAAGCTCTACCGCGTGACAGGATCGGCGCATCGGGACAGACGAGGGGATCGTCCAGAGATACATATAGGCTTTGCCGCCGTTTTTGGCGTGATACTGCGCCTGTGCCACGGCGGGCAGGCGGAACATCATTTCGTCATAGAATCGCGCCATACGCCACATGCTGTGACCTTTCATTTCCGACATAAAACGCTTGACGCGCCGCTTTTCCTCGCTCGACAGATTTCTCAGATCGTTTTCATACTTGACCGGAATACTGAAGCGGAACGGGATCACGCCTCCGATCTCTCCGATCCAGTAGTTCATTTCCTCGGCGTTGGTGCCGAGGATCATCTCTACGTCCTTTGTCACGCCCTGCTTATAGGGCAGATAGGGATCGACGGGGATCAGGCGTCCGTCGCGCTGGGGAAAATTATTGTACTCATTCAGCTTTTCATTGAGTTTTTTGAGCTGATCTTCCGTCATCGCCATCAGATCGCTCATGCGCTTTGTGCCCGCTTCGCGGATCAGACGGCGGGTAAACTCGCGGCATTCTTCCCTTGAGAATGTCAGCGCAACCGAACCGCTTTCGGCGATCACGCGGCGGAACAATCCCTTGGCGCGGGGAATAATCGGCAGCAGAGATACGCTGCCGCCTCCTGCCGATTCGCCGAAGACAGTGACGTTATCGGGATCGCCGCCGAACGCGGCGATATTTTTTTGTACCCATCTGAGGGCTTCGATCTGGTCGAGGATACCGAGGTTCGGCGCGTCGGGAAAATCCTCTCCGCCCTCCAGATAGGACAAGTCGACAAAGCCCGTCAGCCCCGTGCGGTAACCGACCGTCACGAGAATGATATCAGGCTGTTTGGTCACCAGAGTTTTGCCGTCATACAGCGGGTCGGCAGTGCCTCCCCAACCGTAGGAGCCGCCGTGAAAAAACACCATCACGGGCTTATCCGCGGCGTTATTTGTCTGATTCTTCCAGATGTTGAGGTACAGGCAGTCCTCTCCCTGCGGGTAGTAAGACGCCTGTTCGCTCGGACACGCTGTTTGGATCGGCGACTTGCCGTTGTAATAAGCCTCACAGACCGTATCGCCGTCCTGTGCGGGTTCGGGCGCTTTCCATCTCAGCGCGCCGACTGGTGGCTTTGCGAACGGAATACCGCGAAACGCCAGGACCGCGCCGTCGCTTTTGCCGACAAAAATACCGTTGGCGCATTTTGCGGACAGGGCGGCGTCATAGTCGCCGGTAATGATTCGGTTGATTCCGTAGCTGTCACGGAGTTGTTTTGTATCCATCTTATTTCTTTCTCTTGAACGCACCGCGGAAGGTGGCGAAGAAGTTGAACTTGTTCTTGCATTTTTTGCGGATATCACCGACGGTGAGATCGTCGCCGGAATGGGTGACCAGCGCCTGTGCGACCTTGACGAAGGTGTTCTTGAACTCCTCCATGCTCTCGTCCTCATACAGGCTCGCGGTGTAGTCGATCATCAGCTCCAGACCGTCCGCGCCGTCGAGGATCTCCATGTCGAGGATGGTCTGGGACGCCGCCTGATTCTGGCGGATATCGATCGCCTCGACGTTCAATTCCTCCAAGCCGCCCATATCGCGGATGTCCCGCTGATAGAGCAGGTAGGCGGATTCGGAGCTGCCCGCCTGATTATGGGTGTCAACATAGGGATAACAGCAGTGCTCGATGCCTTTCTGTACCTGCTCATGTACGTCTGCGAACAGATCGCGGATCGTCATATTATCGTTCATGCGCAAGCCTACGGGCAGCTCGCGGAACAGCAGACCGACGGAGTTCATCGCGATCATATCCTCGCGTCCGTTATAGACCCATGAAAGCATGATATCGTCTTTTCTGTTGTAGATAGAGATAGCGAGAGCGGCAACAGAAATGAAGAATTCGTTGCGGCTGATGCGATAACGGCGCTCCATCGCATTCATCTGCGGCTGCTCGATGCCGATAGGCGTGAACAGCTCACCCATTTCGTTTTCGCGCGATTCATGATCGACGTCGGGATAGCTTGACCATTCCACGCCGTCGTAACGCTCTTCGAAGTAGCGCTTGCTCTCCTGATAGAATTCCGTTTGTTTTTCATCCTCGCGGTTTTGCAGGATGAGGTAATACAGATCGGGATCCGGCTGCATGCCCATATACGCCTTGCCGACGTTGCCCATGAATACCTTCAGGGAGGTGCCGTCGAACAGGGTGTGGTGGACGTCAAAGAAGATATAGCCGTTCTTTTCGGTCTCGAATACGCGGCAGCGGTGCAGGCAGCCGCCGATAATTTTAAAGGGCTGCACCAGTGTATCTTTAATGTTGTCAAATTCGAATTCGGTGAGCTTTTCGACGCGGATCTCCTGCATGATCTCGGGGGTATAGCGCTGGACGATATCGCCGTCCTCGTTGAAGCGGAAGGTGGTCAACAGGGCGGAATGGTTGCGGATCGCGGTCTGCAGCGCTTCTGCTATCCGCTGCATATCGACCAGATCCTTGTCCATCTTCATCATGGAGAAGAGGTTGTACATCGTCGACTTCGGCGTATAGAGCTGATAGTCGACCATATAGAGCTGTTCGACGGTCAGCGGATGCTCGCTCTTCATCGCGCGGGCATTCTTGATCTCGGGCGCTTCGCCGTCGTCGTTCAGACAGCTTTCCTCATACAGCGCGGCGATCTTTTTCGGCGTCCTGCCGCGGAAGATCTCGCCGGCGTTCAGACCGGGCAGACCGCTTTCCGTGATCACGCGGATCGATCCGAGCGAGTCGCCGCCCAGCTCGTAGAAATCGTCATTGATGCCCACCTGATCGAGCTTGAGCACGATCGCCATCGCGTCGCACAGCTTTTGCTGGATCTCGTTCTCGGGCGGAGCGTAGTCGGTCTTGAAGTCGGCGGCGTCGGGCTTGGGAAGGGCTTTTCTGTCCATCTTGCCGTTCTGCTTCAGCGGAACATGATCGATCTTGATATAATAAGCGGGGATCATGTAATACGGCAGACGCTTGCCGAGCTTCTCGCGCAGCTCGTCCGGGTCGAATGTGATATCGGCGGTATAGTAGGCGCACAGATAGCTCTTGCCGTTATCTTCAAAGCCGCGTGCGGCGACCCAGTCGACGCCGAGCGCCTGCTTGACGGCGGCTTCGATCTCAGCCGGTTCGATGCGGTTTCCGTTGATCTTGATCATATCGCCCGACCTGCCGAGCAGGACGTAGTTGCCGTTTTCATCTTTGCGCGCAAGGTCGCCGGTATGGTAAATACCGTCCCTGAACGCCTTGGCGGTCTCTTCGGGCAGGTTGATATAGCCGCGCACAAAGGGGTTCTCAATGCACAGCTCGCCGATCTCGCCGTCGGCGGCTTCTTCTCCGTCCTCGGTGATCAGGATAATCTTTGTATCGATCTCGGGCTTGCCGATAGGACAGGTCGCGTAGGCTCTGTC
Source organism: Ruminococcus sp. (assembly GCA_017405065.1). Classification (GTDB taxonomy): domain Bacteria; phylum Bacillota; class Clostridia; order Oscillospirales; family Acutalibacteraceae; genus Ruminococcoides. The sequence goes on along the minus strand of JAFRBD010000146.1, from coordinate 7,793 downwards.
GATCTTGAACACGCCGACCGCAAAGCCGCTTTCGGACGCAGCATAAATATTGATCAGCTCGAGATTTTTATTGTAGATATTGTTGGCGGGCTCGCTGCCGACGAACAGCATCCGCAGGAAGGGTCCCGTCTGGTTGCCGAGCATCCGTACATAGGAGGGGGTCAGGAAGGTGATGGTGATGCGCTTTTCGAGGAAGAAGCGCTTGAGTGCCAGCGGATTTTTGATCGTCGCGTAACCGACGACGAAGATCTTGCCGCCGCAGATGCTCAGCGCCTCTAAGATCACGATGACCGAGGCGACGAAGTTCAGCGGCGCCAAGAGCGCCAGTCTGTCCTTGCCGTTAAAGGGATTCTCACCGTCGATGCGGACGGATTCGATCGCTCTGCTCAGGTTGCCGTATTCGTGAAGTACGCCCTTGGGATTGCCGGTAGTGCCGGAGGTGTAGATCGCGTAAGCCGCGTCGTGGTCGTCAGAGGGCGTATAGCCGCTCCTGGGGTCGGTCGCCATGACCTCCTCCCAGTTTTCGGCGGACAGCTCCGCCTTGCAGCCGCAGTCCCGGCGGATAAACTCGATACGCTCCGGCGCGTAGGTATCCTCCACCAGCGCCCATGCTGCGCCCGCTTTCCATACGCCGACCATCGCGATGATCGGCAGGACGCCGCGCGGCAGATCGATCAGCACGAAGTCCTCTTTGCCGATCCCTTTGCCGCTCAGATAAGCGTATACGCGTCCGCTTATATCGTCAAGCTGCGCGTAGGTGATCCCTTTTGTGTGCGCTTCATCATACAAGATCGGGGCATTCGGCTTTTCCGCGGTGTATCGCGCGAGCAGTTCAAGAATATTCATTGTGTTTCACCTTTCTGTGTAGTATCTGTTTAATAGCATCTGTTTTCATTGATCCGAAAAGTGCTTTTATTATAACATATCGCCGGATCAAAGTCACTATTTTTTCCGAAACAATTGTTTTTTTATGATCCGGATCATGTTCTTTTGCCCCGCCGTTTTTAGGGGCTGCCGCATGAAGCGCGACAGACCCTATGCATAATGCACAAAGAAGAAAGAGAAAATTTGTCAACCGCGGCGGCGGGGTTTATGCTATAATTGATTTGATTTGATGCATTTTGTCTGATCCTGCATCCGTTATCGAAGGAGGTATTCCGATGGGATTTTTTTCAAGAAAGAAAGAACAGCAGAATAAGCCGAAAGAGCCGTACGGGGTGGTGTTCATCTGCCGCGGTCCCGATCCTACGGGACTTACCAACCTGATCCAGAATTTCACCATGACGGACAGAGGTCTGTATGAGATGATGACAAGCCTCGGTTATGCCGGGCCGCGCGAGCATGTCATCATGTACGGTCCCGACTGGAACAAAACCGTATACAGCTCCTATCGTTTACAGGAGGAGGGCGAAGCCGACGACCTGATCGCCAAGATCAAAAGCGAGCTGAACGACAGGGGTTTTGCGTATAACGGCGAAGAGATCCGCACGGTGTGTTATGATCCATCCACCAACTACGGAAAGATGGGCTTCTTTGCGGCGTACCTGTTTATCGAGAAGTAAGGGTAACGGGGATCCAAAGCCTTCTTCCCGAGCAGCCGCTCTTTTCGACGACCGGTCACACGGCGTCATCGCCGGAGGTAAATCATGGAAGACAACAAACGCTTATACTTTTTCTACCGTGACCGTGAGGACGGCGCCACGGCAAAAATGATCAAGGAATACGGCGAACCGAAAACGCGCGAGCGCCTCTGTCTGTCGTCGTGCGCACAGATCGAGCATGAGGGCTTCCCGCTCCCCGAGGATCGGGAGCCTGTTGTCGTCCTGCCATACGAGTGGGTAAATGATCTTGAGGCGCAGAAAGGCACCTCCGGCGCCACCCTGATAAAAAGTATCGAATGGTACTTGAAGGGAAAGGGGTCAGACTGCAAGGTGACCCCCTTCGCGTACAGGGGAGATACCGGGATCGTCCGCCAATTCTGGGTAGGCGCTCATGCGCTGCTGCCCGTCTGGGTGATCGGAGCTCAAGCCGCAGAACCCGTCACGGAGGCGATCGTCAAAAAAGGCGCCGAACCACCGTTAGGCGGACTGATCGCCGACATGCTGAAAAAAACGCCCCGTCCTGCGCACGGCGCTTCTGCCGACCCGGACGGAGCGATCACAGCCGACAGAGAAAAGAAGACGCGCGAGCCCGCGCAGGAGCCGATCGCCGGCGGCAGCGAATCCGAAGAAAAGCAGGAGGAGCAGGCGCCCGTCAGCGGCGGCAGCCTGCCCGAAGAAAAAAAGAAAGACACGGAGGAAAACGGCTGGCGCGACGTTTACGTCTTTATCAGCAGCACGTTCAACGACATGCACGCCGAGCGCAACTATCTGGTCAAGCGCGTCTTTCCGGAGCTTTCCCAGTGGTGCGCCCGACGCCGTCTCAGGCTGAGAGATATCGACCTGAGATGGGGCATCACGGAGGAGGATTCACAGGAGAATCTCAAAGCCGTCGAGATCTGCCTTGAGAATATCGACCGCTGCCGTCCCTTCTTCCTTTGCTTTATCGGACAGCGCAGAGGCTGGGTGCCGACCGATGAAGATATCGCGCGGCATACCTTTGAGACCTTTCCCAAGCTCAGGGAAAACCTCGGTCATTCCGTCACCGAGATGGAGGTCATCCATTCCCTGATCGACCCTATGCGCCGTCAGGAGCCGGATCAAGGCGGCGAGATCGAACGCGCTTTCTTTTATCTGCGCGACGACAGCTATCTGAAAGATATCCGCCGCAGGGATGTGTCGGACGTCTATACCAACGCCCTGAGCGGCGACCCCGCGCGCGACGACGAGCTGCTCAGAGAGTTCAGGAACAGAACGATACCCGCTACCGGTCGTCCGTGCCGTCATTATTCCTGCCGCTGGGATGAAAGCGGCAGTACGCCCGAGCTGTCAGCCGTCAAGGGCGCCTCCCCCGATATCACACAGGGAGCGCTGACCGATTTTCGCTTTGACGGCAGACCGCTGAGCGATACCGTTATCGAAGACCTGAAGTCAGCCATCTCGGAGCGCTTTCAGCTCAGCGGCGAGATACGCGAGGGCGACGAGCCCGACACGGAGCAGGAGGAGCAGTCGCTCTTTTTGTACACGGCGGGCGAGGCGTTCATCGAGCGCAGCGGCGATCTGGAGCCGTTTGAAAATTATGTGAGATCCGACAGCACAAAGCCGCTGATCCTCACCGCTCCTGCGGGCATGGGCAAGAGCAGTCTGCTCGCCCACTGGATCATCCGCGCGGATTATCGGATCTATTACCGTTTTGTCGGCAGGAGCAGGGGCGCTTCCTCGGCGTTTGCTTTGGTCGACTCAGTCTGGCGTCAGCTGTATGACGAGAAAAAAGTCGCCGCAGCTCCGCCGCAGAATGTCGCCGAGGCGATGACGGGCTTCAAAGAAATGCTTTTTGAAGCCGCAAAGGAAAAGAAACTCGTCCTGGTGATCGACGCGGTCGACCAGCTGCCCTCGGGCGTCAAGGATATCGCCTTCCTGCCGACGGAGCTGCCCGCGAACGTCAAGCTGATCGTCAGCGTCAGGGAGGACGCTCCCGGCGCGGATCAATACCTTGCACAGGCGGGAAGCTGCGCACAGATTGTCAGAGTCAGACCGCTGACCGAGATCGCCGACCGCAGCGCGATGGTCGAAGCGTATCTGAGCAATTACCTGAAAAAGCTCAGCACCGAACAGCAAAAAGCGCTGGTCAGCGCCAAAGGCGCCGACAACCCGCTGTATCTGAAAATCGTCCTGAGCGAACTGAGAGTATTCGGCGCCTACGATACGCTGCAAAGCCGCATCACCGAGGATTTCGGCGATACGCCGCGTTCTGCCTTTGACGCGGTGCTCAGGCGATTGGAAAACGATACGTCCGTTACCGACGTCCCGATGAAAGCGCTGATCCCGAACGTCTTCGGATGGCTGTGTCACGCCCGGGGAGGATTGGAACCCCGCCGGCTGGCTCAAATGCTCGTGATGTACGGCTTTGCACAGGATCAGACGACCGCGCTCGACGCGATCTATATCCTCCTGCGTCAGCTCAGACCTTTTATGACCGAACGCGGGCTGAAAACGGATTTCTTCTATGACAGCTTCCGTGAAGCGTGTCGTCTGCGCTATACACAGCACACCGCCTCCGAAGAATGGCATCACCGGATCGCCGCCTATCTCGCGGCACAGCCCGCCGATGACCCCTGTCGTCTGGGCGAGCTGGCATACCAGCTCGTTTGTGCGGGACAGATACAGGAGTATCTCGATCATGTGATGGATTACGATTATCTCCGCGCAAAGCTGGATACGCAGGGCGTGCGAGCCGCCGCGGAGGATTATCGGCTGTATGAAACGCCCGAAACCACGCGGATGGAAGCTTTCCTCGGACTCTCGGGAGAGGTGCTTTCGTCCGATCCCGACCAGCTGACCGTCAGGCTGTTCGGTCACCTCCGGCACGGTGAACTGCCGCGGGTGCAGAAGCTCCTTCAAACCGCAGGACAGAAAACAAGGGGAGCATGGCTCATGCCGCTGACGCCCTGCTTTGAGGAGCCGAGGGCGGCGTACGACCTGACGATGACGTCGGACGCGTCGATGCTCAGCGGCGTCGTGCTGATGCGCGGCGATACCCTTGCCGCGACGGTAGCGGACAGGGAGATCACGATATGGGAACCGGAGAACGGCTCTGTCTTTATGCGGATCTCCCCGCCGAAGGACAAGTACTTCCATCATCTCGCCGTCACCTCAGACGGAAGCCGGCTCGTTACCGCTGCGCGTGAGGGCGGCGGCAGCGAGATACTGGTTTATGATACCGACAGCTTCCGCTGTATCCTGCGTTTTCCGATCATGACGGAATATGTAAGCTATGAGTTCTACGGAACGAGCTATATCAAGCCTTGTGGATTTATCCTGTCGCCGGACGACAGCGCCGTGCTGACTGCCGCGGGCGGCGATATCTGCGCCTACAGCCTTACGGACGGCAGTCTGATCGCACATACGAAATACCGATGGAACGCGAGCGACGTCGCCTGCTGCGGGAATATCGTCGCCGTCGCGAATATCCATCCCCAAAACGCGGAAAAAGGCTTTTTCGACACAGGCTTCGAGCCGATCGCCAATCCGGTGTATTTCTATCGGTTCGATCCGCTTTTCAAATCGTTCAAGCCGTGCATGAAGCCGGTCGGCGACTGGCGGTCGTCGATGGCGGCGGTCGCTTTCTCGCCGGACGGGAGCCTGCTGGTCGGAAGCGACGGCAAGCGCTCCTTGGTCGTCCGTACGGATACCGGCGAGATCCTGAAACGGCTGGAGCAGGATGATATCCGATTTATCGGGTTCTTGAAGAAGCGGAACCTGATCCTTGCCGCCGGACGTTCCTTCTCGCTGTACGACGCGGAAAACTTTCATCTTGTCAAAGAGGTAACGGGGCTTGGCTACTGCAACTCCGCCGCCGTATCGGCGGACGAGCGGTTCGCCGTGCTGCGGATAGACGATCATCAGGTGCGCGTCATCTCGCTGGAGGACGATACGCAGGGGGCGGCTGTATACAGCGTCGCCTCGCCGATCCGCAGCGTATGTCTTTCGCGCTGCGGCAGGGTTGTCTACGCCTCCTGCTATGATAATTATGTCGAGCCGGGCTACAGCCGCACCTCGGGGCTGAACGATCCGCCCAAGCTCTATGCCTTTGACCGCAACAGCGGCGCGGTAGTCAGGCAGTTCAGGCTCAGAGGACGCTATAATCAGGACTTCACCTATCTCGCGCCCGACGGCAGCGCGGCGGTATCCAAGAGCTTTCAGGACAGAGATTTTTACATCTTCCGCTACTGGCCGCTGCCGGACGACGCCCTGACAGGAGAGGAAGAGCTGTATTTTGAGCCTACCAGTGTGAGGAAGAAGCCGCAGAGCGTCGGCGCTGCCCGCCCCAACGAGATCCGGTTCGCCGCCGACAGAAAGTATATCGTGATCGACAGAGGCTCCTACGCCTACGACGTCTATCGCGTGAGGACGGGACGGCTGATGGGCACCGTTCATCTCAGGCCTCCCTCCAAGGGATGGAAGGGGCTGTTCCGCAAGGGCGAAGATGACCCGTCTGCCGGTATGGACAGAGCATGCTTTGACGTGACCGGCGACGGTACCGTTCTCCACGTACTGTTCCCCACCTATGAAAAAGCGCGTCTGGAACGGTACGATATCGCGCGCGACAGGCTGATCTTCTCCCGTCCGCTGGTCGGCGAAAAAGACTCCTGCCATTATCTGCGCGGTTCGTTTGAGAATGAGTTGTGCCGCGCGGTCGACGGAGGAAGCGGTCTTGTATATGTCAACACCGATTTTGCCGCCTTGATCTCACAGGAAGGCAAGGTGCGCTTTTTTATCCAAAAGGATGAAGAGAGATGCATCGCGCACGATTACTTCGCCGCTTGTACCGAGGACGGAAGATATCTCGTGATCACCGGTCGGCGGGATCATCGGGAGGTCAACTGGCGGCTGCAATGGTACGACACTTCTTCCGCAAGGCTGCTGGCGACATTTGTCGCCGACGGTGTGATCGGCGAGCCGGTGTTTGAGGATGAAAAGACGCTGCTCTTAGGGATGGGCAACGGCAGGATCTGCCGCCTGCGCCTGACGGAATAAACTTCCGCAGCGCTCCCCTGCGGGCTTCGCTGCAAGCAGCGGGATATGGTACTCATCATAACCGGTCGCTCATAAAAGAACAGACAGACGTTCGTTAACATTTTAATAAACGATAAGGAGGCAATCATCATGGGACTGTTTTCATTTCACAAAAAACCGGCGGTCGACGGAACCGTCGTCATGTTCGCCGGCGTTTTCGCCACGCTGAATGAAAGCTATACGCTCAGAGTCCAGCGGGATATGAAAACGGAGGGCGAGGAGCTGATCAGGAGGCATTTTGTCCAACTGGCGGGGGATCATTTTCGGGAAGAATGTCTCCCCCCGAAACAATTCAATAACTATTACACCGTGATCCCTTTCCCTCGGTTCCCCGAAGAGATGCTGCCTCAGGTGAAGTTCTGGGACGACCGCACGAAGGAGATCGTCAACCGCAGCAGCTTCAACCAGATGTGCCGCGACATGCGCGACCTGTGGAAGACCCGCCTTGCGGATGATTTCCCGAAGTATGACCGCAACGCGATGGAGGACGGCTTTGAGAACGTCAACTACGATTATTATCCCGACGAAGGCGTGATCATGCTGAGCATGTATCTGACGCCGCCGCTGCCCGTTTGACACTGAAACCCCATACCGCAAGACGGCGCCGCAACGAGCGAAAGCTTTTTGCGGCGCCGTTTTACGTTTTTCATGGAACCGCTCTCGAACGCTCTGCGCGTCTTTCGCATCGCCGCGCAGCGGCAAACTGAGCGAACAAAAAACAGAGCCTCTGTAAAAACAGAAGCTCTGAATAAAGATAAACTCGATATTCTGATTATCTCTTGGAGAACTGTAAGAGCGTTTAGAAAACAGTCCGGCGGACTGTTTTCAGCGATGCTTTGCGAAAGCTATGCTTGAGCAAATCCGCAGTCGACCGAGATAAGCAGCGTGACGCTGCACCCGGTTCCGCGCCACATACCACAGTTGTATTCTACCGTTATATACACGCGTTCAACGCAAAAAACAGAACCCCTGTATAACACAGAGGTTCTGTATAAAGATAAACTCGATATTCTGATTATCTCTTGGAGAACTGTAAGAGCGTTTAGAAAACAGTCCGGCGGACTGTTTTCAGCGATGCTTTGCGAAAGCTATGCTTGAGCAAATCCGCAGTCGACCGAG
>JAFRBD010000012.1 GCA_017405065.1 Ruminococcus sp. | reverse complement strand
TGCGAGGAGCGTAAGCGACGTGGCAATCCCACAAATAGGAGCAGCACCATTCCGGAGTCCTCCACTCAGGAAAAGGGCTTATTTTTCCTTATCCTCCAGATTCGTTTCTTTCGCGATATAGATCGGTCTGTCCTTGCTTTCAATATAGATCCTGCCGATATATTCGCCCAGCACGCCGACCGACATCTCGATGATACCGCCCATAAACAGCACCGCGCACAGCGTCGTGACATAACCCGGTACGTCGATGCCCATGATCAGCGTCTGGATCAGGGTAATAATGATCCAGATGAACGCCAGCGCCGAGATGATGAAGCCCAGCACCGCGATAAACCGCAGGGGGGATACCGAAAAGCTCGTGATACCGTCCAGCGCGTATTTGAACAGGCTCCAGAAGCTCCATTTTGTCGTGCCGACGGTACGCTCCACGTTCTGGTATTCGACCCACTTGGTATCGAAGCCGACCCAGCAGAACAGTCCCTTCGAAAAGCGCTGTTTCTCGCACAGGCTGATGATGCTGTCCACCATCTGCCGCGACATGATGCGGTAATCCACCGCGCCGTCGGGCATCTTGACGTCTGAGATCTTATTCTGGAAGCCGAAGAACATCTTCGAGATCAGCCGTCTGATCGGGCTTTCGCCCTTTTGCTTGGCGCGATAAAGCGCGCAGCAGTCGTAGCCTTCCTCCACGCCAGCGATCATCTGCGGGAACATCGCCGGAGGATGCTGCAGATCAGCGTCCATCACGATGACATAATCGCCCGCGGAATGCTCCAGACCCGCGTACATGGCGGATTCTTTGCCGAAATTGCGCGAGAAAGAGATATATTTTGCGTTATCGTATTTCGCGGCAAGCTCCCGCAGCACCCGCAGGGTACCGTCCTTGGAGCCGTCGTTGACAAAAATATAGCGAAAATCGTAGTCGGGAATGGCCGCGATGACCTTGTTCGTCTCCTCGATAAACAGCGGAAGCACTTCCTCCTCGTTATAGCAGGGGACGACGATATCGATCAGCTTCATTCTCACACCTCCGTGCATTATTATAGGGGAGGGGCCTGCTCCTCCCGAAAGATATGATACACTCTAAATATCGATTATATCAAATCATCCTATTCATGTAAATGATTCTGAAAAAATTTTTTCAAAAATTCTGAATTTAGTGTTTACCTCGCTGATTTTTAATGGTAATATACATATGTATATCTTAAAAATAAGGAGCAAACTATGACAGCTAAAGCTAAAAAGAAAAACGCCGTAACGCCTCCGAGCGATCGGCCAACCTTGGCGAAAGGCTCGTTTTTTGACCGCTACGGTTCGGGCATATACCTTTTTCTGGCGTTTTTCATTCCGTTTATCCTGATCTTTTTTGCGTTCAAGGTCGCCGGCGTTTCGCCGTTCGGCACCAACCAGATCCTGGTCACCGATCTGTGGCACCAGTATTACCCCTTCCTTGTCGACTTCCAGGACAAGCTCCAGCACGGCGGCTCCCTGCTGTGGACATGGAAGAGCGGCGGCGGCACCAACTATGTCGCGCTGATGTCCTACTATCTCGCGAGTCCGCTCAACTTCTTCTCCGTATTGGTTCCGGCGGATAAGCTCAGAGAATTTCTCTACATCATCACCTGCGTCAAGATCGGTTTCGCGGGATTTTTCTACGCGCTGTTCCTCAGGATCACCTTCAAGCGCAAAGACGTCACTGTCACCGCCTTCGGCGTGATGTACGCCCTGTGCGCCTTTATCATGGGCTACTACTGGAACATTATCTGGCTGGATACCATCGCCCTGCTTCCGCTGGTCATCGCCGGCACGGTCGCACTGTTAAAAGAGGGTAAGTTCCGACTCTACGTGATCTCTTTGGCGCTGTCGATCCTCGCCAACTACTATATCGGTCTGTTCACCTGTATTTTCGTCTTTCTGGTATCGCTCGGCTACTGCATCGTAGAATACAAGGGCTGGAAGAACCTGATCTTCCGTTTTCTGAAAATGGCGGGCTGCTCGCTTCTCTCCATCATGATGTCCGCGATCCTCACCCTGCCGGCGTATTTTGCGCTGCATTATACCCATTCCTCCGACAACACCTTCCCGACACAGTTTGCCATCAATATCGGCAGCACCCCCGATCTGGGCGGCGTTCTCGAGGGCATCGGCAAGACGATCGCCAACTCCGTCGCTTTTGTCGCGCCCACCAACAAGGAGGGTCTGCCGAACGTCTATTGCGGCGTCTTCGTCATCTTTTTGGCGATCCTGTTCTTCTTCTGCTCCAAGATCAAAAAGCGCGAGCGTATTTTCTGCGGCTGCCTGCTGCTGTTCTTCATGCTCAGCTTCATCATCCGTCAGCTCGACTACGTATGGCACGGCTTCCACTTCCCCAACATGCTGCCGCACCGCTTCTCGTTCCTCTATTCGTTTGTGCTGATCTATATGGCGTTCCGCGTCTTTATGTATATCGATGATATCAAGCTCGTATCCGTTATCGGAGCGATCCTCGGATTCGCCGTTTATCTCGGTATCGCCGCGACCTACTTCGACGGCGACAAAGTCAAGGTATCCGGCATATTCAGCTCGGAGCTCAACGCCGATCCTATCTTATTATCCGGTTTTATCGGCGGTATTGTCGCCGCATGGGTATTATTATACTCCCTGCGTGACCGTATTCCGCGGATCGCGCTGATCATCGGCGCTTCCGTTATCGGCGTCACGGCCGCCGTCATCGTCCTGTGTTCGGGAAAACTGATCAACTCCGCCGTCAGCCAGAATAACGACAACGCCTTCTACATCTTCATGGCGATCGTCATCATCCTGCTCACCGCTGCGTCTGCGCTGCTGATCGGCTCCAAGGATATGAACAAAAACCATCAGATGACAAAGGTCGTGCTGTCCGTCCTGCTCCTGATCATCGCGATGCTCGAAGGACTTTTCTCCGCCGCCTCGGGCGTTAAAGCAAACGGCGTCACCGACTCGACCACCTATCCCTTAGGCGGTCAGGATACCCTCAACTGCGTCGCAAAGGTCAACGAGCTGGAGGAAAACAATATCGATCTGCCTCATACGGAGGTCAATAAGTATCATTCCCTCAACGACAACGCGCTGATCGGCGCCGACGGTATTTCGATGTTCAATTCGATGGTCAACAAGGACGTCACTTCCTACATGGAAAAATTCGGCATCTGCGGATGGGTCGCCTCCAACCGCTATACCTATCAGGAGAGCTCCCCGTTCACCAACCTGATGCTGAACGTCAAATACCTGATCGCTCCCTACGGCGCTTACCTCGATACCACCCATAATGAATTGATCTATCAGAGCGGCAACGTCAAGCTGATGCAAAACAAGTATTATCTGCCGCAGGGCTTCGTCATCAACAGGGAATTCGCGGAATATAGCTTTGAAACCGCTCCCGTCAATAATCCGATGAACAACCAGAACGAGCTTTTCCGCCGCGCGACCGGACTCAGCGGCGATCTCTATCAGTTCCTGGAAAGCAGCTCCGCCAAAGCCGGTTCGGAAAACGGCTCCGTTTCGCCCGCGACGCCCGGCAACTTTACCTATTCCTCCTCCTCGGGCAACGAGGGATACGATATCGATTATACCGTCCCGGGCGACGGCGTGGCATGCGCGTATCTGTCCGGCAGCACCGAAAACGTCTCCATCCGCGTCAACGGCAGCGAGGTGATCGGCTATTATATCAAGCGCCCCTTCATCATGATGGTAGGCAATGTCAAACAGGGCGATACCGTCACCCTGCACTGCTCTATGAACAACAGCACCAACGGCACCATTACCGCCCACTGCGCGATGTTCAACGAGGATCTGTTCCAACAAGGTTATGACAAGCTCTCACAGTCGACCCTTGTCGCTAAACAGGTCGACGACACCCATATCTCCGGTATCATCAACGCCAAAGAAGACGGTCTGTTCTACACCTCCATCTCCTACGCCAAGGGCTGGAAAGCCTATGTCGACGGTGAAGAAACCGAGATCAAGCCCGTCGGCAATGCGCTGCTGGCATTCGAGCTGAGCAAGGGCACGCATAATATCGAACTCAAATACACGCCGGAAGGCTTTGTCCCGGGTCTGTGCTGTACACTCACGGCGATTTTGATCTTCATCGCGCTGTGTATCCTCTATCCGAAACGGGAAAAGGTCTTTGCAAAGCTCAAAGGAAAGAGCGCCGTCAAGGAAACGGCGCCTATAGAGGATGCATCCTCAAAGGCAGCATCCGCAGAGAATCAGCCCGCCGACAGCGAAGCTGACAAATCAACCGAATAGTACGAATAGTATATGAAAAGGCGGCGTTATAACAACGCCGCCTTTGTTTCTTTCTGTCAACATTTCCGGCAATCCATCCTGATCTGCTCCGTCAATTCCTCCACGGAGCCGAACCGCTTTTCGGGACGGATAAACTCCCTGAGCTCACAGCGGATCCTTTTTCCGTACAGATCCCCGCCGCCGAAATCCAACAGGAACGTCTCGCACAAGGGCTTTTCATTCTCGCCGACCGTCGGATGCACGCCGATGTTGGTCGCGCCGCGATACCGTACGCCGTCGATCAGAACGTCCGACGCGTACACGCCGAACCGCGGGACAGCCGTGCCGTCCGGGATCGGCAGGTTCACGGTCGGGAACCCCATCAAGGAACCGATATGGTTTCCGCTGTCGATCCTGCCCTCGATCGCGTAGCGATAGCCGAGCAGCCGGTTCGCGCGTCCGATCTCTCCTTTTGCGATCAGATCGCGGATCAGCGAGGACGAGACCGGCTCTCCGCCGCAGTATACAGGCTCTGCCGCACAGACCGCGATCCCTCTCGCTGCACAGAGCTTTTCCAGCGCTGCGGTATCTCCCGCGCCGCCGCGGCCGAAGCGGTAATTGAACCCGCAGTAAACACGGTCGGCGTTCAATTTCTCCTGCAGTATGGTCTGTACGAATTCCGCAGGCGACAATTCTTTCACCGCGCAAAAGTCCGCGAAGATCAGCACGTCGACGCCGATCTCCTCCATCAGCTGAGCCTTGCGCGCGTTATCGCTCAGCAGATCGGGCGTTTTCCTGCCCAGCGCTTTAGCGGGACTTTCGCGAAACGTCAGAACCACGCTTTCACGCTCTCCGCTCTGTGCGGCGCAGGCGCCGATCACCGCGCGATGACCCAGATGCACGCCGTCAAAAAAGCCCAGCGCGACATACGCGCCCGTTTCCTGCGGCTGATATTCTTCTAAATTGTCATATATCTTCATAATCCACCGATTATTAAAAACGCCGCTCGGATGAGCGGCGTTCGTTAATCTGATCGTTTAACTGACCACTAATCACTGACCACTGGTCACTGTATTATTCTTCGCCGGACTCGTCGGACTCGTCAAAATTCTCTCTGAGCTGACTCTTCAGGCTTGCGAAAAAGTCGTCGGGATCGATATCGTCGGTAAAGGAGATCGGAGCTTCTTCCTCTTCCTCGATATTCACATGACGCGCCTTCTTACCGGAGGAGGAATAGATATCCTCATACACGGGCTCTTCCGGCTGCCCGGACTCGACAGGCTCGGCGGCTTCTTCCGCTGCCTGCGCTTCTTCTGCCTCGTTCTCTTTGACGGGCTTGAACACCTTTGTGCCGCCGGAGACTTCTTCTTCCGCTTCTTCAAATTCCTCTTCTGCCTCGTCCGCCGTCTGTGCGGGCTTTACGGGAGCGGCAGGCTTCTCAGCGGGCTTGAGATCCTCGGGCGCTACCGCGCCGAAGTAGATCTGATACCATACGAGAAAGACATAGATCGTCCAGATCTTGCGGGAGTTGTCCTCCTTCTCCTCAAAGTGCTCGTCCAGATAATTGAGCAGCAGCTCGGTATTAAAGAACTTCTCCGCAGTCGTTGAAGTGAACATATCCTTGACGACATGATAATAATGCTCATCCCTGAGCCATACGCGGGTCGGCACGGGGAAGCCGAGCTTCGGCTTTTCGGCGACCTCATCGGGCAGATGACGCGCCGCCGCCTTACGCATCGCGTACTTGGTGTTGTATTTATTCACACGCAGCGGGGTCGGGATCGAAGCCGCGACCTTGAACACCTCTTTGTCGAGGAAAGGCACGCGCAGCTCCAGCGAATTCGCCATGCTCATCCTGTCGGCTTTGAGCAGGATATCGCCGACCATCCACATGTTGATGTCCAGATACTGCATCTTTGTCTCGTCGTCCCAGCGGCGGGCGCGGGTGTACATCCTTCTGCACAGGCGCGCGGGATCGCTCGCGATCTCCGGGTTCTTTAGCAGCTCCTTCTTCTGTTTTTCGTCATACATATAGGCGTTGCCGATATAGCGCTTCTCCAGCGGATGGATCGCGCGGATCAGGTAATCCCTGCCTTTGATATCGGGCAGCTTCTTGCAGACCCAGCCGATCGCGCGGCGCAGAAAGTACGGCACGATCTTCTGATACCACTTGAACACACGCGGATCGTTGTAGCAGGTATAGCCGCCGAACAGCTCGTCCGCGCCCTCGCCGGACAGTACGACCTTGACGTACTCGCTCGCGAGCTTTGTGACAAAGTACAGCGCGATGCAGGAGGGATCCGCCAAGGGCTGATCCATATGATATTGTACCTTCGGCACAGCCGCCCAGAACTCCTCGGACGAGATCAGCTTTTCGTGATGCTCCACGTTGATCTTCTCCGACAGCGACTTTGCCCAGTCGATCTCGTTATATTTTTCGCCGAAGTCAAAGCCGACGGTAAAGGTCTTCTGACCCTCAAAGTAAGAGGCGACATAGGACGAATCCACGCCGGAGCTTAAGAAACAGCCGACCTCAACGTCCGCGATCTTATGCGCCTCGACGCTGTCCTCAAAGACCTTTTCGATCTTGTTGACCGCTTCCTCCTCCGTCATCTCCAGATCGGGCTTGAACTTCGCCTCAAAGTAGCGCTGGGTCTCGATCACACCGTCGCGGTACCACATGAAGTGACCCGGCAGCAGGCAGTAGACGTCCTTGAAGAAGGTCATCGGCTGCGGCACATACTGGAACGAAAGATACGCGTCCAGCGCCTTGTCGTTGAACCGTTTCATAAAGTCCGGATGCTCCAAGATGCTCTTGATCTCGGACGCATAGCACAGCTCGTCGCCGATCAGGGTATAATGCAGGGGCTTGATACCGAAGAAGTCGCGCGCAAGGAATACCGCTCTGGTGTCCTTGTTATAGATCGCGAAGGCGAACATGCCGCGCAGATGCTCGAACATGTCCTCGCCCCATTCCTCAAAAGCGTGGATCACTACCTCGCTGTCCGAGGTGGTCGAAAAGCGATGTCCCGCTTCCTCCAGTTCTTTCTTCAAGTCTTTATAGTTATATATTTCGCCGTTATAGGTGAGTACCAGATTACCTTCCTCGTTGGTGATCGGCTGATCGCCGGTCTCGAGGTCGATGATAGAGAGTCTGCGGAAGCCCATCGAAATATAGTTATCCATAAAATAACCGTCCGAATCGGGACCGCGATGGGTGATGACCTGCGTCATTTTTCTGATGATATCTTCTCTCTGTTCCAGCTCTCCCGTAAAGCCGCAAATACCGCACATATCGCAAAACTCCTTTCAAAAGTCTGCTTTATATCAGGATATTTCCATCAAAGTTATCGATAGCGGCGCAATTACGCATACTATCGATTATATCATACCATATTTTCCCGCAAACTGCAAGAAAATATTGTCAAAACCCTCGTACACGTAAGCAAAAATAATTGGCGCTTTTATCCATATTTTCCTCTGTTTCGCAATGCATATGCACCCATTGCAGGAGACGACGCTTGCGACGTCCCGAAACCTTTGACTCAATTCTCCCCTGCCGCGAAGCAAATCTGTTTCATGTACACCCGCATCAAAAAACCGCAGGCTTTACCTGCGGTCAATCTCACTTTATCAGATCCTTGATCACTTCACCCGCGAGGATCAGCCCCGCGACCGACGGCACGAACGACGTCGAACCGGGTATCGACCGCCTGCCCTGCGGCAGCTCCTCCGTCTCGCCCTCGGGCGTCAGCGCCTCCTCCTCGGAGTACACCACCTTCAGCCTGTCCACGCCGCGCTTTCTCAGCTCCTTGCGCATGATCCGCGCCAGCGGACAAAACGAAGTTTTGTAGATATCCGTCACCGTAAAGGCAGTGGGATCCAGTTTATTCCCCGTCCCCATCGACGAGATGATCGGCGTGCCGGCTGCCTGCGCCTGCGTCGCCAGCGCGAGCTTCCCCGTCACGGTGTCGATCGCGTCGATGATATAGTCATACTGTGTAAAATCAAAGCTTTCCGCCGTATCGGGGCCGTAAAAGCATTGATATGTCCTGACGGTACAGTCGGGATTGACGTCCCTGACCCGCGCCGCCATCACCTCGACCTTCGGCTTGCCGACCGTCGAGTGGAGCGCGATGATCTGACGGTTGATATTGGTCAGGCTGACGACGTCGCTGTCGATCAGATCGAGCGCTCCCACGCCCGCGCGCGCCAGTGCCTCGACCGCGTAGCCGCCTACGCCGCCGATACCGAACACCGCGACCCGCGCCTTTTTCAGTTTTTCCATTCCGTCCGCACCGAGCAGCAGCTGAGTGCGTGAAAACTCATCGATCATTTTATACCTTCTTCCAAGGCTCCATTGGCTCCCTTTCCTCCTGTTGTCATTGCGAGGCTCCCTAAGGAGCCGTGGCAATCCCACAAAGAGAAGCAGTATTTTTCCAATACCTCCCATTGGCTCCCTTTTCTAAGGGAGCTGTCACGAAGTGACTGAGGGTTTTACAAATCGGGTGAGGGCAGCGCCCTCCCACAACCATTCACCATCCACTCTTCACTCTCCGCTCTTCACTCTCCACTCTGCACTGCGCTCTACGAGCGCCTCACATCTCCCCTGTCCGTGACTGCGCGATATCCCGCGCTTTCGATGCGCTTCTCCAGACAGCCGCGGCATTGGGCGGATTCCTCTCCCGTACAGATCTTGTTATCATAGATCGCGTATTTGTCCCGCACCTGTACCGGCGAGAGATTCGGCATCACCACGTTGCCGCCGGCTTTCAGCCCCAGCTCGCGCCCCATGGGATGGATCGTCCCGAGCGCCGTGGTGGACGGCAGCAGCGCGTACGGAAACATCAGCCGCAGGATGGACAGCATCCGCAGCGTCAGTTCCGCCGTGCCGTTCTTTTCATCCCTGAACGGCGTGTCCTTGTGCGAGATAAACGGCCCTATTCCGATCATATCCGGCTTCAGCTCCTGCAAAAACCGCAGATCAGCAATCAGACAGTCCGTCGTCTGATACGGCGAGCCCACCATAAAGCCCGCGCCGACCTGATAGCCGATCTCTTTGAGGTCAAATAAACATCTTTTGCGGTTCTCCAAGCTCATATTATCGGGGTGCAGCCGCGCGTAATGCTCCGGGTCGGCGGTCTCGTGCCGCAGCAGATAGCGGTCGGCTCCCGCCGCGAAGTACCGCTCATAGCTCTCCCGCGGTTTTTCGCCGATCGAAAGCGTCACCGCGCAGTCGGGATATTTTTCCTTGATCGCTGATACGATATCGCAGATCATATCATCCGTATAGTACGGGTCCTCGCCGCCCTGCAGCACAAAGGTGCGGTAACCCAGCGCGTACCCCTCGTCGCAGCAGGAAAGGATCTCTTCCCTGCTCAGCCGATACCGCTGCGCGTTCCGGTTGCCCGCGCGCAGACCGCAGTACAGGCAGTTCTGCTTACAGTATGACGTAAACTCGATCAATCCGCGCAGAAATACCGCGTCGCCGTACCGCCCGCGCCGTACCTCGTCCGCCGCCTGCGCCAGCGCCGCGTCATGCTCGGGATGCTCGATCAGCTCCCGCAGCTCGCCGTCGCCGAGATCGCGGTTCTCTCTTAACTTTTCCACTAATACATCTGTCATATTACACCTTAAGTAGGTCTGGCGTTTTTTATTCGTTGTCATTGCGAGGAGCGCAAGCGACGCGGCAATCCCACAAAGAGGAGCAGTTTTCTTCTGTCACATCAGACCGTATTGTTGACCGGGGATTTGCCACAGCCTGCCGTTTAACGGCATCCTCTCAAAGAGAGAGGCTTCGGGCTTCGCAAAGACACTGCTATAATTAGGCTAATCATTGTTTACTAACGATCTACTGCTCACTATCCTCATTTTACACACAAATCCTGTCTTGTCAATATAACCTACTGTTTAAGTGTGTATATCCTTTCGCTCCAAATGTTTCCTTTTTCGTCCGTCCGACCCCTGACCCCGCCGTTCGACCCTCTTTCTTTTTCGTCGATAGTATAAAAAACTGCCCTCCGAATTTATGCAATATTACAGAAATTTTATAATTTTATAAAAAAATAACGAAAATGTGAAGCAAAGATACTTGTAATCTGTGATATGATTATGTTATAATACACTTACCAATATATTAGGAGGATTTCTCATGAAAAAAATTATTAGCATTTTGCTTGCTGTAATGCTGGTAGTGTCTGTCACGATTGTTTCCACAAGCGCGTATAACAACGACGACGACTACTCAAAAATGACTTCCGGTTCGGTTTATAGTCCCAGCGGCTCCTATACCGTAGACGACAATACCCCTACGTGTGAAGAGGCGGTCGTAGGCTGCGGCGGAACTCTGGCTGATACACAGGCTCTTTATTTCCAGCTTCCTAAGGTGGATCCCAATCAGAAGGGCTCCGACTGGGCGAATAAGTTCAACACCGACAAAAACGGCGTTTGCCAGGTGTGTCTGTACTGGTGGGGCGGCATCGGCTCCGACTGGACCGATTACGGCGGCGGTAAAGTCGCGTGGGTCGGCTACAGAACTACCCTCGTAGACGCTGAGAACCGTATTTACAAGGGAGTCGTTCCCAATGACGGCGACACTCCCCTTGTTATCTGGGACAACGGCGTCAACGGCGGTATGGATGATACCAAAGAGATCTTCAATTATGCCCGTCAGCTCGCCGACGCCAACATCGAGGGCGCTCTTCCCGGCGACTATGACACCCTGCCCGAAGGTTCTCCCAACGAAGATAACATGGACGGCTGCATCCAGATCATCAACTATGATCCTGACAAGGCTGTTGAGAACCCGCTGACCCATTTCTTGAACTATTCCTCCGACTGGTATGTTTACTACGGCGACGGCTGCTACGGAAACTATCCCACCACCAGCCCGAACTACCACGGCAAGGCTGCTTCCTGCGTCAATCCCGAGCATAATCATCCCAAGCCCGGCGACGTCAACAACGACAAAAACGTCGACATTCTGGACGTATTGGCTCTCCAGTATTATCTTGTCGGTTTGAATCTGCCCGAGGGTATGGACTTTGATAAGCTGACTGCCGATGTAGACGGAGACGGCTATATTTCCATCATCGACGCGACCCGTATCCAGAGATATCTTGCAAAAATGTGCAATATCGACGGTTCCAAGCCTTATAAAGAAGAAGCCTGATTTTAAAATTATTGATTGATAGGAAAAGGCTGTCGTACCGTGTGCGGCAGCCTTGAACAGCGCTCCTCGTGAGCGCTGTTTTTATATGTCGAATCATCTTGCTATCCCGCCCGTTTTCCGTTATAATACTGTATAAAGTGTTGTATCTAATTTATAATTCCCGTAATCCTGTAACATTTTCATCAAATAACTGTCACATTTATCCGTTATAGTATAAACAATAAAAGGCTCCTTTTGGGAAAAGGAGCTGTCAGCGCGAGCTGACTGAGGAATTGTATTATACTAATTTCTAATAATACGGGGGAGATCCTATGAGCAAATTATTGATCGTCGACGACGAATTCCGCATCCGCGAACTGATCAAAAAATACGCCGTATATGAAGGGCACGAGGTCGACGAAGCCGAAAACGGCGAACAGGCGGTCTTGAAATGCCGCAACAACTCCTACGATCTCATCGTCATGGATATCATGATGCCTGTGATGGACGGCTTTCAGGCGGTGGAACAGATCCGTCGGTTCAGCAACGTCCCCATCATCATGCTGTCTGCCCGCGGCGAAGAGTACGACCGCCTCTCGGGCTTTGAGTCGGGCGTAGACGACTATGTCGTCAAGCCCTTCTCCCCCAAAGAACTGATGATGCGCGCCGCCGCGGTGCTCCGGCGTTCCGGCAGCGATCAAAAAGATGATCAAAGATCCAAATTCTTCTATCAGGGGCTTTCGATCGACTTCTCCGCGCGCGTCGTCACCGTCGACGGCGAGCGCGTGTCCCTCACGCCCCGCGAGTATGAGCTTCTTTTCTATATGGTCAACAACAAAGGTATCGCCCTCACCCGCGAACAGCTGATCTCCAAGGTCTGGGGTTACGACTTTTTCGGTGACGACCGTACCCTCGATACCCACATCAAGCTGCTTCGCAAAAGTCTCGGACCGTACGCCAATCTGATCGTCACCCTCAGAGGAGTTGGATACCGCTTTGAAACCTGAAATGAAGAAAAAACGTCCGCTCTCCTTTTATCTTGCGACCGGTTTTTTGATTTTTTCCGCCCTTTTGCTGATCGTCCTCTGGCTGTTCCAGACGGTCTTTCTGGATGATTTTTATAAAACCGTCAAAACCGCTCAGGTCAAGTCCTGCGCCTTTTCGCTGTCGAGTACGATCAAAGCCGACGGATACAATGAACAGAACGCAAGCGGTTTTTCGGAGTTAGCGAACGAGATCGAAACGCAGAATTCCATGTTCATCAGCGTTTACGACACGGGAGAGCAGCCTTCCGCCTCAGCCTTCACCTGTCTGTATTCTTCGACGGGCAATCCCGGCTTCCGGTCGGAGGTTTCTAAAAACACGGTCAGCGACCTGTACCGGAAAGCTGTCGATAACGGCGGAGAAAGCGCGACTATCACGCGGATCGAACGGGATATGCGCTCTTTCAAACCGGAGGATGAAAGCCTGCACGCAAAGCACGCGGAAGAACAGCAGAACATCGAACCCGCCACCATGGACGAGCTTTTTCCCAAAAGAGAACCTGCCCTCGAGCGTCCCGTTTCCGAAAATCTCGCCTACACCATGGTCGTTAAAACCGACTCCCGATCCGAATTGCTGCTTGTTGTAGAAAGCGAGATCACACCCGTCAACAGCGTGGTCGAGACCCTGCGCTTTCAGCTGATCATCATGACCGCCGTCATCCTTCTCTTCAGCGTCGTCATCGCCGTTTTCCTCGGCAAAATGATCGCAAAGCCTATCTCCCAGACCAATGAAAAGGCAAAAGCGCTGGCAAGACAGGATTACGACGTCACGTTTACGGGCGGCAAATACCGTGAGATCACCGAGCTCAACTCGACGCTCAACTTCGCCGCCGGCGAGCTGAAAAAAGTCGATACACTTCAAAAGGAGCTGATCTCCAACATCTCACACGACCTGCGTACACCCCTGACGATGATCTCGGGTTACGCCGAGGTCATGCAGGATATCCCCGGTGAAATGACGGCGGAGAATCTGCAGATCATCATTGACGAAGCGAATCGCCTGAATTCTCTGGTCACCGATCTGCTCGATATCTCCCGCCTGCAGAGCGACACCGCCGACATCAAAATGGCGCCGTTCTCGCTGACGAAATGTATCGAGAGCATCTTCGCCCGCTACACCAAGCTGATCGAAAGCGACGGGCTGAACATTATTTTTGAACACGACCGCGAGGTCTTTATCATGGGCGACGAGCTGCGCATGACACAGGTGCTCTACAACCTGATCAACAACGCGATCAACTATATCGGCGAGGATAAGACCGTCATCGTACGCCAGACCGTAGAAAACGACAAAGTCCGCGTCGACGTCATCGACTACGGCGACGGTATCTCCGAGGAACAGCTCGCCTATATCTGGGACCGCTACTACCGCGCGGGCGAAGAACACCGCCGCGCCAAGATCGGCACCGGACTCGGTCTTTCCATCGTCAAGAACATCCTGGTCGCTCATGAAGCCGAATACGGGGTCAGCTCCCGGCTCGGCTCAGGCTCCGACTTCTGGTTCATCCTCCCCATTATCCCCACCGACGAGGATTAACTCAAGGCTTTGCAATATCAGGGAGACTTTTCCTTGAAAAGCAGTTATTGCGAGGACGCATATGTCTCTTGCTTTTGAAATCCCGAAAACGCATAAAAGCTCCTTTTTACATGTGAAGCACATCCCACCCCTCCGTAGGGGCGAGCATTGCTCGTCCGAAACCTTTGTTCCGATCCCCCCAACCGCGAAGCAAATCATTTTTTTCATATATTTTTTCCTGTATAAATACAAAAACCCGCAGCGAACTGCTCCGCTGCGGGTATCTTTATAATGTATACTGTTTTTATCTGACGATATTTCTCCAGTCGAGGTCACCGCGCTCCAAGCCGTGGATCAGCACCTCCGCCGTCGCGATATTGGTCGCTACGGGGATGTTGTGCATATCGCACAGGCGCAGCAGATTCATATCGTTCGGCTCGTGAGGCTTAGGCGTCAGCGGATCACGGAAGAAGATCAGCATATCGATCTCGTTACAGGCGATACGCGCGGCGATCTGCTGGTCGCCGCCCTGAGAACCGCCGAGGAACGTCTGTATCTGCAGACCCGTCGCCTCCGCGACCATCTTGCCGGTCGTTCCTGTCGCGCACATTTTATTTCTGCTGAGGACGCCGCAGTAAGCAATGCAGAACTGTACCATCAATTCTTTCTTTTCATCATGTGCAATAATCGCGATATTCATACACGCACCTCCATATGACCTGTGCCTCAAGGTTTATCTGACTACTATCGGAACGTCAACGCCCTGCAGACGCTTGACGATGGTATCAAAAATAACGGACGTCTGCGACCAGTTGTTCGTGAGCGCGCCGCGCTGGGACAGCGCGATGACCCTGACGTCCTCGGGTATCAGACCGATCAGCCTCATTCCCGCCTCGTCGATGACTTCATCAAGGTCGCGGTACAGCCCCATTTCAAAGAATCGTTTTTTGTCAAATCGGTTGATGATCAGCCGGCTGTCGGCGATCTTCATCTCGCGCAGGCGGGCGCCGATATTTTTACAGCCGCGGATGCTGATCGGCTCGGTGTTGATCACGACGAGCGCCCTGTCGGCAGCGATCGCCGCCGCATAAAAGCCCGAACCGGTGCCGGCGGGGGAATCGATCAGGATATAATCGAATTCATCCCTCACACGATCCACAAACTGCCTGATCAGCGACGGGCTGACCTCGTCGTCTGCATACAGCGGCGCCGCTACGCTATAAAGCGCTAAATCGCCGTTCACTTTATACAGCGCGTCCTTATATTCACAAGCCCCGCTGACAACATCCGAGATATCGTACACCAACTTGTCCGAGATCCCCAGCATCAAATCGACGCCGCGCATCCCGCTGTCACAGTCGATGATCAAGACCTGATGATTTGCTTTAGCCAATGCCGCCGCCAAGCCGGCGCATACAGTCGTTTTGCCTGTACCGCCCTTGCCGGAAGCGATTACGATTACTTCACTCATTCGTAAATAATTGTTCTTTCTGCCTGATTCTGAAAACTCGTCACCGGTCACTTGCACCGGTCACAAAATAAAGCTATACCTGTTAATATTCTATCACAAACATCAAAAAAGAGCAACCGCTGAAAGCTGCTCTTTTTGTAGAATTATGAATCTGAAATTTGGTTATATTCAATAAACACATTGGTATCAGACCGATTTTTCTTTTACACTTGCACAGTTTTTTCGAAGAGACTCCTTCCCTTTCATTGCGAGGGTTTTAGCCCGCGGCAATCCTGCAAACAAAAACTGCTCTTTTCTGTCAAATCCTGTAGGGGAGCGGCTTGCTGCTCCCGCATACATCGATTCAGAACCCATTGACCGCGAAGCACACTCTTCTCATCCCCAATCATTGTCCGAGCCGCAGGTGAGCAACCGATTTCCAAGCCTCCCTTTCCCAAGGGAGGTGGCTCGAAGAGCCGGAGGGTTGTTTAGCAGCGCTTATCCGTCACCCATCATTGCAAGCTCCGAAGTCGATAGTGCTGCGAAGCAGCAGGCTGTAGCGATCCCACAAAGGGGAGCAGCCTCCTTTCAAGGCTCCTTTTGGGAAAAGGAGCTCCCGCGCAAGCGGGTGAGGAATTGTATCATTGTCCGAGCCGCAGGCGAGTAACCTTCACCGTTAACCGTTCACCGTTAACCGTTCTCCGTATCAGAACTTCCACGGATCCTTCTTGATATCGTCCACGTCCTTGTCGTAAAAATACGCGTCAAGGATATCGCACGCCGCCTGCTGCGGCAGATAGCTTCTTCCGCCGTGCTCGAACAGTACGCACAGCGCGACCTCCGGGTCGTCATACGGCGCAAAGCAGATAAAAACATTGTGGTCGGAGCCTGCGTTTTCCGCAGTACCGGTCTTACAGCCCATCTTGATCGGATACATACCCGCCATCTCGCGCATATTTGCTGTCTGCGTCACGGCGTACATCGCTTCCTTGACCAGATCGATATTGTCCTGCGATACGCCGGTCTGAGCGACGATCTCCGGCTTTTCGGGATCGTTATACAGCACGGTCTCGCTGCGCTCATAGTTGACGATCCTGCGCACCAGATGGGTACGGTAGCGCACGCCGTTGTTGGCGATCGTCGAAACATAAGTCGCGAGCTGTACCGGCGTAAAGGCGTTGTCGCTCTGTCCGATCGCCGCCTGCACGGTGTTGCCCTCATACCATGTCGTCGAATCTCTGCCCGCCAGCACGCCGGTGCTTTCATAGACCTCGATGCCCGTCTTGGAGCCTAAGCCTAATTTTTCCGCGTACATATACATCGTCGTGATGCCCACGCGCCTGCCCACCTCGGCAAAGTAGCAGTTGCACGAATGCGCCATCGCGCTTTCAAGCACCTGATCGCCGTGGTGTCCCAGACAATGGACGACATAATCCTCATAATAATCGTATACGCCGCTGCAGTGGATGGTCGTGCCGGGTGAAATGATATTTTCCTGCAGAGCGGCGGTCGCCACACAGGGCTTGAAGGTCGAGCCCGGCGCGAACGCGCCTTCAAAGGCGCGGTTGAACATCGGGATATTCTCGTCGCCGAAGAGATACTCCGAGTAGTCGGGGTCGTAATACCGCGAGATGTCATAATTCGGATATGAAGCGGCGCAGATCACGGAATTGTCTCTGACGTCCAGCATCACCGCCGCGCCCGCCACGCAGTCCTCGCCTAATTTGCTCTGCTGCTTGGCGTTGGACGCGCGCGCGTTTTTGACGTCCTGAAGACCCAGCCTTTGCGCCTCGCGGATATTCTTTCCGATCGTATAGGCGGCTACCTCCTGGATCCGCGAGTTGATCGTCAGATAAACGGTATCGCCGGGCTTTGACTCCACCGTTTCCTCCTCGCCGACGATATTGCCGTCCGCGTCGGAGATAATGGTTTTTTCGCCCGCCTTTCCGCGCAGATACTCCTCCAGCGCGGCTTCGATACCGAACTTGCCGATCTCATCGTCCAGCCCGTAGCCTTTATCCTTATGTGATTCGTATTCTTCCTCGTTGAGCTTGCCCACTACGCCGAGGATATGCGGGATCAGCTCGCCGTTTTTGATCACACGCTCGTTGACGGTGCGGATCTCCACCGCCGGCACGGTCTGATTGCGCTCCGAGACGACCGCCACCGTATCGCTGCTCACGTCGTCGGCGACCACATAGACCTGCTCGTATGAAAAGCCCTTTTTCTCCATATTATAGCGCACGGATACCACCGACCGCTTGGTAAAGGGATCCTCGATGTTGTCGGCGTGATAGCGCTCGGCGAGTCCGTCGATGATCTCGTCCGCCGTCAGCCCTTCCCTGTTCAGCATCACGGGGGATTCGATATACTCGACGTCTCCCCCGCTGCCCTCGTCAAAGACAAAACCGCCGTCCATGATCGAGATCGGCAGCTCGTCGATGTATTCCTCGCCGCATTCATTCAGCGTATTCAGCAGGTTGATGATAATGATATTCAGGTCGCTGTCCTTTGAAGCATAGACCTTGTTGATCACGATATTATAAGCGGTCTCGTTGACCGCGAGCGGATTGCCGCCGACGTCGAGGATCTCGCCGCGCGTCGCGTCGGACTGCACGGTATGCGCGGTCGAAGCCGCCGACAGCTCTTTATACTCGTCCCCGTGGACGATCTGCCAGTCGAACAGCCGCAGCGTAAAGCCCCCGAAAATCAGGAGCAGGAGGATCACGCAGACGATCATGCGGATCTTCGCGGTATCTTTCTTTTTGTCGTCCCCGTCCGCATTATTGGACGGCGCCGTCATACCGCGATTCTTTGAGCCGAAGAGCTTGTCCTTATCCTGATGCAGCTTGAATATCGGTTTTTTATCCTTTTTCATCCGTGCGGCCTCCTTTCCTTATCAAATATCATCATAGTGGATTGCTTTTTGTTCCCGGTGCTTCATGCCGTCAAAACGCGAAGCAAAAGTAGCTTTTTGTAGGGGACGGCGCTCGTCGACGTCCCGCTCGGCTGAACGGCATGACTCCTATCTATCGCTTTCGATAAAAACAACGCCCGTCATTCTCGGTACGTCGGAAACCGCCGTACCCTACAACGATTCACCACAGGGACGAGCAGCTCTTTTACAGTCACCTACCCCATCTCCGTATTCAGCCGCGAATAGATGAACTTATTGATAAAATAAAACGGAATGGAATATAAAAACGTCTGTACCATCCTTGACACGATATGCGCGGTCATCTACTGCCACATATCCTCTATCCCGGGGATGATGAACCAAACTAAAAAGTACAGCATAAACAAAATCCCTACAGCCACCGCCGCGTACAGCAGATAGTTGAGGAATTTGGCGACGATCAGGTTGTTCGCCGCATAACCGACGATGAAACAGATCACCGTCAGCGATATCGTAAATACGCCGATGCTGTTGCTGTAGCCGATATCCGTCAAGATGCCCGCCGCCATTCCGATCAGCATCGCGGGGATCTCGCGCTCGAACACCGCCGCCGTCAGCGCGACACAAACGAGCAGCGCCGGCTTCGCGCCGAAAAGCTCGGGCATCAGTCCCGGCGTCGTGCACAGCACGAACATCAAAATCAGCTCGATCACATACGCTAAGATTCGAAAGAAAGAAACCGCCTTGTCCGACATCATTCATCGCTCTCTTTCTTCAGTATCTCGCCCTGACCGTCAAAATCGGATATCACCGCCACATCTATGATCCTGCTGATATCGTCATAAGGCTCGATCACGGCATAATACGAGGTATCGTATGTATCATAGCCGATCTCGATGACCTCGCCCAGTACCATCCCCTTGGGATAAATACCCGACGCACCCGAGGAGGTGATGATATCGCCTTCCTCGACCTTGTTCTCGGAGTTGAGCTTGGTAAAAGTCGTGCGGTTCTTGTCGGCATATTTTGCCGAACCGGTGATGATGCCCGTATCCCCCGTCGCGTTATCTATCGCGCCGATACTTGTCCGGGGCGACAGGACGGTGACTACCTTCGCGGTATAGGCGTCCGCCTCGCTGATCCAGCCGATCAGCCCGCTCTCGCCGATGACGGGCGCGCCGACATTCACGGCGGAGGCGGTACCCTTGTCGATGGTAAAGGAGCCGAATTCATCGTTGGCGTCGCGCCTGAGTACGGTCGCGGGGATCAGCGAATAATCCTCATGCTCTTTTTTGATGCCGTAAAACTTCCACAGCCGCGTATTTTCTTCCTTGACGTTGTAATAATCGACCAGCTTCGCTCTCAGCTCACGGTTCGCCTGCAAAAGCGCGTCGTTCTCCGTTTTCAGCTCGTCATAGCTTTTGTTCGGCGCATGGTCTGCGGTCGCGGCGGCAGTCACCTTGGACAGCCCGAACGTCACGGCGTTCAGCGTCGTGGAAATGACGTTGTTCTCCACGTTCCGCGTAAACACCGACAGCATGATCAGCACCATCAGCACCGATAAAAACACTTTCACTTTTGTGGATTGAAAAAATTCTTTCATCTGCTAACCAAATAGCCTTCCCCTTGAGGAGAAGGTGGGCAATTTGCCGTTTGCGGCAAATTGGTCGGATGAGGTGAAACCCCAACCGATTTATCATGTTAAAACAGGAACTGAAATGTTTCTGTTTTATCTGCTTAACTAACCGCTAACAACTGCCGATTAATAACTACTTCGCCCTTTTGCTTGCCTTAAAATTCGGATCCAGCCGCATACCCGCGCCGTCCACGACGCAGTCCAGCGGTCTTTCCGCGATCTTCACCGGCATACCGGTCTCTTCCTCGATCAGCTTATCAAGCCCTCTGAGCAGCGCGCCGCCGCCGGTCAGCATGATGCCGTTGTCGATGATATCCGCCGACAGCTCGGGCGGCGTTTTCTCCAGCGTATTGAGGATCGCGTCCACGATCATCATCAGCGGATCCTTCAGCGCCTCGCGCACCTCAGCCGCCGTGACGCGGATATTCTTCGGCAGACCGTCCACCAGATTTCTGCCCTTGACCATCATCGCGCCCTCGTCCTCATACGGATAGGCGGAGCCGATGGTGATCTTGATATCCTCGGCAGTCCTTTCGCCGATCAGCAGGTTATACTTCTTCTTGATGTATGTCACGATCGCCTCGTCGAATTTATCGCCCGCCATACGAACCGAGCAGGACGCCACGATATCGCCCAGCGATACGATGCCGACCTCGCTGGTACCGCCGCCGATATCGACGACCATACTGCCGATCGGAGAATCGACCGGCAGACCTGCGCCGATCGCCGCCGCCATCGGCTCCTCGATCAGCTCGACGTACTTGCCGCCCGCCTGACGCGCCGCGTCCTCAACCGCGTTGCGCTCGACCTCGGTCACTCCCGAAGGGATACAGATAATGATGCGCGGTTTGCTGAAGAAGGTGCTTCTCACCACGCTTTTGATAAAATATTTCAGCATCGTCGCCGTGATCTCAAAGTCCGCGATCACGCCGTCCTTCAGCGGACGGATCGCCACGATAGAGCCGGGCGTTCTGCCGATCATTTCCTTTGCCTCATGACCGACCGCCAGCACCATGTCGCGCTTGACGTCGACCGCCACGACAGACGGCTCGCGCATGACGATGCCTTTTCCTTTCATAAACACCAGCGTGTTGGCTGTACCTAAGTCGATTCCTATATCTTTTGCAAACATATCTGTCCCCTTTCCGCCGAGCGGCGCAAATTGATTTCTGTTTTTCGCAAAACCCAAAGACTCCCTTTTCTAAGGGAGGTGGCTCGAAGAGCCGGAGGGTTCCTTTACGAGCTTCCATATGCTCATACTAATCCTTAACTAAAACCTTTATCATCTATTGTGCTGAATTCCGCATAGCAGTGTTGGTCTCCTTGACAGGCGCCAACCTGCGTCGTCCGCCTCGCTCTGCGAAATTCATCACTAATATCTGATTAAATCTTATAATTAAGGATTAGTATCAATTTCTTTATTGTATTATTATTGGTAAAACGCCATCAAATATGCTGATTAAAGTATCTCAGGCGCATGATTGCCTTCCCCTTGTGATTATTCGCTCATTTTCCCGTCGAGCCGAAGCCTCCCGCGCCTCTGTCTGTCTCGCCCAGCTCGTCGACCGTTTCGATCGTCGGCAACACCACGGGCGATATCACCATCTGCGCGATCCTTTCATCGGGGTTCACGGTAAAGGTTGTCTCCGTCTGATTCACCAGCCCCACGCATACCTCGCCGCGGTAGTCGCTGTCGATCACACCGACGCAGTTCGCCGGCGCGATCCCGTGTTTGATCGCGAGGCCCGACCGTGCAAAAATATACGCGACATATTCCGCGCTTTCGAGCGCGATCGCGATCCCCGTCGGGATCACCTTGATCTCATGCGGTTTGATCGTTACCGCCTCGTCGATACAGGCGTACAGATCCATTCCCGCCGCGCCTGCTGTCGCCTGAAAAGGCACGCGCGCGTTCTCTCTCAGTTTTTTTACCTTTAATACACTCATTCTGATAAATCCTAATTAATTAGTTTCCGGTTGCTGATCGCTTATCTCTTGCCACTAATAGGTTTTCCTGCAAAAAATCATATTATCCTGCAAATCTTCTCTTTACTCTTTTCTTCTTTTTTCGGTCAGATTTTCCTATTATTATCATAAAGAAAAATAGCAAAATTCTTTTAAATAATTCTTTAATAGATTGTGAATTTTTTAACACCCCTGAGATACAGCCCGTGGGTTTTGCGTTCAAAATCGCGATTTTCCTTTATTTTTCTCATGATGTTTTCCATGTTATCCACAGAGTTTTCCACAGTAAAGAGGAAATCGCTCATGACCTCGCCGTCAAGCGGATCATCCCTCCGCGGCAGGAAAAGCGGCACGCAATTGTCAATTTCGCTGTATCCTTCGCGCCTTGCGACAGGGAACCTTTTGTTCTTCCTGTCCTGCAAAAATCCTTTTGTTTTGCAGGGATCTCCTGCGGGAGCGTTGCGCGTGATCATCAGCGGCAGATATCCGTAACGAACGATCCCGACCGGGATACACTTGCGCATCCTCCCGATGTGCCCGAGATCCGCTTCTACGCTGACCTCAGCGCTGCTGATCCCGTAGTCCTTCGCCCATTTCAGCGTATACGAATTCGCGATATTCATTCCGAAGCCCGCGTGTACGGTATAGCCCAGCAGCTTTCCCATATACACAGCGCCGATATGATGCGCCAGCAGATCATGAACGCCGCTCTCTTTCAGCTTTTTGAGCCTTTCAAAAACATCCTTTTCATTTCCGAAGGTCACGCGCGGCGCTTCCACGCCGAGGGTGAAGCCTTTTTTCTGTAATTCTTTCAGCCTGTCGTGATTATCCAATCCGAATACATCGACAAAAATCATGTCGAATTCCCGAAAACTCCCGGGAATAGCAAGCGTTCTGACAACCGCTCTCTTCTGATCCGCCGATTGCGGTTCCTCGTTCAGACTTCCGGCAAATTCATCGTCAAATATCTCGTAATGATGACAAATTTCGCGTTCCATACCGAGCTGCTCCAGCGCTTTTCTTCTCAGCGCGTTGATCGCTGAGGCGGACGCCGCCGCGTCGGGTGAGATTTCCGCGGTAATGCTTTCGATGAAATACGGTGTATTGCCGGTCTTTTTCAGGCTTTGCGCCGCTCTGTCCTCGCTCAGCGGCAGATTGACCGCCTTCTCGACAGGTTTTTCACTCTCCGCCGTTACGGTATGCGTGCCGTCGCTCGCGGTGAGCCGCATCTTCTCCCCCGTCTGCGCCTGAAAATCGAATCGGACGGGGACTCTTTTATATTCATCCTTATACAGGACTCGTATCTCTTTGAGTAATTTACTATCTGCCGATACAACGTCGCTTTTCTGACGGAAGCCGAACATTTCTTTTCCGATCTCGCCTTTGAGATAGCCGTCGGTGAAGCCGGTGCGGGAAAAGACGGATCGCAGTCTGTCCGCCGTCTGATCGGTGATAAAGCCGAGGTCGCGCGCCTCGCGCGCGGCTAAGGTAGCCGCCGCGACATATTCGGGACGCTTCATCCGTCCCTCGATCTTGGCGCTCGCGATCCCCATGTCCTGCAGCTCTCTGAGATAATGCAGCGAGCCGTTGTCCTTCAGGCTCAGCGCATGGTCGTTGTCCCCGTACCGCATCGGCAGACGGCACGGCTGGGCGCACATCCCGCGGTTGGCGGAGCGGCCGCCGAGCATCGCCGAAAAGTAGCATTGCCCCGATACGCACATACACAGCGCGCCGTGGACAAATACCTCCAGCTCGACCTCCGGAACAAAATCGCGGATCTCTTTGATCTCCCCGATCGAAAGCTCGCGTGAGAGAACCACCCGCTCAAAGCCCATCTCATACAGGGCTTTTACGCCGTAAGGCGTGTGGACGGACAGCTGTGTCGACGCGTGGAGCGGCAGGTCGGGAACGATCTTTTTCACTAAAGATACCAGCCCCAAATCCTGGATGATCAGCGCGTCGATGTCCGCTTTCGCGGCGGTTTTCACCAGCTCCAGCGCGTCCTGCATCTCCTCGTCAAAAATAAGGGTATTCAGCGCCAAATGGACGTCTACGCCCCTTTGGTGACAATATCTGACACATTCCCTTAACGCATCGTCGTCAAAATTATGCGCCGACGCGCGGGCGGAAAAGCGCTTTGCGCCGACATATACCGCGTTCGCGCCGCTGTGAACGGCGGCGATCACGCTTTCCATGCTGCCGGCAGGCGCTAATATCTCGATTTGGTTATTCACTGTCATTACGAAGCACCAAGCCTCCCTTTTCTAAGGGAGGTGTCACGAAGTGACGGAGAGTTGTCGAAAACAGGACAATCTCATCTTTCGCAGAATCAGTCTTCATCAATATCAAAGAAAGAATACTGTCTTTGCTGGGTATAGCCCTGTTCCTTCTGTTTGGCTTTTTTCTGATAAGGATTCACATGGTTGTGCTGATGGCGATTTTTCTTTTTCTTCTCGGGTTTGACCTGTACTTCATCTTCATTGTCGTCAAAGAACAGATCATCCTCCGCCGTGATCTTCTTTTCTTCCTCCTCAGGCGGTTCCTCCGGGAGCGGGATGGCTTCCTCCTCCGGAACAGGCGATGCGGTGTGCTGTTGAGCGGCTTCCAATTCTTCCTGTGCCGTCCTCAGCTGTTCCTTCAGATCGTCGACCTGCTTCTGCAGACGGGCGACCTGCTCCTGACTTTCGGCAAGCGCCTTTTCGGTATCCGCCGCCGCGCGATTCTGTTCGATCAGCCTCTCATACTCCGCTTTGAGCATATGATAATCATTGACGAGCTTCGCGTTGGCTTCCTTGAGCTGTTCGATCTCGCGCAGATAATCCTTCATCTGCTCCTTGACGGCGGAGATATTCTCCTTATCCAGCTCGCTGTCGTCGGCATAATCGAGAGCGGTCAGTACAGCGGCGCGTTCGCGGCTCATATTCTGCGACAGAACCAGCGAATTGATGCGCGCGTCGATCTCGTCCGCGATATCCCTTACATATTTTTCACTTTTATCGGTAATGATGTTGAAGCGCTGTCCTGCGACGAACACGCTCACCTTGATTTTATTATTTTCCATATGTTTCCTCCAACCCAAAGCCTCCCTTTCCTCCAACTGTCATTGCGAGCCCTTTAGGGCGCGGCAATCCCACAAAGAGGAGCAACCGTTTTCCAAGCCTCCCTTTTCTAAGGGAGGTGTCACGAAGTGACGGAGGGTTTTTACAAATCGGGTGCGGGCAAAGCCCACCTATTACTAACAACTAGCCACTAACAACTACTCTTCCACCATATCCTCGGGAGCCTCGGCGTTTTCATCGTTCTGTGCGCTTTCCGCTTCATCCTCGTCGTGCGGCGCGCCGGACACGGATACGACCTTATTATCTCCTTTGATCTTCATGACCGTAACGCCCTTGGCGGGACGGGAGCAAACGCGGATGGTCGAAGCGAGGATACGGATGATGATGCCGTTCTCCGATATGATGATGACGTCGTCGCCCAGCGGTACGACTGTCAGCGCCGCGACGTCTCCGTATTTTGCGACATGGTAGTTGGTCAGACCCTTGCCGCCTCTGCTTTGCAGGCGGTAATCGTCGGGCGAGCTGAGTCGTCCGTAACCGGTCTCGGAGACCGTCAGGATCAGCTTATCCGGCTCGATGATGCTCATGCCGACGACGCTGTCGCCCTCCTTGAGCTTCATCGCCTTCACGCCGCGCGCGAGCCTTCCCATCGGACGTACGTCGGTCTCTCTGAAGCGGATCGCCATACCCTTTTTGGTCGCGATAATTACCTCATCATTACCGGTCGTCATGCGGACCCATGCCAGCTCGTCGCCCTCGTTCAGGTCGAGCGCGATCAGTCCGCCCTTTCTGGCGGTATCGTACGCCGTGAGCGCGATACGCTTGATGATGCCCTGTCTGGTGACCATGATCAGGAACTTGTCCTCCTCAAAGGCGGGGATGCGGATCATCGAGGTCACCTTTTCCTCCGCGCCGAGCGGCAGGATGTTCGCGATATTGATACCCTTGCTCTGTCTGGTGCTTTCGGGGATCTCATAGCACTTGATGCGGTAGACTCTGCCCTTGTTGGTAAAGAACAGGTTATAGTCGTGCGAGTTGGAAATGAACATCTCCGTCGCGACGTCCTCGTCCCGGCGCGTCATGCCCGCGACGCCTCTGCCGCCTCTGTTCTGGAGCTTATAGGTATCGTGCGGCATACGCTTGATGTAGCCGAACTTGGTCATCGTGACGACGCAGTCCTCCTGCGGGATCAGATCCTCGATATCCACCTCGCCGGTGATCGCGCAGATCTCGGTGCGTCTGGGATCGGCGTATTTATTGCGGATCTCCATCGCTTCTTCCTTAACGATCTCCAGTCGTCTTGCTTCGCTTTCGATGATCTCGTTATATTCTTTGATCTTTTCACCCAGAGCGGCGATCTCTTCCTCGATCTTCGCCTGCTCCATATTGGTCAGCTGACCGAGCCGCATGGAAACGATCGCCTGCGCCTGGATATCATCCAGACCGAAGCGCTCGCACAATGCCGCCTTCGCCGCTGTCTGATCCTTACTCTTCCTGATGATGGCGATGACCTCGTCGATGAAATCGATCGCGATCTTCAAGCCCTCTAAGATATGCATGCGCTCCTTCGCCTTGCGCAGGTCGAAAAGCGTTCTGCGTTCGATGACCTTTTCCTGATGCTCGATGTAATACTGCAGCATCTCCTTGAGCGTCAGCACGCGCGGCTCGCCGTTCACGATCGACAGCAGGATCGCGCCGAAGGTCGTCTGCAGCTGCGTCATCTTGAACAGGTGATTCAGCACCACCTGCGGAGAAGCCTCACGCTTGACGTCGATCTCGATATGCATACCGTTTCTGTCGGAATGGTCTTCGATATTGGAAATGCCGTCCAGCCGTTTATCCTTGACCAGATTGGCGATGTTTTCGATCAGCTTGGATTTGTTGACGCCGTACGGTATCTCGGTCACAACGATCTTGAAGCGCCCGTTTTTCGCCTCGACGATCTCCGTCCTCGCTCTGACCACGATCCCGCCTCTGCCGGTCGCGTAAGCGGCGCGGATGCCTGATCTACCCATGATCAGACCGCCGGTCGGGAAGTCGGGGCCGGGCATGCATTCCATCAGGTCTGC
>JAFRBD010000145.1 GCA_017405065.1 Ruminococcus sp. | reverse complement strand
TCGCAATGACAGCAAGAGGTTTGCGGGATTGCCGCGGTCGCAGGCTCCCTTTCCCAAAGGGAGCCTTTTTGTAGATGAGAAAACGCCTTTATCTCTCCGATGCGTATTCAACTACAGCGTCATCAGATAATCCCTGATCAGATTGCCGACCACCGTCCTGCGGTATTCGGCGGATACTCTGCCGCGGGTGAAGGTCATGCGATCCGTAAACAGCTTTGCATATTCATCCGCGTTCGCCTTGATCTCGGCGACAGACTTGCCGATCAATTCTGCTTCAACGTCGCGGTAACGGGTGAACTTGCCCTCGCCGATCACGGTCAGGGAAAGATACCTGACCGCGCCGTCTTTTACGTCATACACGCCCGCTAAGGCGACGCGTGAGATCGCCAGCGCGTTTCTGCCGCCGACCTTCTGATAGTAATAGGGGAGGGCGCATTTTTCCTTGGGAAGCAGGATCTCGGCGATCAGCTCGTCGTCTTTGATATCGGTCACGCCGCGGCGTATGCAGAAATCATCGAAAGGAATCACTCTTTCACCTTGGGCTGACACAAGACGGACGCGTCCGTCCAAAGCAAAGCCTGCTAAAACAGAATCCGCCTTATCGGAGCCGTTGCCGATGTTGCCGCCGAAGGTGCCGGCGTTGCGGATCGCGGGAGCGGCGATTTTCGATACCGCTTCCTTCATCAGCGGCGGCACGAGATCGCTGTCCAGCGCCTGCGTAAAGGTCACCGCCGCGCCGATGCGGATATATTCGCCGTCGTCGGTGATCTGTTTTAACTCCTCGATATCGTTCAGGAACAGATAGACGGCGTCCTTTTTGTTTTGCACCATCAGATCGGTGCCGCCCGCATAGGGGATGACCTTTTCGGCGGCTCTGATCTCTATCGCTTCCTGCAAAGATACAGGCTTATAACCGTTTACCATAATCCGTCACCCTCCTTTGCGGCGTTCATAATCGCGTTGACAATCGCGTTGTAGCCGGTACAGCGGCAGATGTTGCCCGACAGCCCCTCGCGTATCTCTTCTTCGGTTGGATGGGCGTTTTTGCTCAGCACGCTCTGCGCCGCCAAGATCATGCCCGGGATGCAGAAGCCGCACTGTACCGCGCTGAGATCGGCAAACGCCTTTGACAGCGCTGCGAACTGCTCTGTTTCTCTGAAGCCTTCTACGGTCATGATCTCGTGAGAGTCTACGGCTCCCATCGCGACACAGCAGGAGTTGATCAGCACGCCGTCGATCAGTACCGCGCACGCGCCGCATTCTCCTTCTTTACAGCCGCATTTCACGCTTTTTAAGTCATAGGTATCACGCAGGACCTCCAGCAGTCTGTCGGCTGCCGAGCCTGCGTAGGCAGTTTCTTTTCCGTTCAGGGTAAAGCGAATCTCGTTCATCACTGAACCTCCTTGCTCAATTCCGCGATGACGTCCTCGGCGTTGAAGGGAGCGAAGTGCAGCTGATGCGCCGCAACGCCGCCCAGCGCCTGCTCGATCGCTTCTACATACGCGGGAGCCGCGCCGACCAGCGGCAGCTCGCCCGCGCCCTTGGCTCCGTAGGGGCCGTCGGGATATTCTTCCACATGCATGACCGCTTTCAAATTCGGTACGTCCATTGAGGTCGGGATCAGATAATCGGTGTAGCTGTTGTTGCGGATACGTCCCTTATTGTCGTAGTTCATCTTCTCGATCGAGGCGTAGCCTAAGCCCTGCAGGAAGCCGCCCTCCATCTGACCGACAACGATGTTGTAATCCACGGGTGTACCGACGTCAAAGCTGCCGTAGGCGCCGAGGATCTTTGCGACGCCGGTGTAGGTATCGACCTCCACCTCTACGGCGTTGGTCGCCCACGCGTAGGTGGGGTACGCGTCGCCCTCAAAGCGGTCGAGATAGAACGGGATCATGAAGTCGGGTTCTTTGTAATGCTCCTCGACCTCCTGCTCTTCGCCCTCGACCCAGATATCGCGGAGCTTGATCGCCGCCCTGCGCAGCAGCTCGCCGACGATCATCAGCGAACGCGACGCGACGGTGGGGCCGGAGTCGGGCACTCTGGCGGTGTCGGGATGATTGTAATATACCTTGTCGAGCGGGATGTTCAGCTCATGGGCGACGATCTTGGGGAAGGTCGTGCGTACGCCCTGACCGATGTCGCCGTTCGAGGCGAGCACCTCGACCGTGCCGTCGGGATACTTCCTGAGCTTGGCGGTCGCCTTGATGAGATCTCTCTCACCCGAGCCGGTGAAGCCCGCGCCGTGAAAGACCGCCGAGAAGCCCATGCCGCGTCTGTATCTGCCCGATTGGGGCTTTGCGTACTCCATATGCTTCTTTCTCAGCTCGCACAGCGCGTCGATCTCGTCGACCATCGCGGGCAGGGGGACTGGGAAGTGATATTTGCCGTTGGTGGAGGTGGTATCGCCCTTTCTGACAAAATGCTTTTCTTTGAATTCAATGGTATCCTCGCCCAGATCCTGCGCGATGTGGGACATCATCATTTCCATGGCGAAGAAGGTCTGAGGCGCGCCGAAGCCGCGGTAAGCGCCGCAGGGGTTGGTGTTGGTCTTGACAGCCTTGCCGGTGACATGGACGTTGGGGATATCGTAAACGCCGGGGGCGGCGATGATGCCGCGCTGCAGAACGACCGCCGAAAGGGTGGAGTAAGCGCCCGCGTTGAAGCGTACGTCCGCGTCGACCGCCGTCACCCTGCCGTCCTTGACGGCGACCTTATATTTGCACAGCGCGGGATGGCGCTTGGGGGTGAATTCCAGATCCTCTCTCCTGCCGAACACACAGCGCACGGGCTTGCCGGCTTTCTTCGCCGCGACAGCGACCTGACAGCCGATGTTGGACGGGAAATCCTCCTTGCCGCCGAAGCCGCCGCCTGTCACGTCCTGTAAGATATGCACGCCGTCGGGGCCTGTTCCCAGCGCTCTGGCGACCGCTCCGTGAACGTAATAGGCGCACTGCAGCGAGCCGTGGACAAACATCCTGCCGTCCGCTTCAGGCTCCGCCATCATGCCCTGCGGCTCCAGATACGCCTGATCCTGGTAGCCTGTCTCGAACTCTTCCTCATAGACCTTATCCGCTTCGGCAATGGCTTTTTCGACGTCGCCGTGACCGAACTCGTAGCTGAAGAAGTACTCGTCGCCCTTGCGGATATCGAGCACCGGCTCAAGCTCTTCGTACTCGACGACGGTTTCTTTAAGCAGCCTGTCGACGACCTTTTCATCGGGGCCGACGATCATGCCGATCGGCTCGCCGATGTATTCCACATTGCCGCGGCAGAATACGGGCGTATCGTCCAAGACGATGTTGACGTTGTTGTCGCCGGGGATATCGGAGGCGTCGACATAGAGATAGCCGTCGGGCAGCTCGGGCAGCCTGACCGCCTTTACCTCAGCCTTGGCGACAGACGAGTGCAGCAGCCTGCCGCAGAGGATCTCTCTGCCGTCGGCGGTGGTTTTGTAGTCGGCGACATACACAGACCGACCCTCGATCTTGGGATCGTGGTCTTTCTTTTTAACGGATTTGCATATTTCTCTCAATATGGCACACCTTCCTTTCACAAAGGCTCATTGAATACTAAAAGCGGTTGTTCTCACGGAGCAGCGTCCGGTAATCCACGGGCGTATCGATATCGGTCAGCGCTCCTTTGTCTGCGACAGGGATCTCTCTGACCCGATGCGTCCGATAAAAGCCCCTCAGCCCGTCTGTTCCGTCATAGGCAAGGACAGCGGGGATCAGCCGCGCCGCGATCAGCGGGGGATGACCTCTTTTGCCGCCGACAGCGGGGATCAGGATCTCGTCGTCATCGGTGAATGAATCCGCCAGCAGCCGATAAACAGCAGGGGAGAGCAGCGGCATATCGGCGGGCGCGATAAAGAACCCGCCGCAATCTCCGAGCGCCCTGAGTGCGATCCTGACCGAGCACAGCATATCGGTGGAGGCGTAGTCGGGGTTTTCGGTGAAAATCAATCGTTCACGGAAGCGCGTGAGCAGCAGCTCCTTGATCTCGCCGCCGCGCTTGCCGAGGACGACTGCCGCCTTATCGGCAGCAGACAGAGCGTTCCCGACAGAGGCTTCGATCACCGTTTCACCGCCGAAGGGCAGCAGCGGCTTGAAAGCACCCATCCGGGAACTCATCCCCGCCGCGGGGATCACCGCCGCAAGTCTGTTTTTATCCGCCAAAGCGCCGCCTCCTGACTGGATCATACACC
The DNA here is from genome assembly GCA_017405065.1 of Ruminococcus sp. Lineage (GTDB taxonomy): Bacteria > Bacillota > Clostridia > Oscillospirales > Acutalibacteraceae > Ruminococcoides. The sequence continues at coordinate 7,481 of JAFRBD010000145.1, read as the reverse complement.
AAACCTATTATACCTATTATTGTATTTATTTTATCACAAAACACTGAAATGTCAATCGTACGATGACTCTTTTTGCGCATTTTAGACAATGGATTGTTGTGTGTTTCAGAGCCGCTGAGCCGCTGCAACGGTATCGTTGGCGATGACGCTTGAAATATTGACAGAGATTGTATACAAAGGTGTATACAAACGGCTGTTACAAGGGGGTAAACTTTATTTCTTTCATACATCCTGCTTCTGTTCTATTATTATTTTTTTATCCAAATGCTTGTATACATTGTATACAATACGTAAAAAGCCGCTTATTATCTGGGTTTTTCGTGTCTACAAGGGTGTATACAAAGCGTATACAAGGGTGTATACAAAGGGGGCGGCAGGGCGGTCAGACAGCGATCCTGTATACAAACATGTATACAAAGGCGTCAAACACAGCCGGCTTGTAAACAAAAACTATCCGCAAGCTGTAGGCGAATGTTACAGCAAGACGCCGAAGGACGTTCCAAAGTGTCAGCAAGGCGGCTGTAAACCGCCGGTATCGTCAACAGCATTTTAACACGGTATCGTCAACAGCATATCAACAGTTTGTTGCAAATGACCCGGGTTTATGATAAAATCGAATCGGTGGACAACAGATCAAAATGGGACTGACGGTCAGAGAAGACCCGCCCGACTGTCAGACCGATGCTGAACAGAGAACAAAACAGTTTTGCGGAGGCTTAAGCTATGTATCTGAAAAACGGATTGACAGCTTTTTTAAAAGTAAAGAATGTGATTTTCCTGATCCTCGGCGTATTCCTTGTGTCGACCGGTGCAGCGATCATCACACAGCTGATCGTCGGTTATTCCGGCGACCTGTTCACCGTTCTTCACGCCCGGGCGTTCCCCGAATCGATTATCCTTATCCTTGTCGGGATCGTACTGATCGTTTCCTCCAGGATATCACGAAGGCTGATCAACGACGCCGTGTTCTTCTCCGGTTATTTTGAAGGCGATCTGAACGGCTATGTCGATTTTGCGGAGCTTGCCGAGGTGACGGGAAAAACGACCGATCAGATCAGAAGGCGCGTCGGACTGGTGCGCCCGCTGTATATGAAGAATTACAGGATCATCAGAACCGTCAACTACCGTTATCCGGAGATCATCGAGCTATACAGCAAAACGATCACCTGCTCCTGCCGGAGCTGCGGCGGTCTGATAGAAAAACGCGTGTTTTTTGAAGGCAGGTGTCCGTATTGCGGAAGCTCCGACCTGACCGCGCAGGTCGTGTCGGGACAGAGGCTCTACTGTATCAACGACAACGCCGCCCGCAAGCCGGATGATCCCGCCTACTATGAGGGTTCGCCCTTACAGTCAAAGCGGATCGGTTACGCCGTCGGCTTCGGGATCGAGCTGTTCTTCTTCCTGATCTTTCTGATCGTGTTTTTGACGATGGTGAATAATTACAATAACGAGCCGTATTTCAGAGATATGTTCGGCAGCGGCGTCACTTCGTACAGCTTGTTCCGGTCAGATCTGCTGAACGCCATTATCCTTTTTGCGTTTGCTCTCGCCGCGATCGTTTTAACGGTTCCCATAACCTTTACGCGAATGTTGACGATCGAGTCCGCGCAGCGTTACGCAAGGGATTTCGCCCGTTTTCCAAAACCGTTTCTGACCCTGCAGGAGCTTGACCTGATCCAAAAGGCGAAGGATCCCGACAGCACTGTCACGCCCGAAGATCAATATAAGCGTATCGTGAAAGCCGTCAAGGAAGGCTACCTGCGCGGCTGCTCTCCCGAAAAGCACGGCGGCGTGCTGCGGATCGCTCTTGCAAAACAAATCGTCAAGGATCGCTGCCCCGGCTGCGGCGCGCCGATCGTCGGCGCGGTCACCGGGAATTATCAGTGCGGCTTCTGCGGAAGACAGATCACGGGCGTTATCCGAAAACAATGATGTATTCATGACGGTCACAAAAAACAGAAGGTCGGCTCAAAAGGGAAGAGCCGACCTTTTTTATAGATAAGCGGTTGATAATGACAGTCGATACGAGAGCTTCAGCGTCCGTACCGGTCGTCCTTTGCAGCATTGCGCCGTATTCGTGTTCAGCTTTGCTCTGCGAAGGCGACAAAATCTTCTGTGCTGTAAGTATAGGCGACCGTCGCGTCCGCACCGGAGAAAATGAGGAATTCGCTCAAGCCGTATTCGGTTGAGTTATCCGCCCAGTCATAGGTATAGCCCAGCCGCGTCCACGGATAGGCGCCGTCATAGTATGACCGGATGATGTTGGAATCGAACCACGACTTATACATTTTGTCAAATTCTTCATCGCCCGTCGGCACATAGGTCGCCTGCATTTGGGCGGTCGGATCGGTCACATAGGCGGGACGGTACAGCAGGTCTGAATCTACCCAAAGAGCGGTAATCGTATCATACCCTTTGGACGTCGGCATACCGAGGACTTGGTGCAGTCTTAACGTCCAGTCTGTAACCCCGTCGCCGTTGTTCTTCACCCACTTGTACATCTCACCGGCGGATACGCACCAGACGTCGCCCCACTTCAATTGGATATCCTCACCGGCAGGATAGCTGTCCGGATATTTGTGCATGAAAGCGACCAGAACTTTTTTTCCGTCCTCGCTCCATATCACGTTTTCGTCGTCCCTGGTGATATTGACCAGCGGCATGATCTCATCCTCTCCGGCGTCCTTCGCGTCGCGGACAGCCCGGGCATACAGTTCATCGTCGGTCAGCTTCTGCGGTTCCTCCGATGAAAAGGCATCGCTGACCACGCCGACGATATAATCCCTGTCAAACATCCTCTTGGAGCTGAGCGCTATCTCAGGGGCTACGCCGCCGTCGATGTCGCGGATATAGCCGTTCTTCATCGTGACCAGCATTTTCTCGCAGGAGATCTGCATGGTCGATCCCAGCAGGGTGCTGATATATCCCACCTCGCAGGAGCCGCCGCCGCTCGTCTGACCCATCAGCAGGACGTCGTCGTCCAGCTCGTTGAGAGCGCAGGGCAGCAGGTTGCCGCAGGAGAAGGAGCTGTCGGACATGACCACGGCGATATTCTTGCCCATCGCCTTCATCGAAACGTCGTATTTATCGATCACGCCGTCAAGATTGAGGTCATATCTGATCTCGTTCTGAGAAAGCGCGTTGGTGTTCGGATTCTGCAGACAAATGATGCACTTGCCGATCAGCGCGTCTAACACATATCCGCACGAGATCGCCGTGCCGCCGCCGTTGCAGGCGATATCGACCACGACGTTCTTCACGTCGCTGTCCTCGTTCTGCAGGCGTCTGAGGGCATAAGCGAACAGCTCAATGGTGTCGCCGGAGTCGGGATCCGGCTCGAAGCCGTCGGAATATAACTTACTGAGGCTGTTGAGGTTAAAGGAGTCAAAGGTGATGACTACCGTGTCGCCGCGGCGCTCATAAGCATTTACCTGCTCGCCGAGTATCTGCGCGCGCTTGGCTTTGATCTCGTTGAATCGCTGTGCGCGGTTCTTGAAAACGGGGCTGTACAGCTCCTCCGTACCTTGTTCGACCGTACCCGCGAAGTACGGAGAAGGTGAAATCGATGCGCTGTGGAAGTCCTCGAACAGCAGCATGCCCATCTGCATCTGCGCTGTTTCGATGCGCTCAAGATCGCCCGACAGGAATTCATTCCTCAGTCCTCTGCGTGCAAAGTAACTGTCAAAATTATTGATATTATGCGCCGCGCGCAGACCGTAGCGCGCCTCCAGCACGTTGCAGAGTTCATAATAGTTGACCCGTGCCATCGCGGGGTTGACCTTATCGACCTTCTCGGTCTCATCCATATAATGCTGCCAAAGCGCAGGCGCCTTCTGAGGCGAGTCTTTGGTGAGAGTATAGACGCATTTGCCGTTGTACTGGACAAAACAAGACTTTTGCGACAGGAAGAAGTCGCTGAGCACCTGCAGCGGCACCAGGATATCGTCGTCGTACATCAGCATCGGGACCTCGTCATAGTCGAAGGTGGCTATGCAGGGATCGGAGCCGAAATACTTTGTGGACGGCTGGAATTCATACAGCGTCGACGGGGTATCTGCAGAAAGGGTTAAGACAGCGGGGATTCCGTTGCCGAAAGGGTTGAATGACGGACTGCCGTTGTCGGAGACGGTGGTGGAGTAGTCGGAAAAGATCATTTGCTTGTTCTCGTAATCGAACAGGACCATCGAGCCGTTCGGCAGCTGATAGGCGCGGATATTGTCCGCAGACGTCGTAACGAAATCATCCTGAGAATAACCGAAGTTCTGACTGTAGTTGAGCATCAAAGCGCTGTCACTGAAAAAGGCTACGCCGGGATAAGCGGTAGAGAAATAGATTTCATCAGGTTTACTGATGATCATATCGCCTGCGCCGGAATAACACATGACGGTTTCGGGATAGACGACGCCTTCATGCTCGTCCGCGGCGTCCTCGCCGATGGGCTTATCGGTCTTAAGACCGGCAAGCCGGCGCTGGATCGCGGACGCGCAGATGATCTCCAAGCCATTGCCGTAGATGTTGGCAAGCTCCGCCTGCAGTCCGCTCATCTGCGACATACCGGCGAGAACGCGCTGGATCAGAGTGACGTCCGGCACGCTGACATGTCCGTCGAGATCGGCGTCGCCGAGCAGATAAACAGATTCGCCTTCCTGCGCCCCGTCATCCGCCGCAGATACGCTCGGTATCGTACAGCAGGACAGCGCAAGGATCAGTACAAGAAAAATGCTGATTGTCTTTTTCATCAAAATCCTCCTCTGTTGAATTTTTTTCAGTTGATCGGTTTGCCGATCCCTGCAGGACAAGTTGTTCCGGCTAAATAACGCCGGATCCATGTTGCGTCGATGACAGTCACTTCACCGTCGCCGTCGACGTCCGCCGCGTTTTCGTTGAATACGGGAACCGACATTTTGCCGAGCTTACGCTGGATCCACGTTGCGTCAATGATCGTAACTGTACCGTCACCGTTCGCGTCGCCGAGAATAATATCCTCATACGGACTCTCGTATACGCCGCTGCTTTCGGGGAGCAGGCAGAGGTTCCAGAACGAATTGTTTTCGTTGTACGATCCGTATAAGTAATAAAGTCCGTCGCGTGTCGCGACACAGGATTGATACTCGTTCCTCGCGTCGCTGACGTTATCGAAAACGGTATAATACAGCGGTTCTATCAAATCGGTATCGGTATTGTAAAGGAACATATTTCCGCCGCCGTCCACGGATGCGCCGATGAAAATCAATCCGTTCTTTACTGCGGCGATCGAATCGGCATGGAGCAGAACGCCCTGATTTTCGTAAACCCTTCCGACATATTGGAGATCGTCACGCTTCTGCTCCCATTTCTCTCCGTCAAAGCACCAAACCTCGGAAAGTATCCTTTCTTCATTTGATAAAGAAGTATCGGGATCGCTGCCGAACATCACATAGAGCATGCCGTTATTTACGGCGCAGTCAAAATAATCAGCAGCATACGGCAGATCGGGTTCTTCTGTCCATTCCTTTGTCTTGAGATCATAGCTGTACACCGGAAGACCGGCATCGTCCTCTTCTGTCAGGGCGCTGTCGCCGATACAAACGAGCTTGCCGTTGAATACGGTCGGGACAAAATACGCCGTGTTGTCATACCATAACTCGTCGGGCGGCAGCGTCATCTCACTCAATTGCCAGTGATGATCGCCGCTTGTCAGATCAAATGCCGCCAGGAAACATTCCTTTCTATAGCTGATCTGTCCGGCTTCCTCGTCCTCTGCGGGTTCTTCGGGAATACAGATAACGACAGGCACATAGATGATGCTGTTTTCACAGGCGGGTGAGAGAAGCGAATAACAAGATATTCTGTAGTCGTTATATACGGAATAGGTATCTTCTCCGTTTTCCATGAGATATCTTCTCATCACCTCGAGTAAATCAGTATCACGATAGGTGATGAACTGCTCGCCGTCGTACCGGCAAACCTCGCCGGTATAGGGGTAAAGGCCGTACAAGCCTTTACCGTCGGCATCTGTCAGCAAGACGGGAGTATTGATATAGCCGTGATTGAACGGCTGAGTAAGGGAGTTGATTGTTTGCAGTTTGTTCTGTCCCTTGACAAGGAAGAATTTGCCCGTACCCTTCATACCGTTCGACGCCGTTACGGTGAACGCGGTATAGGTAGAGAACAGACGCTTTGCGTTATGGATGATGAGCTTCGTCCCGTCGGCAGCGTACTCGACCGGCATATCGTCCGGCAGAGCTTCTTCCTCTGCGCCATCGATCGCCATCCGCCGGTAGGTCACTGTGCTGCCTTCAAACAGGTTTTCGCCGGTCAGAATGATGCTCTCGTTCTCCATGTCGCAAAGGGCGTCTGAGACAGAGGGGATCGCCGCGTCGATCAGGGACAGATCGACATAGCCGCCGGTCGAACAGAGATCTGCGAGTTCGTCAGTCTGACGGACACAGGTCAGCAGCTTTGCTTTGATGCGCCTCGCGTAATCGGCGCCGGATTCATCCTCCTGCCTCGGATTGAGCGCCGCCAGCAGCGTGCCCGCGCCGCAGACGGCAGGCGTCGCCTGAGAGGTGCCGGACATCAGGTCGTAAGAGGTGTTGGGCTCGAGCTCGATATCGGGCTTGGCGATCGCGATCGAGTCGAGATAGATGGAAGCGTCGTGCGACTCGCCTTCTGCATATTCATTGACCATGCACAGTCCGAAATACATCTCCTTATCGTCGGCGTCCTCAGCGCTGAGCAGCGTATGAAAACCCGCGTTGGTAATGTGGCGCTCTATCCTATCATACATCGGCATGGTAAGACCTACTACAGCCAGCTCTTGAAAATCTATCTTTCCGTCTTCATCCCGATATAAATCTCCCGCACCGAAAATTGCGGAGGAGCCGTCGCTGCTCGCGACATTTTCTGTAGTAACAGAGGTCCATGTATTGTCGTCGCCGGTGGTCAGCGGGTTCTTTTCATAAGGGAAAAAGATAAAATACTTCTCGCCGTACTGCGCGTTTTTGACGGTGATCTTCAGACGGTACGGATTGTCATCGGTGAAGTGTCTGCCTTCCTCGACGGAAAGCTCCAGCTCCGCGTCGTCCGGGATCTCATATTCGTCGTCGTCCTTCAGCGCGCGCTGTTTGACAAATTGCAGGCTGCCGAACGCCTTGACGGTTTCATCCGCCTTCTTTCCGACAGAGGGAGTGACTGTGCCGTCTGTGACTACCGTATCGGCGTTGAACTCGCCGTAATACTCGGTGGTAGCGTTGAACAGCTCCGCGTCATAGATCGACGGAAAGTAACTGTCATTGGAAATCGTGGAGAGGATATTCATTCCGGGTCCGAAAACGTCGACAGTGGTTTTTCCGTAATCGGAAAATGCCGTGGGCAAGCCCGTGATATCAGCCGCACCGACAACGACCGTGTTGTCGCAATCCGAATTAGCGGGATTAACCGGCGTGCGATCGTTGTCAGATGCGTCGTTAGACGCGGCGATATAGCAGATCACGCCGTCT
>JAFRBD010000144.1 GCA_017405065.1 Ruminococcus sp. | reverse complement strand
TGCGCTACGGCACCATCCCGGTCGTCCGCGAGGTCGGCGGTCTGAAGGACAGCGTCTTTGACAGCGCCGACGGCTACGGCAACGGTTTCACCTTCCGCAACTAGGATATCGCCGATATGTGCAACGCCGTCAAGCGTGCGCTCGCCGGTATCTACGACAATGAAGGCTGGCATCAGCTGATGTGGCGCGCGATGATGAGCGACAACAGCTGGGAGCGCTCCGCTCAGGATTATATCAATGTCTACGAAGACACCATGAACTGGCTGTGATGCGCGGCGTCTTAGTTCCGCCTGACGCGCGGCGTCTTAGTTCCGCCTGACGCGCGGCGTCTTAGTTCCGCCTTTTGAGAAGTACGTCTGAATCATAATCGACTTCAACGGCGGGACTGACGTATGCTATTCTTGATCAAGTCTTTATATAATCAAGATGAAGAAATACCGTCATCAACGGCTTATCCGACGTAAACAGTTAACGAAAAACTTGATAACACACAAAAACGCCGCTTCGGTCAGACCGAGGCGGCGTAATTCTTTATTCTATCTGCTAACAATTGCAAACGGGAGGAGCAAGCCCCTCACCTACTGATTCTCATCAAGCGCTGCTTTTTCCAGATAATCCTTCACTTCAAACAGCGACGGCAGCACGACCTCCGCGAGTCCCCTGATCTCCTCATCCGGTTGGAGGATATCCGGCACCATGATCGGGTGCGTCCCGGCGGCATGGGCGGCGCGGACGCCGTTGTAGCTGTCCTCGATCACGTAACAGCTCTCAGGCTCGGCTTTGATCCGCTGAGCGGCGGTCAGGAAGATCTCGGGATGCGGTTTGGAATTCGTGATCATATCGCCGCAGACCAGCGTTTCAAAATACTCGGTCAGCTTCGCCTTACCCAGCGAACGGCGCACGCTCTCTTCCCTTGTCGAGGACGCAAGCGCGATATGCGCGCCGGTTTGCTTCAGCCAAGAAAACAGCTCATACACGCCCGGCTTCAGCTCATAATCCGTTTTCCTCAGCAATTCTGAGACCTCTTCGCGGTAGGTATCATAATCAAATTCATGTCCGACATATTCAAAAAAGATCTGACGCGTCTTTTCCCGCGTGACGCCGATGCTGTCCATACAGGCGCGGTGCACCGCGTCCCGGTCGTGCAGACCGTATTTGGGCGCCAGCGTTTGATAAGCGTTCACATACGCGCGTTCGGAATCAAAGATCACGCCGTCCATATCAAAAATCACATTCACGGTATCACATCCTTGCTATTACCGGTATTATAACGTATTTTTTCAAATAATTCAACGAAAAGTATTGACTTCTTTTCAATATAGGAGTATTATAATTATGACATGTGAATAATTGTTCATATGTTCAAGCGTTTGTGATTATATCAATACGGGAGGAGCAAGCCCCTCCCCTGCACCAATATACGGAGGTACTTATGGCACACGAAGAACATAAAGAACTCGTACAGGAAGTCAAAAGCACAATGCCGGACGCCGACACGCTTTTCGATCTCGCCGACTTTTTCAAGGTATTCGGCGACTCCACCCGCATCCGCATCATGTGCGCGCTGTTCGAGCGCGAGCTGAGCGTCTGCTGTATCGCGGACGTCGTCGGGATGGAGCAAAGCACCGTATCCCACCAGCTCCGCGTCCTGCGGCAGGAGAATCTCGTCAAGGTGCGGCGAGAGGGCAAGCAGAGTTATTATTCCCTCGAGGACGAACATATCCGGAAGATCTTCGAAATGGGATTAGAGCATATTTTGGAGTAATTAATCATTCGGTTAACGACGGATGGTAAACAGGCCCCCTTTCCTAAGGGGGCAGGCGCGGTCACCGGTGTCACGCGACCGGGGGTTGCAACCCTCCGCCCTATCGGGCACCTCCCTGAGGAAAGGGAGGCTTAAGGAAGGTGATCTAATGAAACACGAATTTGTATTGGAAGGACTTAACTGCGCGAACTGCGCGGCAAAGATCGAAGCAAAACGGACTAAGGTGTCCGAATTTGACGAAGTGCTGTTTTCTTTCTCTAAGTTAGAGCTGGATATCATCACCGCTGAAACAGATATCCG
>JAFRBD010000011.1 GCA_017405065.1 Ruminococcus sp. | reverse complement strand
GAAATCAACATCAAAGACGCGGTCGTAATGGCGTATTCCACGGGAGAAGTCGACCGAAACGTTTTCGAAACGGTAAGCTCAAATATGGTATCGGCGGCGCAAAACGCACTGCATACTGTTCTTGAGTCCTTTGACGGCTCCATTTTGAGCGCCTTCAGTGGCTTAGGCGCATTATTTAACGCCAGCAGCGGAAAAGGATACGGCGCCGGCATCGGCGGCGGTGATAAAGGCAAATCCGGCACGATCAACATCAAAGACAGCGTCGTCATCGCGCGGGGCGGAGATCAGGGTCCCGGTATCGGCTGCGGCAAGCAGAGCAAGTACGGAAATATCACTATTGAAGGCAGTTATGTGGATGCTTTCGGCGGCGAATACGGCGCGGGCATCGGCGGCGGCAACGAAGCGGGTCCCGATGACAATACGAAAATCAGTATCATCGATTCTACCGTAAAGGCGACGGGCGGCACCGACTGTGCCGGCATCGGCACCGGCAACGAATCCGGTAACGCCGGTGAAATCATCATCACCGGTTCTGACGTCGAGTCACACGGCGGCGATTATGCGGCAGGCATCGGCGGCGGCGACGACGTAGGCGGCGGCAATATCACGATCAGAGAGTCTACCGTCAAAGCATGGGGCGGTAAAGACGGCGCCGGTATCGGCGGCGGCGAAGACGGCGGCGGCGGCACCGTCGAGATCTATGGTTCCGAGGTTTACGCCGAGGGCAAGCACTACGGCGCCGGCATCGGCTGCGGTGAAGACGGAGAAGACGCAACGATCCGTATCGATAACGACTGTGTTGTGGAAGCGGTAGCCGGCAGCGAAGGATGGAGCGCGGCGATCGGACACGGTGATTATCCGTGGGGCTTCTCATACGGAACGATCCACACTGCGCTCGGAAGCAAACTGGTTGTCGAGGATGAGAACGGCTCGATTTATACCGGAGACGAGCGTTTTCAGGCCGTTTGGAATCATAAAAGAGTGAAAATCCACCAGTGTGATCATACCAGCTCAAAATGGATCGCTGTGGATGCAATGTCCCATTCCAGAGTATGTAATGTTTGCGGTGAATCCTTTGAAGTGGGTACGCATGAATGGGATGCGAACTACAAGTGTACGCTTTGCGGCGCTTCTACGACGACGGGAACGATGACGGTGGTTGAGCGCGATAACAGCGGCGAGGTCAGAACCGAAACCAGTATCCCGTTATACTCGCTTCTCGCTTTACCCGAATGTACTGTTGCTCCGGACGGAATGGAGTTTATTTACTGGAAACTCAGCACTGACGAGAGTCAGTATTATGAAGAGGGAGATCCAGAAGTATTCAGCGGGGATGTGACGGTCACCGCGGTTTATCTTCCTGTTGTAGAAACGAATTATATAGATGAAAACGGTTCTGAGCAAACCGTCAACGCAAGAAGGCTGTCTGCCGATGTATTGAATACTTCTATCATGCTTCCGGCGGGATGGTATGTCGTCGACAGCGATATCACATCCGAAAATACAGTCTATCTGTATCGCGGTGTGAATCTGATTATGGCGGACGGCAAAACGTGGGAACTCAACGTTCCGTTGCCTGCGATCGATGTACGTCCCGGTTTCAGCTCCATACAGTGCAGCCTGAACCTTTACGGTCAATCCGCGCAGACAGGTACGCTGCAGTTCAGCGATAGAGGTCTGAAAGTCGGTAACTTCAGGCAGTACGGCGGCGTTGTTGATTCAAAGTATGATAGTTACAACGCGACCGAAACGATCATGAACGGCAGGTATCAGTCGGATCATGTTTCTCAGAATCGTCAGGGGTATCTGATCGGCGGAAACATCGAAATAGATACCTACTCCGCTAACGGACAACTGACGCTGGGCTGGACGCATCTGACCGACAGTATCCGGATCAACAATCTCAGTGTCACATCGACGTCATATTATGCGACAAGTAAAGTTTCTGTCGAGGACGGTAAGGCGCTGCAGGATGAAGACGGTTATGTATATTCCGGCACTTTATCAGATAGTGAGATCAATTGGATGCAGGGCGAGACCCTTCGTCCGTATCTCGGAGCGCATCATTACGGCGAGCCCGCATGGACATGGTCATCCAACTATCACCACGCAACCGCGACCTTCACCTGTACCGACGAGGACTGCGGCGACGTGCAGGAGGTCGAGGCGGACGTCACCGTTTCCGAAGACGGCGACGATACGGTCTATACCGCCGTTTGTACTTTCAACGCGCAAGAGTATACAGACGTCAAGCGCGTGAAAACGGTCTTCAGCATCATTGTTGAGAACAGTGAGAACGGCGCTGTGAATGCCGATAAAACCAAGGCAAAAATCAACGATACAGTCGGTCTGAGCTTCACGCCCGCACAAGGATACGCGGCTGCATCCGTGAGCGTTGTTGACTCACAGGGCGAAGCGATCATCCCGGATGAAAACGCTTTCAAAATGCCGGCGTCAGACGTAACGGTATCTGCGGAATTCATCCCGGTCGTCCCGCGTGTCGAGCCCTACATCGACGAGAACGGCGCCTATATCCTCGGCAGCATCGAGCATATTGAGATCGACGGCGCGAATTATGCCGTGAACGCCGACGGCAGCATCGGCGGGGAGCTCGGCGACCTTTCGCTGTCCTATTTCGAATTCAAGGATAACGGTTCCGCCTGGCAGATCAACCGTTACACAGGACCGACAGATGATATGTCCGTACTCGAGATCCCCAAGACCTACGAGAACAAGCCGATCACGATCCTCGGCAACAACAGCAACACGCAGCTGATCGACTACACCGATAAGACGAAGGGGCAGTATGAGCTGAAGCTCACAGAGAACATCGAGGAGATCAGGCCTTATACCTTCTATACCGATTGGGTCGCTGCGGTCACGGGCGATACCTCGAATCTCAAAACGCTCGGCGACTATGCCTTCTCATGGGTGAACAGCCCCGGCGGATTTACGCTCGATATCACGCTGGACTATGCGGGGCGTATCTCGACCGGCTACGGTACCTTCAACCATATGAACGTGATCGCTCACCTGAAACACGCCACCGAGCTTTCAACCGCGAATACATGGCAGACGAGCCTGATCTACGATTTCACCGACGCACACATATATGGCGCTCCTTCATGGAAATGGAGCGACGATCACAGTTCGGCGACAGCGACCTTTACCTGTACCGATGCAAGGTGTAAGCATCAGGAATCTGTCAACGCGGTCGTCACAAGAGAAGTGCGGGACGGCAAAAACGTCCGTGTGGCGACGGTTTCCTTTAACGGCGTAACCTACACCGACGTCAAGGACGCGTCGTATTTCGGCAGGCACAGCCTCAGCCTGAACGGCGACATCGGCGTGAACTTCTATCTGAGCCTGACCGATCAGGAGATCACTGACGGCGCGACGGTCGATTTTGTCTGGACAGTCAACGGCGTCGACAAGACGCATTCTGTCACCCTGACTGCCGCAGATAAAACATCCTGCGGTTACAAGGCGAGCTGTCCGATCGCTGTTGCGGAAATGACCTATGATATCACCGCAACGCTGACGATCGGAGAAACGGCTGCCGCAACCGATACTTACGCTGCTGTGACATACGCGAATGTGATCCTCAACGACGGAACATTCAGAACGAATTATATCGATAAGAAGGGTGAAACAAAATATAATCAGCTTGTCACTCTCGTTCAGACAATGCTCGACTACGGCTCAAAGGCGCAGGTTCGTTTTGACCGCAATACCGAACATCTTGCCAACGGCGGTAATGATTATTTCACCAGTGAAGTAAATATCCCCGCCGGCGCCGTCGATATGGATGAATACCTCGGGGACTGCGGCTTGGAATATGTCGGTACCTCGGTTGTCTATCTGTCCGAAACTACATTAAGGCATTATTACAGGATCGTCGATCCGTCGAAGTTTACTGAAGAGATCAAAAAAGGTATCACCTTTGACGGTGAAGCGGTCACCTGCGGTGTGAAAAACGGCATGATCTACTTTGACAAGAAGGATATCGCCGCTTCACAGCTCGACACAGAGTATGTGATCTGTATCAACGGTCACGAGTATCCGTATTCCGCGCTTGATTATTCCGCTTTGTCGTACGGCTCTGATGATAAGCCGTACAGCGACAGTATCACAAAGCAGCTTGCCGCTGCGGTTTACCGTTACAATCAAGCTGCCAATGCATACTTTGCAGATTAAGGGGGTAAACATGAACAAAGAAATGTATGAACGTACAGAAATGGAAGTAATCCGCTTCGAAACGGATGACGTCATCATGACCTCCGGCGTGGATTATGACGAATATGAGGATGATATCCTAAAGCAAAACCGTTAATCATGAATACGAGGATGGGAATCCGTATTAGGCAAAAGTATTCGCCGGTTTTCAGGTAATAAACGTTTCACGTTTTATTATATCAATTTTAAACTAAGGAGAGAAAAACATGAAATTTCCAAATGCAGCAAAAGGCGTGAAAAAGATTTTCAACGCCGAAATCATTTCACTGATCGCCGCCTTGGTCGGCGGAGCCGGACTCGTTATGAGCTTGATCGGAGCTTCGAAAGAAACGAATGAGTCCGTAGGTACAACTCTGCTTGCCGTTTCGGGCATTTTGCTTATCATTTCCGGTATCGCGCTTTTGGTCGCCGGTATCATCAACATCGTCGGCTATCTTCAGGCGGCAAAGGATGAGGAAGGCATCAAGAGAGCGGTACTCTGTACGGTATTCAGCTGTGCGTTCGCGTTTGCAGCCGCGTTCTTTGAAAACCAGACGGGCTTCCTCGGCGGTCTGGGTACCGTTTTATCAACGATCTCCACTGTATTGAATATGCTTGTTGCGCTCTTTATGATCGGCGGTCTGATGAATCTGTCCGCGAAGTGCAACAGACCCGATATGGTCAAGAGGGGACATGATATCCTTTCCACGATCGTTGTTTCCTACATTATCACCTTCGCCCTCGGCTTATTGGTTCGCTTCGGCGCCTATACGTCCGCTTTCGGTGAGGGCGTTATCAAATGGCTGTCCGGTCTTTCGGCGCTGTTTACCGTATTCATCTACGTTCTCGAGCTCATCTATCTCGCAAAAGCGAAGAAAATGCTGGCAGAAAACTAAATACATTGACCGAGGTGTTACTGCGTCCTTGCGGCGCGGCAACGCCTTGTCCATTTTATACGGAGTTATGAAAATGAAAAAATTACTATCATCTGTCAGTGTGATCCTTGTGCTTGTTATGCTGCTGAGCATGGCGTCTCCGCTGACTGCGTTTGCAGTCGGGGACGAGATTACCATGAAAGACCTTACGGCGCATATCTATAACATGGAAGATACCGAAACGCTGAGCTGCCTGTTCAAAAGCTCTATGCCCGATATGGCGTTCATCTCTACGGTAGATTTCTTAAAAAACATATTTGTTGACGAACCGACCGAGGAAAAGAACGCGGACGGTACCTACACGATCACCAATCCCAAGGGAACAATGGTTATTGATCCCGAAAAGGATGACTTGCATTTCGATAGCTTTGAGGATTTCGTTTCAGCTAAAGTAAACGCGGAAGGCACAGAGCTGGACGCGCCTTACATCAAGGAGTACGCGCCCGTAAACGAGGGTGAAATGAAGAGCCTTGACCTTGACCTCTCGCCTTACAAGATCGACATTCTCGAACATGAGGGAAAAACCTATTTCCCCGTGTCGTCGATCGGAACTCTTTTCGGCGCGACGTATAATACTGCGACATATTATAATGACAACATTTATTTTATTCATACTTCCGATATAGTTTTGGGAACCTGTTATTTCAAAAACTCGATGGTTTATGATTCTCTCGTGCGCAGCAAGGATCTGGTCGAGCTGAGTTATAACGATCTTTGCTTCGCGTTTGATAAGCTTTACGGCAGACCCGCTCAGGCTGAGATCGCGTCGATGCTTGAAGAAAAAAGCTTTGATGAAACTCTGGACGAGTACAATGACGATACCCGTCGCGCAAAAGAATTGCTTCTATCGGAAAATATGGTTGATTATGTTCTCGGAACGGCTTATCTCGGAGAAGCGTTTTACGACGGAGGTCATACGGCGGTAAATTATCCCGCGGTATTACCGCTTATTACCCCGGGTAACGCATTAAATGATGAGCTCAACAGAATAGTCGATTTAGAGGACTTCCGTGACCGACAAGCGATAAACTATGTGATGAAAACTCTTACCTCCGGTCAGAAAAGCAGAAATATAGCAGAATACAGAAGCGGTAAATACGAGAACTACGAGCTTGTCGAATCTTGGGATGATAAGTCGGCGTCAAAGCTTTATGCTGTGGAAGATACAGCTGTTTTCGCTTTTGACTCGTTTGTTAACGAGGCGGTTTATCATTTCAAATGGTCTCTTGACTACGCAAAGGAAAACGGTATTAAGCGTTTTGTTATTGACCTGTCCTGCAACACAGGCGGCAACGCTGCGGTCGTTTGTTATATTATGGCGATGATCACCAACAAAAACAAAGACAGCTATACAACCTCTTACAGAAAAATTCAAACACTTACAGGCAACACCACAAGAATCGATAACGAAGTTGATTTGAATTTAGACGGAGAGATCAACGACCTCGACAAGGACGTCTATTATGATTTTGAATATGCGTTTATAACGTCTAAGGTTTCATACTCCTGCGGCAATCTTCTGCCGTGTCTCGCGAGGGACGCGGGCTTTCCGATTCTCGGCGAAAGAAGCGGAGGCGGCGCCTGCTCGCTGTTGATCGCATATACCCCTGAGCTTTTCTACTACACCATGTCAAGTTATAATAAGTTCATTACCTCGGACAACAACGATGTTGACAGCGGAGCGGAGCTTGACTTTGACCTGACTAAGCGCATTACCGATGACGAGGGGAATGAATCGATCGATTATTCCGGGCTTTATGATCTGGAGGATATCAGCCGCAAGATAGATATGTATTACGACGTACAACTGCTCGGCGACGCGGACGGCGACTGTGATGTCACCATCATTGATGCAACGGTGATCCAGCGCGTGCTTGCCGAACTTTCTGTTGATTCGTATAATGAGGCAGCGGCGGATACCGACGGCGACGGTGACGTTACCATCATCGACGCGACGTTTATCCAGCGTTTCCTTGCGGGACTGCCCTGTCCGGCAGGTATCGGCGAAGCAATCCAGCAGAGTTCGGATTCGTCGGATTTAGAGTATAGGCTGCTCGAAAGCGTTCAATGCTATCGCCGGAACTATCAATACGATGACTGGGAGCTGGCGCTGACAACGTCGATCGAATACGAAAACGCCTATCCTGTCATGATCGAAAACCTTGATAATTACGAGGACGCCGAACCGGCAAAGACAGTGTTTGAATACACCTTTGACGGCGAAAAGCCTGTGACCCGAACCGAGACCGATCTTGCCAATAATACGATAACCACTGTGAAATACAACGACGGCAGAGTTTACGATTATGATATGAAATCTCTCAGCAGCGGCAATACGGCAAAGCAAATGTTCCAGTACGGCATCGGCGGCGAATACTTTACAATGGTTCTGCATGATGAGTTCAGGTCAGGCGAGGGATATACTCCGGATGTTATGATGGAGGAAATGGATTCTGTTTCCGTCACTACCGAAAACGGTCTGCTGAAACGTACCACCAACACCGGCATTTACACAAAATGGTCGGAGGGTGAAGAAAAGAAATGGGTGAGATTCAACGGCAAATATTCCGCCGATTATGACGACGACGGTATCGTCAGCCTTCTGTCCGCAGTATATTCGCTTACAGGATATGAGGAGCAGGGAAAATTTGAAGTCAAAAAGGAAAACGGAAGGATCGCCGAGATCACCAGGTTCATCCCCGACGACGGCGGGTGGAAGCCGTATGAACAATATGTTTTCGAGTATAACGATACCGAGATCAGCCCGTCAAGATACGCAGCGATGATCAATTACTTTATTACCAATCACGGCGGAAACTATTATTATTACAACTGGTATTAATGGTGCGTTCGTCTGTGTCCTTTGTAACTTTATCTTTGTCAATTGTATTATCATATTATAATTGTGTGTACTCTGTCCTTTTGAAGTATAGAAATATTAGCTTGACTTTTCCTTTTTCTGTGGTATTGTGTTGTGCTTGAAAGAGGTGCGATATGACAGAATGGTTAAGGGTATTTAAATACCCTTCCGTCGGAAGAGTCACATATGACAGATATGAAAACTCCTGCCATCATCAGATATTCCCTAAACTCGGCAACAGAAAAATCAGCAGCATTAAGGGAGCAGATATCAAGGAACTGCTGAATGAATGTATGAGAAAGGGATACTCCTACTCAACAACGAAGAAGGCATATCAGCTGCTCAATATGTTCTTCCACTATCTCGAACTGGAGGATATGATCGATAAGAATCCGATGCGCAACGTCGACTTGACGAAGAAGGCGATTTTCCTCTCCTCCCAGGGCAAAGAAGTGAAAGCCAAATGTGATGAGATCACCGTCTTTACACCGGAAGAGATAGAGCAGCTCAAAGCGGTCGCGGATATCCTCGGTCATACCGCCACTGAGATCACCGAGCTGTACTACGTCAAACGTGACAGTTCAAAACTTGAAGGATTAACGGATGAGTTTAATCTGTAAATACAATGGCGGGGCTGTCTGCTGCGGCAGCCCCGAATCTTCCGATATGGTCAGTGTAGATTATTATAGACACACTTTCTTTTTTCTGATATAATCCAAACTAGAGTTATATGAGAAGGTACACTAACAAATCTTGGAGGTAATCATGTATCAAATCAAAGGTAAAATCGACTCAAGCAACGCACCTGAATTTGAAAAGGAAATCATGGCGGCTCTGCCGACAGAGATCGACGCGTCCGAGCTGGAGTATATTTCATCAGCCGGTCTGCGCGTATTGTTGAAGTTGAGTAAGGCTGTTGACAAAGTGACACTGAACAACGTCAGCGGCGAAGTTTATGAGATTCTCGATGTCACCGGCTTCACAACGATCCTGACGGTCAACAAGGCTTTTCGCAAGGTATCCGTAGAGGGCTGCGAGCTGATCGGCAAAGGCATGACCGGCGACGTCTACCGCACCGATAAAGAGACTGTCATAAAAGTGTTCCATCCAAATATCAGCTTCGATATGCTGATCAAGCAGGAAAATCAGAAAGCGAAAAACGCTTTTATTTCGGGTGTGCCGACAGCGATCCCTTATGATATCGTGAAGGTCGGCGACTGCTACGGCACGGTCTACGAGCTGCTGAACGCGAAAGATCTGGTAGAAGTGATCGTTGAAGACAGAGAGCATATGGACGATTACATCCGTATGTTTGCTCAGACCGTGAAGAAGATGCATTCGATCGAGGTCAGCCCCGAGCTGTTCCAGGTACAGAAGACCGCGTCCGTCAACGCGCTCCCCTACTTATCTTCCATACTGACTGAGGAAGAAACGGAAAAGATTAAAGCGATCTATGAGAACATCCCAGACCGCAATACCTTTATCCACGGTGACTGTCACATCGGCAACGCCATGCTGCAGGACGGCGAAATGATGTTCATTGACCTCGCGACCTGCGGTATGGGACATCCGATCTTTGACCTGACCAGTATGCACTCTCTTTTCAAAGAGCGCGCGAACAATCCGAAGGCGATCAGTGAAAGCCCCATCCTGCGTCACTTTACACAGGAAGAGATCAGCCATATCTGGGATCTGTATATCAGAACATACCTTGATACCGACGACGAGGCTCTGATCAAAAAAGCCGAAGAGCAGATATTTGCTGTATCCTTAGCAAGAAAGCTGTTCGCGGTCATCGCTATCCCCGGTATGCTGACGCCGGAAATGATCGGCGCGATGAAGCAGGCTGTTATCGCTTACTATGATAAAGGCTTGGAACCGATCTGTTTCTGATCTGCTATCGATAGAATAAATCAGCGGAGGAAAATGATGTATTTTGATGATTTGAAAATCGGTATGACGACAGATATAGAACCGGCACTAATTAAAAAAGAAAAAATGCTGTCGTTTGCGAATGACTATGATAACGTCCCGCTTCATACCGATGAGGAATACGCAAAGACAACAGTGTTCGGAAAGCTGATCGCTCCGGGTGTGATGTCGTTCTTGGAGGTATGGGCGAAGTATCTGGAAGTCGATTTCTTCGGTGAGCAGCTGCTCGCAGGCAAATCGACGAAGATCGAATGGCTCAAGCCGGTCTTTGCGGATGATGTTCTGACCGGGAAAGCGACTGTGACAAGGCTTCAAAAACGCAGCGAGAAAAACGGTCTTGCAGAAGTTTCAATAGACGCATACAACCAAAACGGCGAGCTTGTTCTGACAGCTGTAACCGAAGCGATCGTTAAATGCAGAATGATAAAAGCTGAGCCCGATTCAAACGGCTGTATTTCGATTGGATTTGAGGAAGGCAATTGCAGAAGCGTTGCACTGGATAACGGTAACGTTATCGGCGAATGCGATTTCACAGTGACCGGTTCAACTTGGACGATCACTCACACCGGAGTTGACCCGGCTTACGGCGGTAAAGGAATCGCCAAAAGGCTGGTTAACAGAATCATTGAAGAAGCCCGCGTCAGGCAGATCAAGATTATCCCGCTCTGCTCTTATGCCGAAAAGATGATGACAGGTAAAGAAGAATACAAGGACGTTTTAGAAAACAACAGACAAAACAAATAATTTTGGAGGTAATATGGAACAAAGATTATTCACAGGAATTCGGCCGTTATACTCATCGAGTAAAGAGAAAGAAGAAGCATAGGAGGACAATCCAATTGGAACTGGAGATAATTGAACATAAGTTATCTGTTTGTAAAGCAGCAGATATATCAGATTTAGATTTAACAACTGACTTCTATTTTATAGGCAAGACAGACGAAGAACTCTCGTTGGTGTGTAAGACGGAGAATGTCCCATCAAATACGATAGAGCGTGATGATGAGTGGAGGGCGTTCCGTATTCAGGGAGTACTTGACTTTTCACTGATCGGAATCTTGTCAAAACTAACCGGAATACTTGCGGAGCACAAAATCGGGATCTTCGCTGTTTCAACCTACAACACGGATTATATCCTTGTGAAAGAGTCGAACTTCGACCGAGCATTGGAGGTTTTGATTTCCAAAGGGTATACGGTGGTATAGAATCCTTCTTATGATTTTCCACTCAGCAAGTGGAAAATCGATTGGGACTTCGTTGAATCTCACATCATAAGAAAAGAATAATAATAGTTTACTAAAAGCTATCGATTTCGATAAGTTTAACAGGATAATCATTTAGCATAATAACGACGCCGTAGGAACCGGGAGTTTCTACGGCGTCTTTCTATGCCTTTGACAGGAGTGTTTTTGGCGCAATCCGAGCCGTCAGCAGCATGAAAACTCATTAACTGCTGATTGTCCTTTTCTGTTCTTTGATTCCAATATGACGATTCATAGTGCGTCGGATAGATATTGTCCTCGCTGTGTTTGGGATGAGGATTCGTTATGCTGCACATCAGTATTTTAGGGATGAATGTCCTTGTACCGTCGGCAGCTTTTATCCTGTGCATGCACCAAGTCAGATGGATCCGCTGAAAATGCTTGAAGCTCTTTGAGTCCGGATAGCGTGTGGTAACATAAAATCTAAGCATCACTTCATAAAAGCTCGGAGCGGTTGAGACTGCGTTTACCTGAATGTTTTCCATCGTGAAAGAAAGGTTGTGTTCCGACTCAGCTTTATATGCAGATCGGATCGCGTCCCTTCCGATCAAAAACTGTCCTTGTGCGGGACCGTACCACTGTGCTTTTTTATCCAAGCAGTTCAAAAAGGGGGCTGTATTGTTTTTATAATACTCAGTTGTGACCTCAACGGACAGCTCGACTATCTCCTGTTTTGTCATCTTGCGGTTCCTCGTTTCGTGCGTATGATACCGGTTTCTGTTATCATTCTATTCGCTACGTTTCTACTATAATCGATCAAGCAAGAAAACTGATCGTTTTTGAAAAAATTTAAGTCATTATTGTAGTATATATTGACATTTTTTGATGTTGTATTAAAATATATTATGTGAAATAATATCAAACTGCAAAGTGGGGAACGACAATGAAAAGAGTATTTACAACCTGTTTTACAGTATTTCTTGCGCTCATTATCGTGATTTCCGGTATTGCTTCCGTATTGACGGTATCAGCGGCCGGATCGGACGAAACCATTGAGCTGACAGAGGGGACTTTTGCTCCCGGACAGGTTGTCGTTCTGTTCAGGGACAGTGCGATCAACACCGATTCTGTTCCGGATAAAGGCGATCTTGCCTCGGTCGGCGCGGACTTCGGAGAAATGATGGACGCTTCCTCTTCGGCAAGCGAGGCTTACTCTGCCGCGGATGAAGAGATCGGCATTCTTTCTGAAAGCTTAGGTGCAGACTTCGTGCTGGAGGATACGCTGGTATTCGACGGCGCTCCCGATCATGAAGGCGGTCTTGCTTCGACCGGCGCGTCAGCCGATCCTGTATCGGAAAGCGAGCTCACTGTTGCGCTGATTTCTTCGGATAAGTATGACACCGCGACAATGATCGAGATGCTCAGCAAAAACAAGAATGTCGTGAAGGCTGAGCCGAACTACTATGTCTATCCGACGAGCTTTGACGATTATTCGCTCAACGATCCCTACAACAGCTATCTGTATAATGTCAATTCTCCCGCGGCTGAGAACACCGGCGGCGAGCAAGTGAACGACCGCGGAACATCCGCAGAGGAAGCGTTATCCATCAACGCATCCTCCGGCTGGAAAAAGCTCACCGGCGACGAGGATGAGGTCGTGGTCGCCGTAGTCGATACGGGCGTACTTGCCGAGCATGAGGATCTGAAGGATATGATGTGGACGAATCCCGGCAACATCGGTCTGAAGGGCTTACACGGCTATGATTTTTACAATAACGACGGCTATCCGACCGATGATCACGGTCACGGCACCCACTGCGCCGGAACGATTGCGGCGCAGGCAAACAACATGAAGGGCGTCGCAGGCGTTGCGTCGCAGGCTGACGTCAAGATCATGGCGCTCAAGCTGCTTAACGGCGGCGGTTCAAACGGATCAGAAGAAGACGCGACCGTCTATCAGACCCTCGGATGCTACAACTATATCCATAAGGCTGTTATGGGCGGCGTCAATGTCGTTGCCGCCAATAATTCATGGGGCGGCGGCGGATTCTCTGGCATCTATGACGACATTG
>JAFRBD010000143.1 GCA_017405065.1 Ruminococcus sp. | reverse complement strand
GTTTGGTGTATTTTAGCTTAGTTTTAGGGGTATCGCAAGTAGAATTATCGGCAAGAAAACTGTGTATTATGATGGGTAAAAACCACTACGCATTATCAAAGAATAGACTTTTCAAGAAGGAGATACCAAATGAGTAAAGAATATGTCACCCAGGCAGAAGAAAGAGAACAGACTATCCCAGAGAATAAGAGGTACACCTATATTGGATCGCTTGTTACTGTTGACTGCGTAGGCTATCCCGTTGTATCTGCTATTCCTCTCGGAACATCGGAATGTACACTCCCGACAGCAGAAGAAAAAATTTCAAAATTAGTGGAAGGTAATTGAATATTTCGCTGGATATTTCCGCCGACTTAGGGTATAGTGTGCTTGTATCCTATTCGGTGTGACAGAGCGACATTCCGCTCGGAAAGGAAAGATGAAATGTACACAACCGAATACAATAATAACTTGATCACCGCGCTCTACTGCAGACTTTCCCAGGAGGATCTGCTGGCCGGTGAGTCGAACTCCATAACCAATCAAAAGATAATCCTCAGCAAGCACGCCGAGCAATTAGGACTCCACAACTGCCGATTCTACATAGACGACGGCTACAGCGGTACCGACAACACCCGACCTGCATATGTACAGATGAAGCGGGATATGGAGGCAGGTAAGATCGGCACGATCATTGTCAAGGATCAGTCCCGACTCGGACGTGACCACCTCGAGACCGATGCAATGATGGAACTGGTGTTCCCTCAGTATGACGTCCGCTTCATCGCGGTAAACGATGGCGTGGATACCATCAACGGCTTGAATGAGATGTCCGGCATCCGCAACTACTTCAACGACTTCTACGCGGCGGATACTTCCAAGAAGATCCGTGCCGTTCAGAAAGCGAAAGGCGAACGCGGCGAGCCGGTAGGAACAACAGTACCGTATGGTTATCTAAAGAATCCGGAATATAAAGGGAATCAGAAGGAAGCGCCGTGGCTGATAATTGATCCTGAGGCGGCGTCGATTGTGAAGAGGATCTTCGAGATGTACGCATCCGGTATCGGCATCAGAAAGATATGCGCTACCTTTGAGGAAGAGAAGATCACCGCGCCCGGTGTATACTTATTCCACCTTAAAGGAACTAAAGCAAGCCATCCTAATCTATCTCAACCTTATCGCTGGACAATCAAAACCGTCAGAAAAATGCTCAGTAACCAAATATACTGTGGAGATACAGTGAATTTCAAGACCTACAGCAAATCCAATAAGCTGAAGAAAAGGCTGAAGAACGCCTCCACAAAAGTACTGATCTTCAAGGATACGCATGAACCGATAGTTGACAGAGCTTTGTTTGAGACCGTCCAAAAGCATTTTGCCGGTCGCAAGCGTCCCGATAAGATGGGAGAAATGGACAAATTCACCGGATACCTCTACTGCGGTGACTGCGGCAAAAGAATGTATCTTCATAGAGGTAAGACCATCAGCCCCGAAAAGAATATGTTCCAATGCGGCGGTTACCAAACAGGTAAACATAACTGTACCGTTCACAACATAAAGGAAAGCGTGATCGATCAGATCGTTCTTGAAAACCTGAGAAAGGTTACCGCGTTTGCAAGATCCGAACCCGAAAAGTTTTATGAGATCGCAATGCAGAAAGGCAAATCGGAAAGCGATAAAATCGCAAGGAGAGCGATACAGGAAAAGGCTTCCGTAGAAGAACGCATAAAAAAGATCGACAGCATCATCCGTTGTCTGTATGAGGATCGAGTGGTAGGCAGGATCACCCCGCAACGCTATGACGAGATGGTCACGGGATATGAAGAAGAGCTCTCAGAGCAAAAGAAGAAACTGACTGAACTCAACAACGACCTTTCGCTCTTCTCCAAACAACAGCAGGCAATCAAAGACTTTATCGCTAAAGCTAAAGAATACGTTGAGATGCCGAAGTTGACAGCTGAGCTGCTCCACGCCTTCATTGATCGTGTGGATGTATATGAGAAGCCGACCAAATACTCCCGAACAGAGGGAAATCCGGTGATGATATACTATAAATATCAGATGACGCCACAGGAAAATAAAAAAATCATGGTCGGAGATGGTTTTCCATCTCCCGAAGAACTTAAATTTATGGATGAGAGCGATATCCCGATTTCCGCATAACAAAGCCATAACAAAGCCATAAAAAGAAAAAACCGGAAGGCTTTCGCCTTCCGGTGGCCCCGCAGATATACAATTCTCCGTTAAGGATAACTGCATAAACGGGAGGTTTTGTTGTTATATCAGCGTCAGTCCGAGAAGGACAAAGCCCGACGTGGGGATCCCCCTGTCATCACTGCCGTTTGATGTGAGAAATGTACCGCTCCTCTTTGGGGGATTGCCGCGGGATCGACACACGTGTCAATCCCTCGCAATGACAGCGAGGCAAGAAAGGCATGTTCACTCCTCCTGCAATTCCGCCCAGAGTTCATACAGCTCCTCGAGGCGCGTCTGCTTTTCTTCCAGCTCCGCCGTCAGCGCCATGAGCTTTTCATAGTCGCTCTGCACCTCTTCTTTTGCAAGCTCCGTCTGCAATTCTTCGACAGCCGCTTCCAGCTCTTCTATCTGAGCCTCCGTTTTTGCGAGGCGGGTTTTTCTTTTGCGCTCCTCGCTCTGACGCAGCTTTTTGAGCTGATAATCGTTCATCGGCTTTTCCGCCTTTTTCGCGGGAGCGTCGGGTTCGGCGGCGGGGCTGCTCTGCTGAGAGATGCGCTCGAGATAATTGTCGTAGTTGCCGAGATACTCTGTCAGCCCGTCCTTCGTCATCGCCAGCACGCGGTGGGCGAGCTTATTGATAAAGTAGCGGTCGTGGCTGATGATCAGCAGCGTGCCCTCATAGTGTAGCAGGGTATCCTCCAGCGCCTCGCGGGAGGAGGCGTCGAGGTGGCTGGTCGGCTCGTCGAGCAGCAGCAGATTAAAGCCGCCGAGCATCAGCTTCAAGAGCGAGATACGCGCCCGCTCGCCGCCGCTCATGGCGGACAGCGGCTTGAACACCTCGTCGCCCTTGAACAGAAACGCCGCAAGCGAGGTGCGGATCTTTGTTTCCGTCAGGCGCGGATAGGCGTTCCGGATCTCGTCGATGGCGGTATTGTTGAGGTTGAGGTTCTCCTGCATCTGGTCGAAGTAACCCACGTCCACCATCGCGCCGTATTCATACCCGCCCGTATCGGGACGCAGCTTTCCGTCCAGGATACGGAACAGGGTCGTCTTGCCGCAGCCGTTGTCGCCGAGGATGAACACGCGCTCGCCCTTGGTGATGTGCATATCGACGTTTTTGAACAGGTGTTTATCGCCGAAGGACTTGGAGAGATCTTTTGCCATCAGCACGTCGCTGCCGCTTTCATGGCGCGGCTCAAAGCGCATGCGTACGCCCTCGAGCGCGCCGTCCGGCTCCACCATCTGCGCCTTGATGCGGTCGATCTCTTTCTGCTTGCTTTCGGCGGTGCGGATATTGCGCTCGCGGTTCCAGCGCTTCTGCTGTTCGATGATGCCCTCGATGCGCTGTATCTCCTTCAGATCGTTTTTATATTTGTTCTCGAGCGCCTGTTCATACGCCTGCTTCTTTTTGATGAATTCGGAGTAGGCGCCCTTGTAGGTCATGCATTTGCCGTGTTCGATCTCGACGGTCTTGTTGGTCACCGCGTCGAGGAAGTAACGGTCGTGGCTGATAATGATCATCGCGCCCCTGAAGTCGCGCAGAAAGCCCTCCAGCCATGCCACCGATGCGATATCGAGGTGGTTGGTCGGCTCGTCGAGCAGCAGCAGATCGCTCTTTGACAGCAGGAGCTTCAAGAGGCTGAGCTTCGACCGCTGACCGCCCGACAGCGCGGAGGTGGGCATGCCGAATTCCGCCTCACGAAAGCCCAGACCCATCAGCGCGGAACGCGTACGGCTCTTGTAGGTCAGACCCCCGTCGCGCTCGAACCGCTCGATCAGCTCCGTCTGGCGCGCGATCAATTCGGTCAGGTCGCCCGTGCTTTGCTCGATGGCAGCGGTGATCTTCTCGATCTCGCGCTCCGTCTGTTTCAGCTCGTCAAAGACGGATTCCAGCTCGTCATAAATAGAGCGGCTGCCCTGCGAACAGGCGTGCTGTTCCATATAGCCGACGTTCAGTCCGCGCTCGGTCGCGACAACGCCCGCGGTCGGCTCCAGCTCGCCGCAGATGATCTTGAACAGGGTGGTTTTGCCCACGCCGTTTCTGCCGATCAAGCCGACCTTGTCGCGGCTCTCGACCTCAAAGCTCATATCTTCAAACAATGTTCTGTCGCCGAAGCTCATAGAGAGCTTGCCGACGGATAATGCGGGCATGGTACCACTCCTTTCCTGAAAATGGTTATCAAAGAGAAATAAAAACATGTCATTCCGAGGAGAGGCTCAGCCTCGACGTGGGAATCCCACAAATTTGTCATCAAACGCTTCATTCTCTTTTTGTGGGATTGCCACAGCCCCTTAAGGGGCTTCGCAATGACTGCAATTTTACAGCGAAAGATAATCACTTTTTCTTGTTTCCTGTCTTGATATTGATCAGCACCACGGACACAAGCACCAGCGCGACGCCGAGATAGCCGAACGGTACCGCTACGGGTTCGCCGAATACGACCGCGCCGATGATCGTCGCCACCACCGGCTCGATCGTCGCGATGATGGAGGCGGTGCTCGACTTGATGTGTTTCAGCCCCAGCGTATAGAACACATACGGCAGGATGCACGATACCAGCGCGAACAGCACAGCATAACCGATGCTGCCCGCATCCGCGAACACCACGCCGATCACAGGGCGGATATCCGTCACACAAAGGCAGAATACCGCCGACAGCAAAAAGGTGTACAGCGTGATCGTGAACGGCTCATAGCCCCTGTCCAGCGCAAAGCGGGAGAAGATCGAGTACAGCGCGTAGCAGATCCCCGACCCCAGTCCGAAGAGGAATCCCGCAAGAGTGACGGTCAGATTGCCGCCGATCACGCCGGTGGTCATCGCACAGCCTAAGACCGCCAGAACGAGCGAGATCGCCTTCATCACCGTCATCTTCTCCTTGAAGAAGATCAGCGAGAACAGCATGACAAAGGCGGGCGCGGTATAGAGCAGCACCGCCGCGACGGACAGCGAGCTTAATTCTATTGAAGAAAAATAGCAATAGGTGAACAGACCGACGCTGATCACGCCGGAGCCTAAGAATATCCAGATATCCTTCAGCCTGATCTTATACAGCTTCGGCTTGTAGATCAGCACGAACAGCATCAACAGCACCGCCGCGATCACCATACGCACGGCGACCGTCTGCATGGAGTCCAGTCCCAGCGCGTTATACCGCCGCACAAAAATGCCGATACAGCCCCACAGCGTACCGGCGAGCAGGACAAAGAATACCGCCAATCTTTTCAGACCCGAGGGGTCTTTTTTTCGCCTTTTTTCAAGTTTCATATATTACTGCCTTTCTTCAACGGCGAGTCCGGAATGAATTGATGAGAAAAGTGGCAGGAAAGGCGTTTGCTCCTCCCGAAACAATGATGATATATGCCGTGTCCGCGAAGCAAATGCGTTTCTTCTCCTTGACCTGCGTTTGACGGTAAACCAACTCCCTGCCGCGGTACGTCGCAAGCGCCGTACCCTACCGCGCACACTGCAATGATCTTCGTAGGGGACGGCGCTCGTCGACGTCCCGCAACATTGATGATATATGCCGACCACTGCGAGGCAGATATCATATTCCCCCTCAAGGGGAAGGCTTTTTCTTCATAAACTCTTTTATGCTCATAACGTCCTGCGCGCAGGCTAAGAGCAGCTTGATATACGCGCACTCGGGCGAAATATCAAAGAGCGGGATCGCTCCCGCTTCGATCGTGTCGGCAGCCGTTTGATAGAGCTTCCTGCCGCTGCGGAACGAGGCGAGGAACACCGGAAAATCACGATGCGCCGTCATCCACGGGATGAAGCGCACACCATCTAAGGTCGCGCTGTGGTACAGCGTGTGCAGCGCGGCTTTCACCCCGCGCGGGTCGATCCTGTCGTAATCCTGCATGGGATACGGATGGAGCAGCAGGACGTTATCTGCGACGCGCGGCAGGTACGCGCGATCAAAAACAGGCGGGATGCGCTGCGCGAGATACGGCTGCTTTTCGTAAAAAACGCCGTTGTCAAACACGCCGTGAGCGCCGTGAAAGCTGACAAAATCATCCGACAGATCGGCTTGTCGAAGGTCGGTCGCGCTGTGGACGACCATCACGCCGCCGCTGTTGCGATAGGGTACATAGACGCCGCTTCTCCCCTGTCGGATCAGCTCAACCGCGCAGGAAAAATTCACCGAACCGTTCGCCTCGGGATCGGACGGCACCTTATCGGACGCGACAAGGCAGATCGGCACGCCGCACCCGCCGAACAGCAAGCCGACAAAGGCGCTGAGATACGCGAGGTTATCGCTGCCGATCGTGAGGATCACGCCGTCGTACGCCGACAAATCTGCCGTAAACATCACTTTTGCCAGCGTATTGAGATCGTCAGCCGTGACGTTCTCGCTGAGGATGTTCAGCGGGGAGCGGATATCAAATTGTACGCGCGCGTGCGCGTTTTCGCTCAGATACTGCGCCGCAAAAGGACAGCCGCCGTCGGGAAAAACATTGATGGCAGTTCCGTCAAAGGCAGAGCCGATCGTCCCGCCGGTAGTGAAGAGTAAAATGTTCATATTACACCAAAAGCCTTCCTGTAAGCCTCCCTTTCCTAAGGGAGGTGGCTCGAAGAGCCGGAGGGTTGCTGTATTTGATAGCCAATCAGCTGAAAAAGCGCTCTATAATACAATGTTGAACCCTCAGTCACCTGCGGTGACAGCTCTCTTAGGAAAGGAAGCCAAAACCCTCAGTCACCTGCGGTGACAGCTCTCTTAGGAAAGGGAGCCGAAACCCTCAGTCACCTGCGGTGACAGCTCCCTTAGGAAAGGAAGCCGAAACCCTCAGTCACCTGCGGTGACAGCTCCCTTAGGAAAGGGAGCCAAAACCCTCAGTCACCTGCGGTGACAGCTCCCTTAGGAAAGGGAGCCTATAGAGAAGCCCGCCTTGCGGCGGGCGCTGTGTTTATTTCTTCTCTAATTCTTCGAGGATGACCTTCTTGATACCGGGAGCGGTCAGACCGAAAATGTCGAGCAGCTCCTTGGCGGGGCCGGAATAGCCGAACTCGTCGTTCACGCCGACGCGTCTGACGGGCACGGGGCACTCGGCAGAGGTGACCTCGCACACGGCGTCGCCTAAGCCGCCGATGATGTTATGCTCCTCGACGGTGATGATCCTGCCGGTCTCCCGCGCCGCCTTGATGACGATCTCGCGATCGATGGGCTTGATGGTATGGATGTTGATCAGGCGCACGCTTTTGCCTTCCTTTTGAAGCTCGTCGACCGCCTTCAGACTTTCCAGCACGCACAGACCCGTCGCGATGACGGTGATGTCCGCGCCCTCGCGCAGGGTGATGCCTTTGCCCAGCTCGAACTCGTAGGTCTCGGGATCGTTGAAGCTGTCGACAGCCAGTCTGCCTAAACGGATATAGACGGGACCCTCGTACTCGATCGCCGCCTTGGTCGCCGCCTTCATCTCCCAGTGGTCTGCGGGATTCAGAACGACCATGCCGGGGATGGTACGCATGATGCCGATATCCTCGAGACACTGGTGGGTCGCGCCGTCCTCGCCGGTAGAGATACCCGCGTGAGAACCCGCGATCTTGACGTTGAGGTTGGGATAAGCGACGGAGTTGCGGATCTGCTCAAAGGCTCTGCCGGTCGCGAACATCGCGAACGAAGCCGCGACGGGCGTCTTGCCGCAGGCGGCTAAGCCCGCCGCTACGCCGACCATGTTCGCCTCGGCGATGCCGCAGTCAAAGAAGCGGTCGGGATGCGCGTTTTTGAAGATCGCGGTATTGGTAGCCGCCGCGAGATCGGCGTCCAGAACGATGATGTCGTCGCGGGTATCGGCCATTTCGCTCAGCGCCTCGCCGAAGCTGACGCGCGTCGCCTTGGTAATGATCTCAGCCATGATTACGCCTCCAATTCCGCGAGCTG
>JAFRBD010000142.1 GCA_017405065.1 Ruminococcus sp. | reverse complement strand
TGCGTAAGTGTTTTTTTATTGAAAAAAACACTGCTCGGCTTTTATCTGCTTTCGCTTATTATTTCAGAAATGATATAGTTGTGCTGATATTTGTATTTGTTTGGCGACATTCGAGCTGGTGTTTTTTGGCGCACAGTTCGACTGTGCGCCTTTTTTATTTGTCGCAAAACTATGTATACAAAAGGAGGTAAATCATGTACGAAAACATCGGTAAAAAAATCAAAGGCTTAGCCAGATTCTTAGCTGTAGCTGGTATTATTCTCAGTATTATTGTCGGAATCGTCCAAATCGTAACCGCCATAAAACTCAGTAAATACTCGGATTATTACGGAATTAACACCGTTCAAGGCGCAACTGTCTGGAGCGGTATCCTCACGATCATACTCGGT
The DNA here is from genome assembly GCA_017405065.1 of Ruminococcus sp. GTDB lineage: Bacteria > Bacillota > Clostridia > Oscillospirales > Acutalibacteraceae > Ruminococcoides. The sequence goes on along the minus strand of JAFRBD010000142.1, from coordinate 27,985 downwards.
TCTATAATTTCCGTTGTCAGCACCTATGTTCTTTATGGCTTCGGTCAACTGGTTGAGAGCGCACAGAATATCGAACGAGAGATCGGTCAAGGTTCTATTTATAATGTTTCTTCTGGAGTAAGACCGGAAAACACAAATAATACTACTCCATCGGCATCCGATTCAGAATGGTCCTGTCCAAAGTGCTTGCGTATTAATCCACTCTCTGCCACAACTTGCAGTAACTGTGGTACACCGCAGCGTAGGGGAACCATACTTCAACAGAACCGTAACACTGCAACCGACTCGGACAAACGGAGCATATGAATGGCTCTGTCCTAATTGCGGCAAAATCAATGCCCATTACGTCGGCACCTGCGGCTGCGGGCAAGTCAAACCGTAAAGTAATATAGTAAAATAATATAAATTTATATTCGATTCCGTCGAAGCCCTATGCTTCGGCGGTTTTACTTTTGCGACTCATTCGCATATTGACATTCTCTCTCCCCTGTGCTATACTGATTTGCGAACGATTCGCAAATTGGAGTTGAGCATATGCCCAAATACATCACAAAACAGCGAAAAATCCTCACCGATTACCTCATGCAGCATATCGATGAGAACCTCTCCGCGGGTCAGATCGCCGAGGCGCTGTCCGATACGATCAGCAAAAGCGCCGTCTACCGCAACCTCGCCGATATGGAGGCGGAGGGCAAGCTCCACCGCGTCATGGGCGGCGGCGGCCGCGAGGTCATCTACCGTTACAGCGGCAGCCATGCCTGCTCTCAGAGCCTGCACCTGAGCTGCAAAAAGTGCGGCAAGACCGTCCATATGCAGCAGCAGCTCGCCGATTCTCTGGTACAAAGCGTCGCCCAGAACGACGACTTTGCCATCGACAAGGGCGAGACCGTCATCTACGGCGTCTGCGCCGCCTGCCAAAATAACTAATAAGGAAAACCGATATGAAAAAATCATTTGCACTCATACTCTGCCTGATCCTGCTCGCCTCCCTGTTCGCGGGCTGCAATTCAACCGATCAAAACACCGAAACCGACGCCGATATCAAGGTCGTCGCCACGATCTTCCCGCTCTACGACTGGGTGCGCGAGGTCGCACAGGACGACGTCCACATCGATCTCGACCTGCTGCTCGACAACGGCGTCGATCTCCACAGCTACCAGCCCACCGCGAAGGATATCATGGATATCTCCGACTGTGACGTCTTTGTCTATGTCGGCGGCGAATCCGACAAATGGGTCGCCGATACCCTCGCCCAAGCCGACAATAAAGATATGATCGTCCTCGATCTGATGGACATCCTCGGCGACAAGGCGAAGGAAGAAGAGCTCAAAGAGGGCATGCAGGGCGAAGAAGAAGAGGAAGAAGCCGAAGAAGAGCCGGAGTACGACGAGCATGTCTGGCTTTCTCTGAAAAATGCCGCTCTCTTCACACAGTCGATCGCCGACGCGCTGAAAACCGCCGACAGCCGGCATGCCGACGCGTTCCAAGCCAACGCCGACGCCTATATCGAAAAGTTGAGCGCGTTAGACGCACAGTATCAGAACACCGTCGACAGCGCGTCCGTCAAAACGCTCCTTTTCGGCGACCGCTTCCCCTTCCGCTATCTGACGGATGATTATGACCTTGATTACTACGCCGCCTTCATCGGTTGCTCCGCCGAGAGCGAAGCGAGCTTCGAGACCGTCACCTTCCTCGCGAACAAGGTCGACGAGCTGGGACTCAAAGCCATCATGCAGATCGAGACCTCCGACGGCTCCATCGCCAAGACGATCCGCGACAACACCAAAACCAAGGATCAGGATATCCTGACCCTCGACTCCATGCAGGCGGTCACCATCGACCGCGTCGAGGCAGGCGAAACCTATCTTTCCATCATGGAAAGCAACCTTGAAGTCCTGAAACAGGCTTTGTCATGATTCCTGTAGGGACGACCGGCGGTCGTCCGGGACTTTTCCGCAATATCAACATCAGCGCGAAGCAAATGGAACATCTATTGTAGGGGAGGGGCTTGCTCCTCCCGCTTGCTCCTCCCGCTTGGCAGAACCGTTTCTTCCTCTATCTCTTGTTTTCGATACAGAAAAGTCCGTCATTCTGCGGACGACCGGCGGTCGTCCCTGCATACTTGAACTATTGAAAGGACACTCACCATGCCTCAAATCAAATGTACCGATCTCACCCTCGGCTACGGCTCGCAGGAGATCCTCTCCGGACTGAGCTTTGAAGTCAGCGCGGGCGATTATCTCTGCATCGTCGGCGAGAACGGATCGGGAAAAACTACCTTAATGAAAACGCTCCTCGGGCTGACCAAGCCACTCGGCGGCTCGATCGAATTCGGCGACGGCGTCACCGCGCGCAAGATCGGCTATCTGCCCCAGCAGACCGACGTCCAGCGCGACTTCCCCGCCTCTGTGCGCGAGATCGTCCTCTCCGGCTGTCTCGGTCACGACGGCTTTCGTCCCTTCTACAGCAAGGCGGACAAGGCGCTCGCCCTGCGCTCGATGGAGCGCATGAATATCGCCGATCTGTCCCGCCGCTGTTACCGCGAGCTGTCGGGCGGTCAGCAGCAGCGCGTGCTGCTTGCCCGCGCCCTCTGCGCGACCGAAAAGATCCTCCTGCTCGACGAACCCGTCGCGGGACTCGATCCCAAGGTGACCGCCGAAATGTACGAGTTGATCGAGAGCCTCAACAAAAACGATAACGTCACGATCATCATGATCTCCCACGATATCGACAAGGCGCTCGATTACGCCTCCCATATCCTTCATATCGGACACGAGATCTTCTTCGGCACAAAGAATGCTTTCTTAAACGCCAAGCATAACGCAAATAAGGAGGAAGCCTCACATGACTGATCTTTTCTCCACCCTCGGCTTTTATCTGAGCAAGCCCTTTGTCGTCAACGCCCTGATCGTCGGCGTGCTGATCGCCCTGTGTTCCTCGCTCTTAGGCGTGACGCTGGTACTCAAGCGCTATTCCTTCATCGGCGACGGCTTATCCCACGTCGCGTTCGGCGCGATGGCGGTCGCCGCCGTGATAGGACTGACCAACGATATGCCGCTGGTGCTGACCGTCACCGTCGTCTGCGCCGTTCTGCTCCTGCGCATGGGCAAAAACGCCAAGATCAAGGGCGACGCCGCGATCGCGATGATCTCTGTCGGTTCGCTTGCCATCGGCTACCTGCTGATGAACATTTTCAACACGGGATCCTCCAACCTGTCAGGCGATGTCTGCTCTACCCTCTTCGGCTCCACCTCCATCCTCACGCTCAGCACCTTCGACGTGTGGATGTGCGTGATCCTTTCCGTTCTGGTCGTGCTGTTCTTTGTCCTGTTCTATAACAAGATCTTCTCCGTCACCTTCGATGAAAATTTCGCTCGCGCCACGGGTCAGCGCGCAGGCTTGTATAACCTGCTGATCGCCATCGTCATCGCGGTCATCATCGTCGTGTCCATGCAGCTGGTCGGCTCCCTGCTGATCTCCGCGCTGGTCATCTTTCCCGCCTTATCCGCTATGCGCATGTTCAAGAGCTTCAAGAGCGTCACGATCTGCGCCGCGATCGTTTCCGTCGTCTGCGCCCTGCTCGGACTGCTCACTTCCATCCTCGCCGGCACTCCTGTCGGCTCCACCATCGTCGCCGCCGATATCGTCGTCTTCGCAATATTCTTCATCGTCGGCGCCGTCACCAAGCGCACAGCATAAAAAACGAAAACCATCAACTAACTGCCCACAGCTCACTGAAAAAGAGGTATCATCATGAAAAGAATCATTTGCATATTATTCGCCGCTCTGACGCTCTTTTCCCTTGCCGCCTGTTCCGACAGCGGCTCATCGTCCTCAGCCCCGTCTGTTGATACACAGAAGGCGACCGAAGCAGTCGAAACTGCGCTCAACACATCAAAATCCGCGGCGGATACGACTGATACGCAATCAAAAACGCCTTCCTCCGACGGCGTCGACGTCGATCTCACCGCCATGAGTACCACGATGATCTATTCCGAGGTGCTGAACATGCAGCAGCATCCCGACGATTATCTCGGCAAGACCGTGAAGATGAAAGGAGCGTTCACCGTCTCCGAGATCGACGACAACCGCTATTTCGCCTGTATCATCAAAGACGCCACCGCGTGCTGCGCGCAGGGTATCGAATTCACATGGGCAGGCGATCACACCTATCCCGACGATTATCCGCCCGCTGATACCGAGATCACGGTTTTCGGCACCTTCAACACCTATATGGAAGGCACGAACCAATATCTTCAGCTCAAGGATTCAGAGGTTCAGTTCTGATACAAAAAAGGGGTTATCGCATAAGCGCGACAACCCCTTTTATTATGTTTCTATTCCGTGACCGCTTCCACCGTCGTGACAGCTTCTTCGGCTTTTTGCTCCGCTGTAACGGCGGGCTTTTTCTTCCCTGTGATCAGCCGGATTACCAGCGCGACCAGCTCATGCAGCGCCGCCGCCAGCAGGATCGACAGCACCGCCAGGATAAAGTAATATTCCTTGGAAAAAGTGCCGATCCCGAGCTTGTTCAGAAGCCCGGTCATCGATGCGCCCTGATCGCTCTTGAACCACTCCATCAGCCTTTGATGGAACAGGTATATTTCCAGGCTGTATTTCCCGCAGACATAAAACGGAAACAGCAGGATCTTTCCGACGATCTTCAGATACTTCCGCATCAGACCGAATACCGCTCCCAGCAGCACACACAGCGCCGGCGCGACCAAAAGCGCCGGATAACAGTTCAAGCCCCAGAATACGGTAGGATTTTTGATATAGGTCTGGATATAATAGGCGAGCGCCACGCCGCAGAACAGCAGCGGCAGATAAATCATCCAGCTGCCTTTCCCCTCTTCCCTCTTCTCATACAGGATCCAGCCGATCCAGTAGCCGACCAGAAAGACCGCGATACGCACCGTGCTGCCGTACAGCACCTGCTGTCCCGTGTGATAAAAGATGATGCACAGAATCGGCGAGATCATCATGCTCACAAAGGTAAATTTCCATTTCACCGCCGCTTTCTGAAACAGCTTGTCGTACAGCGGCGTCAGCAGATACAGCACAAAGAGCGTCGGCAAAAACCAGTCGAAGTATTCGGGTCTGCCGTAAATACTTCCGCGGAAATAATTGATCCCCAGTATCGACAGGAGCTTATCCGTAAAGGGCACTTCCGTCCGAAAGAACGCATACCAGCATACGGTCACGATCAGATAGGCGGGCAGGATGCGCACCAATCGCTTTTTGTAAAATTCTCCGACGCTTTTTGACTTGCGCATGGAATAATACAGCCCCAAGCCGGATACCAGCAAAAACATATCCACGCCGAAAAAACCGATATTATGGATAAAGTGAAAACCCTCCGTCTTTCCGAAGAACGGCGAATGGAACCACATGATCCACATCATCGCAAAACCCATGATATGGGTGCGGTATTTACTGATCAATGTTAACTTCATAAAAACCTCTTTCTATTGGTTTTCTATCCGCCATCTGTCATTGCGAGGGAGCTTGCGACCGTGGCAATCCCACAAAGAGGAGCACTTTTTCTACTCCCGCCAATCGTAATGATCCTTTGTTACATCCAACTCGATACCGTTGATGATAACGGTTTGATTATCTACCCATTCGATTTCAGCATCATGTTTATGATAACACCAGTATATGTTTCTCTTTTCACCGGTCGCTGTCGTTTCAAGCTCTCCTCTGACGGAATAATCCACCGTAGCCCCGCCGTTGCACAGATAGGCGTTAACACGGTAAGTCCCGTCCGGCGAGTCGGCGCTTTTGATAAAATCTCCCTCGGGCAGATCTTTCATCCCGCAGCCGGAAAGAACGGAAACACAAAGTAACAATAATAATACTGTTTCAGTATAAAATGTTTCTTCATCGTATCTCCTTTTTAATGCTCCCTTTGGGAAGGGGAGCTGTCAGCGCAAGCTGACTGAGGAATTGTATCATCGGGTGTGGGCGAAGCCCACCCATCACTAACCACTATCCGCCGATCACTGTCTTCCCGCCCATATACGGTCTGAGCGCCTCGGGGATGTTCACGCTGCCGTCGGCGTTGAGATTGTTCTCGAGGAAGGCGATCAGCATGCGCGGCGGCGCCACACAGGTATTGTTGAGCGTATGCGCAAAGTACTTCTTGCCGTCCTTGCCGTTGACGCGGATCTTGAGTCTTCTCGCCTGCGCGTCGCTGAGGTTCGAACAGGAGCCGACCTCGAAATACTTCTTCTGTCTCGGGCTCCATGCCTCTACGTCGATGCTCTTGACCTTCAGGTCGGCGAGATCGCCGGAGCAGCATTCCAGCGTGCGGACGGGAACGTCCAGCGTACGGAAGAATTCGACCGTATTCTGCCACAGCTTATCGAACCACATCTTGCTCTCCTCGGGCTTACAGACAACGATCATCTCCTGCTTCTCGAACTGGTGGATGCGGTATACGCCGCGCTCCTCGATGCCGTGAGCGCCCTTTTCCTTGCGGAAGCAGGGAGAATACGAGGTCAGCGTATAAGGCAGGTTTTCTTCCTGTAAGATCGTATCGATAAATTTGCCGATCATGCTATGCTCGGAGGTACCGATCAGGAAAAGGTCTTCTCCCTCGATCTTGTACATCATCGCGTCCATCTCGGCGAAGGACATCACACCCGATACCACGTTCGAGCGGATCATGTAGGGCGGGATGCAGTAGGTAAAGCCCTTGTCGATCATGAAGTCGCGCGCGTAGGAGATGACCGCCGAATGGAGCCGCGCGATATCCCCCATCAGATAATAGAAGCCGTTGCCCGCGACCTTGCGCGCCGCGTCGAGGTCGATACCGCTGAGCTTCTCCATGATCTCGGTGTGATACGGGATCTCAAAGTCCGGGACGACCGGCTCGCCGAAGCGCTCGATCTCCACGTTCTCGCTGTCGTCCCTGCCGATCGGCACGCTCGGGTCGATGATGTTCGGGATCACCATCATGATCTCGGTGACCTTCTCGTTCAGCTCGGCTTCTTTCTTCTCGAGCTCAGCGAGCTTCTCGCCGTCCGCGGCGACCTGCGCTTTCAGTTCTTCCGCCTTTTCGCGTTCGCCGCGCGCGAAACAGCCGCCTATTTCCTTGGAAATCTTGTTGCGTCTGGCACGCAGCGCGTCTGCCTCGCCCTTGGCGGCTCTCGCCTGCTTGTCCAGCTCGATCACTTCATCGACCAGGGGTAATTTTTTATCCTGGAATTTGTTCTTGATGTTCTGTTTGACCACATCGGGGTTTTCTCTTAAAAATTTAATATCGATCATGTTTTTTCATACCTTTCAATTAATCTTTATCTAATAAATATTATAGCGAAGCTCTATAGGTGTCGTAACGATTTATTAAAATTCGCAGTCATTGCGAGGATCTCAAACCGGGGTCCCCGACGCGCCCCTGCGCGGTGGGGAGAGGAGGAGTCGCGCCGCGAGCACGAGAGTGGTCACGCCTGACCGCTCTCAGCGAGCACAGCGAATGACGACGACGTGGCAATCCCACAAAGAGGGGCAGATGTTTTCTGTTTTATTTGTAGGGGAGGGGCTTGCTCCTCCCAAACTTTTCCGATAAATCTTCGATCAACGCGAAGCATATTTATCCTTTCGCTTCTCGAATATTGCCTTTGGCGATACGGGAGGAGCGAGCCCCTCCCCTACTGGTTGTTATTATCATTTACTCCCACAGCTTCTCGAGCTTTCCCGTTAAGGAGAACAGCTCCTCCGGGTCGTAAAACTCGATATTCAGGGTACCGCCCTTTTTGTTCTTGTTCTCCGTTACGGTGACCTTGGTGCCGAGCGCCATCGTCAGCGCCAGCTCGACCTCCGTATAAGCGGTTACTTTCCTTTCACTGCTTTTCTTTTTCTGCGGTTTCGCCGAGTCGAGCTTCTTGACCAGCTTTTCGGTCTCCCTGACCGACAGCCCGTCCTTGACGATCTTCTTCGCCGTTTCTACAGCAGCTTTATCGTCTTCCACGATCAGCAGCGCGCGCGCATGACCCGCGCTGAGCTTTCCTTCCTCCAACAGGTCTTTGACCTCGTCGGGCAGTCCGATCAGCCGCAGGGTATTTGCCACCGCAGAGCGGGATTTGCCGACGGTGCGCGCGACGTCCTCCTGTGAAAAGCCGTATTCGTCGATCAGCGTCTGATAACCTCTCGCCTCCTCGAGCGGGGACAGATCGCTCCGCTGCAGATTCTCGATCAGCGCGATCTGCATCGTCTCGCTGTCGGACAGCTCCCGGATGATCGCGGGTATCTCCGTCAGCCCCGCCATACGCGACGCGCGGTAGCGCCGCTCGCCCGCGATGATCTGATAACCGCCGTAGATCATCGGACGCACTAAGATCGGCTGCAGCACGCCGTGCTCGGAAATGCTCTGCGCCAGCTCCTGCAGCGCGTCCTCGTCAAAATGACGGCGCGGCTGATTGCGGTTTGGTTCGATCTGTGAGATTTTCAGACTGACTACTTCGTTCTTATCCTCGGTATCATTTTCGCTGAAAATCGCCGAGAGTCCCTTTCCGAGACCTCCTATTTTCTTAGCCATTCGTTCTCTCCTTACTGATCAATTCCTGCGCCAGACCCAAATAGGCTTCCGTGCCCTTGCAGTTTTTATCATAATACATGATCGGCATACCGAAGGAGGGCGCCTCACTAAGGCGTACGCCTCGCGGTATCACCGTACCGAATACCTTTTTCGGAAAGAACTGCTTGACCTCGCTGACAACCTGCTGGGTCAGGTTCAGTCTGCCGTCGTACATGGTCAGCAGTACGCCTTCGATATAGATATGCTCGTTCAATTTGCGCTTGACGTACCGCACCGAGTTCATCAGCTGTGACAGACCCTCCAGAGCGTAATACTCGCACTGGATCGGCACCAGCACGCTGTCGCAGGCGGTCAGCGCGTTAGTGGTGATGATACCCAGCGACGGCGGACAGTCGATGATGATATAGTCGTAGTTTTGTTTGACCGGCAGAAGCGCTTTTTTCAGCCTTTGTAATCTGTCCGGCGCGTCCATGATCTCGAACTCCGCCGCGGCAAGATCGATACCGGCGGGCATTAAGTCCAAGTTATTGTACTTTGTATGTAAGATGACTTCTTCTGCCTTTGCCTCGCCCAGCAGGATCTCATAGGTGCTTTTTTCGATACTGCGTTTGTCAAAACCGACCCCGCTGGTGGCGTTGCCCTGCGGATCGATATCGACCAGCAGCGTGCGCCTGTCATAATAACCCAGTCCGGCGGCAAGATTGACGGCGGAGGTGGTCTTCCCTACCCCGCCCTTCTGGTTGGCGACTGTGATGATTTTAGCCAAAATTTCACCTTCCCTTTTCCCTTTTGATAAATCTGTTCTTTCATACGTCCATTATTGTATCACAAAGCTATGTATATTAAAACCCTTTTTCCGAATTTTCGGCAAAAATGTTTCACGTGAAACATTGGCAGTTGATAGTGGGCAGTTGGTAGTGAGCAGTTGACAGAATAAAGTAATGATTATTCTCCAAGGCTCCTTTTGGGAAAAGGAGCTGTCGCAATGCGACTGAGGAATTGTACAAATTGTCCGAGGCAGAGCCGAGTAACCACTATTAACAACCGCCCACTACCTGCTAAAATGCCGACAACCGCACGCTTTCGCGCACGGCTGTCGGCAAGGGGTTCAGATAAGGAAATGGGTATGAGTGGATAGGGATGCTGTCCCTATCGGGAAAGAAATGTATATCAGGCTTTCGCCGTGATACCTAAAATAACTTGTTGGGACGACCATTGGTCGTCCGCAGATGACGAGCGTCTTTTGTATCGAAAGTAACAGATAGAAATGAGGAGTTTCTGCCAAACAGACGACCGATGAGATCTTCCCGGGAGGTGTCATCCGCAGGATGACAGATGGGTGCCGTCTCCGGCTGAGGAACGCCCCTGCAAAAATCGCTCAAATCAAATAACCGCCTTCGGGATCTTCACGGTATATTCGATGTAGTCGTCCGTCTCGCTGCGGCGGGAGATCGCGTTGATCCCGGACAGGCGCATCGTATCCACCGCCTTATTGATGGTATTGACAAAGATACGCACATCCTTGACGGCGATCTTATACTCCGGCTTCTTTTCGCGGACAGGTTCATTCTTTTTTGTCAGGACTTCTGTCACCAGCGCCTCCGCCTCGCCGACGCTCAAGCCGTCCGCGATGATCCGGCTGAGTACTTCCCTGCGCAGGTTTTCATCGTTGATCCTGAGCAGGGTACGCGCATGCCGCTCCGAGAGATTCGCCGTCAGGATCCACTCCTGTTCTTCATAGCCTAAGCGGAGCAGGCGCAGCTTGTTAGCGATCGTGCTTTGCTTTTTGCCGAGCTTGATCGCCGCCTGTTCCTGCGTCAGTCCGTATTTACGGATCAGCCTCGCGATCCCGCGCGCCTCTTCAAACATATTCAGATCGGTACGCTGAAGATTTTCGATCAGTGCTAAAAGAGCGCTGTCTTTATCGTTGCACTTATGTACGACGCACGGCACCTTGCTCAGACCCGCCATCACGGCGGCGCGAAGACGCCTTTCTCCCGCGATCAGCTCAAATTCCGTATTATTGATACGGCGCACGACAAGCGGCTGCAGGATCCCGTTTTCAACGATAGAGCGCGACAGGCTTTTCAGCTCGTCCTCGTCAAAATTGCGGCGCGGCTGGGTACGGTTCGGGCGAATTTGTATCGTAGCGATATTCAGTACCTTATTATCTCTGCCGAACTGCAGATTCACCGTACTCACCTCACCCCTCATGAGTCAGACAAAGCGATCCGTATTATCCATAATACTGCGGTTTACGGATACGCGGAAAAGCTTGTCCTTACAGCAAATATCTTATCAAAGTCCACGCGGATTCTTTGTCGTTTCCTGCGCAATTTTTTTATAACCTTTTGTCGCAGGGATGCAAAAAAGCGAGGCTCCTGTCGAACCTCGCTTTATCCTTCAAGCGTCATTGCGAGCCCTCCTCGGAATGACAATTATTCTACAACGGTTTATTTTTGATCTGCTTGCTCTTTCTGGGATAAGCGTCGGGCGTGGGCGCGACCTTTTCGATCTCGATGATACTGCGTTCGCCCGCTGACCCTAATACAACATCGTGTTTTGCGACAAGGCGTCCGCCGAGCGTTTCGATCGCGTTTTGCGCCGCAGACAATTCCTCCGCGGCTTCTCTGCCCTTCATCGCAACAAATCTGCCGCAGACTCTGACATACGGCATATCGTATTCGCACAGGGTATTCAGCGAAGCGACCGCCCGCGATACCGCGATATCAAAGCTGTCGCGCAGCTCGGTGCGCGAGCCGTCCTCCGCGCGGCTGTGGATCAGCTCCACGTTATCAAAGCCAAGCTCATCGCAGACCGTTTCCAAAAAGTACAACCGTTTTTGTAAGCTGTCCAATAAGGTCAGTCGGATATCCGGTCGGGCGATCTTCAGCACCAGTCCGGGAAAACCCGCACCCGTTCCAACGTCGATGACGCTTGCGCCGTCAGCGATCCTGATATAACGCAGCATCATCAGACTGTCGGCGAAATGCTTCAGCGCGACGTCCTCGGGAGCGGTCAGCGCCGTCAGATTCATCTTTTCATTCCATTCGATCAGCAGTTCATAATATCTGCATAACCTGTCGACCGCTCCATCATCAACGGTGAAATCAAATCCGGAAAGCGTCGATAACAAAACTTCACGAAAATCATTCATCCCTTGTCCCGCCTTTCTGCTTGACCAGATAGATCATCAGCACGTTGACGTCGGCGGGCGATACGCCGCTGATACGGCTCGCCTGTCCGATATTCAAGGGACGGATATTGCTGAGCTTCTCCTGCGCCTCCAGCCGCAGACCCGTGATTTTATGATAATCGATATCCGCAGGTATTTTTTTGTTTTCCAGTTTACGCATATTCTCTACGGCGGCAAGCTGCTTTTTGATATAGCCCTCGTACTTGATCGCGATCTCTACCTGTTCAAAGATCGCGGGATCCAGATCCGGACGGTTTGTATCGATCGGCGTCAATACCTCATAATTGAGCTCGGGGCGCTTTAATAATTCGATCAGGCGGATCCCGGTTTTGACGTCGGATGTTTCACGTGAAACAAGTATGTCGGTCAATAGGGGAGAAGGAGAGATCACAGTCGCCGCGACGCGCTTTTTTTCATCTTTGATCAGCTCCTGCTTGTGCAAATAACGCTGAAAGCGCTCTTCGCTGATCAAGCCCAGCTCATAGCCGATAGGAGTGAGGCGCTCGTCGGCGTTATCCTGCCGCAGGATCAAGCGATATTCGCTGCGGCTGGTCATCATGCGATAAGGCTCGTTCGCGCCTTTGGTGACCAAATCGTCGATCAGCGTGCCGATATAGGACGACGCGCGGTCAAGGATCAGCGGTTCTTTTCCCTGTATCTTCAGCGCCGCGTTCACACCCGCGACAAAGCCCTGTGCCGCCGCTTCTTCATAGCCGGAGGAGCCGTTGAACTGACCCGCGCCGTATAATCCCGGAAATCGCTTGAATTCCAAGGTCGCCAGCATATCCGTCGGATCGATACAGTCGTATTCGATCGCGTACGCGGGACGCATGATCATCGCATTCTCCAGACCCGGAATGGTGTGATAAAAGGCGATTTGCACTTCCTCGGGCAGGGAAGAACTCATGCCCTGCAGATACATTTCCTCCGTATCCTCGCCGCAAGGCTCGATGAAAAGCTGATGGCGCTTTTTGTCCGCGAAGCGCACGATCTTATCCTCTAAGCTCGGACAATACCGGGGTCCTACGCCTTCGATCTTTCCGCCGTACAGCGGGGAGCGGTGAATATTATCGAGGATGATTTTTTTCGTATTTTCATTTGTCCAGCTGACATGACACAGCACCTTATTTTCGGGCGGCGTCAGGGTGTCATAAGAAAAGGGAACGACAGGTTCGTCGCCGTGCTGTTCCTCCAGATCGGTGAAGTCGATGGAAGAACGCTTCACACGCGCGGGCGTACCGGTTTTAAAACGTCTTGTTTTCACGCCGAGCTTTCTCAGACTCTCGCCCAAAAACGCGGCGGGGAAGGTGCCGTCGGGTCCGCTTTCATAGCTGACTTCGCCGACGTAGATGCGTCCGCCGAGATAGGTACCGGTCGCGATGATGACCGCCTTCGCCTTGAATACGCCCAACATACGGGTCGTCAGCAGCCAGCCGCCGTCCTGATCCTGTTCGAGATCGGTGATCTCCGCCTGACGCAGGTCAAGATTCTCCTGTAACTCCAGCTTATGCTTCATCACAGCGGAATATTTGCGGCGGTCGATCTGCGCGCGCAGGGAATGGACGGCGGGTCCCTTGCCGCGGTTGAGCATGCGGCTCTGGAGGGTACATTCGTCTGCTGTTTTGCCCATCTCGCCGCCAAGCGCGTCGATCTCACGCACCAGATGACCTTTCGCCGTGCCGCCGATCGATGGATTACAGGGGCAATTGCCGACCGCATCCATATTGATCGTGAATACCGCGGTGCGGCATTGGAGCCGCGCGGCGGCTAAAGCCGCTTCGATCCCCGCGTGTCCCGCGCCGATCACGGCAATATCATATTCACCCGCAAAATAGGTTGACATTATATCACCCTCCATTCTCTTTCAATTGTTTCACGTGAAACATTTCAGTGACCGGTGGCAAGTGACCGGTAAGACCCGCTGTCATTGCGAGGGAGTTTACGACCGCGGCAATCCCACAAAGCGGCGCACTGTCTTTTCCGTAATATCAAACCGTATTAATGACAAGGGGATTACCACAGCCCCTATGGGGCTTCGCAATGACATATATACTCGACACAGTTCAAAATGTTTCACGTGAAACATTTTTATCTGTCAACTAAAATCTGCTAACAGACAACTATCAACTGCCGACTACTTCCCGACGCAGAACCGATGGAAGACTTTATCGATCACTTCATCGGTAACACGCTCGCCGGTCAGCTCACAGAGATAACCGATCGCTTCTTCGATCAAAACGGTGACTGCATCGAGCGTAAACCCAATATGTAGTGCTTCAACTGCTTCATGTACACAATTTGCAGCTTTCATCGTCAGTGTGCGCTGGCGTTCGTTATACATCAGGGCGTTGGTGCTGTTGATATCCGAAACAACGCACACGCGCTTGATCGCCTGCACCAAAGCGTCGGCAGATTCATCGAACTTCGCCGACATTCTGACGACTTCATCAAAATGATCGCTTATGATCTGATCATCTATCAGCTCAGGCAAGTCGCATTTATTCAATATCGCGACGGACGGAATGTCGTTAGCCAGTCTGATCATATCCCTGTCATCGTCGTCCAACGGGGAAGAGGCGTCAAAAACACACAGCAGCAGCGCGGCGCTGCTGACGCGTGATCTTGCTTTATCGACGCCGATGCTCTCGATCTCGTCGCCTGTCTCATGGATCCCCGCCGTATCGCTGAGATTCAGAACGATATCTCCCAGACTGACGCTTTCCTCAACGATATCCCGGGTAGTTCCCGCAACAGAGGTAACGATGCTTTTATCATAACCCGCCAGCAGGTTCATCAGCGTGCTTTTGCCGACATTCGGCTTGCCTGCGATCACCGCGTCAATACCGTCTTTTAAAATACGGCCGTTGTCATAATTGCTCAGGATCTCATTTAACCGCGTTTCGATGTTTTTCAGCGAATCGCTCAGCGCGTCGTTCTCGACGGCGGGAATGTCCTCCTCCGGATAATCCGCCCAGGCGTTCAGATGCGCCGCTATATCCGATAATTGATCTTTCAATTGATTGATCCTGCGGGAGAGAGCGCCTTCTTTGACGTTCAAAGCGGCTCTGGCGCTTTCTTTCGAACGGGAGGAAATGATATCCATGACGGATTCCGCCTCGATCAGATCGAGCTTGCCGTTCAAAAAAGCGCGTTTGGTAAATTCGCCCGCCTGCGCCGCCTGTGCGCCCGCGTCATATACGGCGCGAAGGACGCGCGCGGTGATATAGACGCCGCCGTGACAGGATAATTCGACGACGTCCTCGCCGGTGTAGCTGTGCGGCGCGCGGAAAACGGTCGCGATACATTCGTCGATCGGTTCTCCGTTTTCATGCGCCGTGCCGAGAGCGCAGGTGTAGCCCTTCATCTCTGATAATTTTTTTCCTGATTTTGAGCGGAATACTTTCTCCGCGACAGAAATCGCTTCGCCGCCCGAGATGCGGATGACGGAGATTCCCGCGCTTGCCTGCGCGGTAGAGATCGCGGCGATGGTCGACTCATACTTCATACTATCAGATCCTAAGCAAATGGTATAGAAAAAACGCGGGCGGAAAGATCCGCCCGCAATAGCTGTAACACCTTGATAAGGCTGATTTGAAATACAGCCTTACAACCCTCCGTCACTTCGTGACGCCTCCGATAACAAAAGGAGACCTGGGCTTTGTCATAACGATGATTATTTATCGATCCTGCCGTAAAGACCGGTATCTCCGCCTTCATTCAAGGGCTTGCGGTCGGGATTGGGCGCGGGCGCGGACTGCTTGGGCTTGGAGCCTCTTCTGCCGTAGTTATTGCGTCTGCCGCCCCTGCCGCGGTTATTAAAGTCCTTGTTCTTACCGTCGGGACCGATCACGACATGGCGGTTCATATTCTCGCCTTCGCTCCATGAGGTAGCGCCGTTGACCTTCTGTACTGCCGTGTGGATGATGCGGCGCTCGTAAGGATTCATCGGTTCCAAAGAGCTTTTTCTGCCGGTCTTGGCAGCCTTGATCGCCAGTCTGCGGCCGAGGGATTCCAGCGTTTTCTCACGCTTCTCACGATAATCGCCCGTATTGATGACCACTCTTTTATAAGAGTTATCGACGCGGTTCGCCGCAAGGCAGGCAAGGTACTGCAGCGCATCGAGCGTCTCGCCGCGTCTGCCGATGATAAAGCCGACGTCCTCTCCTTCGATATCGATGGTGATGACGTTGTCTTCATCCTTGGTGGTCACCGTGATATCGTTCAGATCCATATGCCTGATGATATTTTTGATGAATTCCTCTGCCGTCTGGGCGGCGGTCTGCTTTAACGTGACCTTGACCTTAGCGGGTCTGCCGCCGAACAATCCGAGAACCTTTTTGCTCTGCATCTCGATGATCTCAAATTCGATACGATCATCAAAAGTTTCTACGCCGAGTTCTTTACAGGCTGCTTCCTTTGCCAATTCAACGGTAGCGCCGACGGCGATTGCTTCCTTTAACAAGTTGACACCTTCTTCTTTATTAGTGACCAGTGGTCAGTGATTAGTTATTGTATTATTTCTTTTTTTTCGTAGTAGTCTGTTTTGTCTGAGCAGGTGCGGATATGGGCTGATAATCATACGGCACCTTGGCTTCTTTCAACTCCAGAAGCGCGACGTGTTCCGCTTCCGCCCGGGCGGTCATATGTGCCGCCGAATAGAATTTGTTGATCAATAACGTCTGTACGAATCCGAAAATAGTGGACCATACCCAGTAGAAACCGACAGCTCCCGGTACGATATAAGAGATATATACCGTGATCAGCGGTAAGAGAAGCATCATATACTTCATGCAGCCCTGCTGGCTCTGCATCGGATTGCCCTGCATCCTCATGGTCAGGATCTGTGATCCCAAAGAAGTCACTAAGCACAGGATCGGGATTATGATGATCCATGAAGTAAAACCGGTTTCTTTCGGGATAGAGAGAAGATCGAGTCCCAGGAAATTGAAGCCGCCGGCAAGATTATGGATCTCATGGATCTCTTTCGCCGGTAAGCCCTGATTGATCAGCAAATCGACATTTGCGGGATTGGTAAAAAGATGCAGCGCGTTCATCTCGGAATAGATGCTGTTCTGTGTCACATAAACGCCGGGGATCATATTGATCTGACTGAGCGCGTCGGCGGAAAGATGGATCACGTTGGAGAGAGGTCTGACGACTGCGTAGTAGATGCCCAGCATGATGAACATCGGGAAGATAGAGGTCGCGCAGCCGGACATGGGGGAGACGCCCTCTTTTTCATACAACTTCTGGATCTCTTCGTTCTGCTTTGCCTTATTATTGGCATACTTTTCTCTGATTTCCTTCTGCTTTGCCTGCAGAGAAGCGTTGGCAGCCATCGATCTTTGCTGCTTGATGGAAGAAGGAAACAGGATCGCCCTGAAAATCAGGGTGAATACGATAATGGCGACTCCGAAATTCTGGAACACCCAGAATATCGCCCACAAAACGTAGCCGAATATGCTACCGATAAAATTGAAAACTGTAAACATACGTAAAAGCCTTTCTTAGCTTTGTTGAATCCTCAGTGTCTTTTTTCCTTTTTTTCAGGCACGGGGTCGAAGCCGCCCTTGGACCATGGGTTACATCTGAGGATCCTCCATAATCCCATCGCCGAACCTTTCAGCGCGCCGAATCGTTCGATCGCCTCATAGGTATACTGCGAACAGGTAGGATAATACTTACATCTCGGTCCAAAATGTGGTGAAACAGCAGTCTGATAAAATCGGATAAGCTTCAAAAATAATTTTTTCATGTCGTTAAAAAGGTTGAGATCGCCGCGGGCGGGTACCGTCATTAAGTTAAGAAAACAGTATCTCGCAGATGATCGGTCTCGTCGTCGTTCGCCGTGCTTACTGAGAACGGTCAGGCATGACCACTCTCGTACTCGCGGCGTGGCTCCTCCTCTTCCCTCCGCACAGGGACGCGTGGGGGACTCCGAAATACAATTCCTCATTCGCCAACGGGCGACAGATCCTTTTCCCAAAAGGAGCCTTCCTTAACTGAATGACATTGCTGTGAGCGGATAACGCCCCTGCAATAACAATTTTTTAATCAATAATGCCGAGCTTTTTCAGATGCTCCTTCATATATCTTTCCACTTCATAGCTTTTGCAATAAGCGGTACGGGTACGGGCTACAAAGATCAGATCGAAGGGAGCGTTCCGATCGGCGTTCAAGTGAGAGAAAGCCGCTCTGATAACTCTGCGGCTGCGATTGCGGCAGACTGCTTTGCCGACCTTTTTTGAGGTGGTGATACCTATTCTAAGGTTATGATTTTTAGTTTTGATCGCATAGGTAACGAGAGCGGGAGATACAAAGGATCTGCCTCTGCGGTAGATACGCTGAAAATCCCGGTTGCTCTTGATCGTAGTAATTTTCATTTAACCACCGATGACGTCGAAAACATCATTTTTTGTCCCTTTGGGGACTTAAAGTCACAGAAATCGTAACATCCTATAAATGAAAAGAAAGACCACTGCCTTTCAGTGGCCTTTACATCGTCAGATCAATAGGATAACTGCTTTCTGCCCTTCGCTCTTCTTCTGGCAAGAACTTTGCGGCCGTTACTGGTAGACATTCTCTTTCTGAAGCCGTGCTCTTTTTTACGATGGATCTTTTTAGGCTGATATGTTCTGAACATTTTTCTTCCTCATTTCGGGTGCATAACCTTACAAGATAGCATTATAGCTTAGTTTTTGCCATTAGTCAATATCCAATTTACCTTATTTATTATGTTTTTTGATACCTTTTTTTAAGAAAAAACAGCAGACCACAATATATAGTATTTAAGAAAAATTCAGACACAATCAATAAAAATAGCATTCTGTCATAATGCACATTTTTATAGATATATATAATACTTATATATATGTAATTTTTTTCAACAATATCTTTTGCTTTTATGTGGAAAATTTGATATAATATTTACGATTATGGGTCAGTATGTTTTTGACCGGATCCTGAGTATAAATTATACACTGAATCTCTGAAACAGAGATCATCATAACATCTTCAGAGGGGAAAGTATGGAAAATTTCAATGAAGGCTGGAGCATTATCTGCGACTACCTCAAACAGGAGAAAAAAATAGCGGACGTCGCTTATAAAACGTGGATATCGAGGATCGAACCGATCGGGATCGATTTTGAAAAAGGCGTTATCGTCCTGATGGTGCCGAATGAATTTCATCGCCAGACGCTGATCCGCGGCTATCTTCCGAAATTTGAAGAAGCATATGAGGCGGTGCTGGGCACGACCTTTGAAACGATCTTCCTGATACCGGAAGAAAACACAAAGCAGAAGGAAAAACTGCTGGGTGAAGAAACCTCCGCCGATACCGGTTATGAATTCACCTTCGATACTTTCATTGTGGGTTCTTCCAACAAATTCGCGCACGCCGCTTCCTTAGCGGTCGCGCAGAATCCCGCCTCGGCATATAATCCGCTGTTTCTGTACGGTAATTCGGGATTGGGAAAAACGCATCTGCTGTATGCGATCGGCAACGAGATTCGCAAAACGCACCCGGATTACAAAGTGATCTATATCAAAGGCGAGGACTTTGCAAACGAGATCATCCAATCCATCATGAATAAAACGACGGCGCAGTTCAGACAGAAATATCGGCAGACAGACGTCCTGCTGGTAGACGACGTACAGTTCATCGGCGGCAAGGAAAGCACGCAGGAGGAATTTTTCCATACCTTCGACGCTTTATATGACGCAAAAAAACAGATCGTTCTGACCTCCGACCGTCCGCCGAAAGAGATCAAGGTGCTGACGGAAAGGCTCAGGAGCCGTTTTGAGATGGGACTGCTCGCCGATATCCAGGCGCCGGACTTTGAGACCAGAGTCGCCATCATCAAGCGAAAAGCGGAGATCATCGGCCTCGACCTTGACGATGATCTGTGCGAATATATCGCCAACAAGCTAAAGACCAATATCCGCCAGCTCGAGGGCGTCGTCAAAAAGCTGATGGCGAAATATAATCTGACAAAGGAAAAACCCAATCTTTCCATCGTCAATGAAGCGATCTCAGAGATCCTCAACGACGATACGCCGCCCGAGCTGACGGTAGAAAAGATCATCGACGAGGTATGCCGTACCTTCGGCGTCGACAGCGACGATCTGCGGTCGCAGAAATCCCGCCGCGCCAATATCAACAAGCCGCGTCAGATCGCTATTTATATCGTCCGCGAGCTGACGACCCTCTCGATGGAGGCGATCGGCAAGGAATTCGGCAACCGTCATTATTCCACTATCGTCTACACCGTCCAGCAGGTGGAAAAGGAGATCAAAAAGGATCCCGCTCTCAGGGATACGGTAGAGGATATCATCAAAAATATCAGAGAGCGGTAAGTCATACGGATCCGATCTTTTTCTTGAGGAAAGATGACGTCAACTTATAATTATGACATCTTGAATGAGACATCTTGAAGAAGAATGCAAACTGAAAAGCCCCCTCTGACGAGGGGGCGTTGGATAACTGCTGTCCTTCAACAGTGCGGCATTTATTCCTTATGTCAACGACATTACCTGATAGGGGAAAACGTCTACAAAACATACAAAAGAATCTGTTGCCTTTGCTTAGGAGCGCGGCGCAAAGCGACCGAGGGTTTTTATCATATTCTTCCACATTCACTCCACATCCATCAACATGATGTTGAGAGTTGAAAAGAAAAGAAAAGGAAGCGCGCTTCCTTCCATAATGCTTGGAGAGAAGTATGGAGAAGAAAGTAAGTTAAAATGCGGGATGGAAAAGTTTTCCTCATATCAACGCTCCCTACTACTATTACTATTTATTGATATATCATATCATAACATATCATCAAAATGACAAAAACGGAAAATCCGGTGAAAGAGGTAATCAATATGAAATTTCAATGCATGAGAACAGATCTGTCCAACGCAGCGTCCAATGTATCACGAGCAGTTGCCGCCAAAGCGACGACTCCCGCTCTGGAGGGAATACTCATCAAGGCGTACGGCAGTCAGCTGGAGATCTGCGGCTATGATCTGGAGATCGGTATCGTCACCAAGGTAGAAGCGTCGATCACGGAAGAAGGAGAAGTGGTCGTATCCGCCAGATTATTCAATGAGATCGTCAGAAAATTACCGGAAGAGATCGTCAGCATCGAGACCGACGACAGGATGATCACCTATATCCGGTCCGGCGCGGCGGATTATCAGATCGTCGGCATCAGCTCGACCGAGTATCCCGAGCTGCCGAACGTCGAAGAGATCAGCGCCTTGACAGTGAACGCGGAGATTTTGAAAAATATGATCCGTCAGACGGTATTCGCGACCTCGGATAATATGGCAAAGCCGATCTATACCGGTTCTCTGTTTGAGATAAAAGAAGGCTTGTTCAGGATAGAGGCGGTCGACGGATTCCGCATGGCGATCCGTGAGGAAAATGTTGACAGCGATATCGAAGCGAAATTTGTCGTGCCCGGCAAAACACAGAATGAAATTCTGAAGCTGATCACCGATCAGAAAAAAGACGTCGATATTATCGTCGGTCAAAGACATATTATATTTAAAATAGAAGATTACAGCATCATTTCCCGTCTGCTGGAGGGCAACTTCCTTGATTATAAGATGCCCACTTCCGCTTCGACGGAATTTGTCGTCAATACCCGTATCTTAGCTTCATCGGTAGAGAGAATGGCGCTGCTGACCAACGAGAAGATACAGTCTCCGGTACGCTGTTCCATCAGCGCGGATGAGATCAAGCTGTCCTGTTCGACGACCGTCGGCAGAGCGAACGATATGATCCCGGTGTCCGTGATCGGCAACGACATGGAGATCGGTTTCAATAATCGTTTTCTGCTTGACGCGCTGAAGTATGCCGATACCGACGAGGTAAAAGTCATGCTCAACGGGAGCTTGCAGCCGATGATCATCAGACCGGTAGAGGGTCAGAGCTTCACGTTTCTGGTCGTGCCGATGCGTCTGGCGGCGGAATAATTTATCCGTAGTCATTGCGAAGCCCCGTTAGGGGCTGTGGCAATCCCACAAAGTAGGAGCACAGCGGTGTGGGATTCCCACGGTCGCTCAACACGCGTGTTGGCTCCCTCGGAATGACATAGGGAGGAAATATGGAAATCATCAAAATCAATGAAGAATATATCAGGCTGGATAATCTGATGAAATTTTCGGGCTTGTGCGATACCGGCGGCAGGGCAAAGTATCTGATCCAGAACGGAGAGGTAAAGCTCAACGGCGTAGTCTGCACGATGCGCGGAAAGAAGATAAGAACCGGCGACAGGGTAGAATATCAGGGCAGGACGGTTGAGGTAGAAGTTGAAAGTTAACTCGCTTCACTTTGAAAATTACAGAAACTTAAAGGACGATACGATCATCCCGTCCGACAGAGTGAACGTGATCTACGGAGAGAACGCCAACGGAAAGACCAATTTATTGGAAGCGCTGTGGCTGTTTTGCGGCGGTCATTCCTTTCGGGGAGCGAAAGAAAGCGAACTGATCCGCTTTGATCGTGAATTTTTCCGTCTGAAAATGAGCTTTGAGTCGGGAGAGCGAGAACAGACCGCCGAGATACTCTTTGATAAAAACAAAAAGAGCATCAGGATCAACGAGGTCGAGAAAAATTCTTCCTCGTATCTGACGGAGGTTTTCTCCGCGGTGGTGTTTTCGCCCGAGCATCTGAGTCTGATCAAACAGGGTCCGACGGTGCGCCGGCGGTTTCTGGACGCTGCGATCTGTCAGCAGAGGATTCGTTATGCGTCCCTGCTGTCACAATACGGCAGGATCATCAATCAGCGCAACGCGCTGCTCAAGGATATTTATAAAAACAGCGATCTGAAGGAGACGCTGTTCATCTGGGACGACAGTCTGTCGGCGGCAGGCGCGCAGATCATCAAAGAACGCTTTGAATATATCCGGCAGCTGCGCGAGACGGCAAAAAAATATCACAGCGGGATATCGGGAGATAAGGAAGAGCTGGAAGTCGTTTGTCAGTGTACGACGAAGGCGGAAGAAAGCGACAGTATCGAGATCATCCGCGATAAGCTGAAAAACGCGTTTTTATCCTCGCGGCAGGAGGATTATCACACGGGTTATACCTCCGTCGGCCCCCACAGAGATGATCTTGAGATCAGGATCAACGGTATTTCCGCAAGGAGATTCGGTTCTCAGGGACAGCAGCGCTCGGCGGTCTTGTCGATGAAGCTGAGCGAAGCGGAGCTTTTGTATCGGAAAAACGGGGAAAGACCCGTGATCCTGCTCGACGACGTACTGTCGGAGCTGGATAACAGCCGACAGGATTATTTACTGAATAAGGTGGAAGATTATCAGGTATTTGTTACCTGCTGTGAGGAGAGTAATAAAGAGCAGCTGCAAAAGGGAAAGGTGTTCTTTGTGAAGGACGGGGAGATAACGGAATGAAATATCTTCACTTAGGTAAGGATACTTCAATAGAGATACAAAATATCGTCGGTATCTTTGATCTGGATACCAGCACTGTCAGCAAGCATACCAGAGATTTTCTGAGCGTATGTGAAAAAGAAAACAGGATCGTCAACGTAAGCTATGAATTACCGAAGTCCTATATTCTCTATGATTTTTCGGGTGAATACTCGGTTTATCTTTCGCCGCTGAACACAGCGACGCTGCTGAAGAGAATGAGTGGAAACGGATAGTGGTTCGTGAGGTAGTTAATAGTCAGTTGTAAACGCAAATGCGTAAAATTTTTATCAATAAATCATTTGGTGATCAGCAGACACCGGTCTTTGATGACTGAAGGAAGGAAATCATATGAATAAATGTAAATGTCCGTATTGCGGCAAGCGTATTTCTTATTTTACCGCTCTTTCTATCCGCAGGAGAGGAGAATACTACTGCAAAAAATGCAAAAAAGAAAGTAATGTTCATATCAATAAAACGATATGGGTGATGTATTTTGCCGCATTGGTGATCGCGCTGATCATCATGGGATATTATATGCTCCTGACAGACAGAGAAAATCTGTGGTTCGTTCTTTTGGTGGCTTTTCCGTTCATATTGTTTTATTTATTCTCGCCGCTGTTCGTCAGACTTCGTCCGAAGAAAAAGTTTCAGGATTCTCTGTATGATACGGATATGGTGAATACGCCGAACACGGATCCCGATCCGACCATGGCGGCGACGGCAAAGGTTACGCCTGCTTTTGTGGATGATATCGTATTGGGCGACGACGATTATAAACCGGCGATCAATTCCGATATCTTCAACGCTATCAAAGAGGAACGCAAGGTGGTAGCCGATACCGACGGCGGTACCAGAGCGTTTGATAAATTCGAAAACATTTCCAGCTCCGGTCAGGATATCGGCGAGACCAGAGTGGTGGGAAATATCAGAAACATTTCCGACGACTCGGCGGATTCTTTGTAAAGACGGGTCACAGCTATGTTTCGTTTACCTGTATGCCCGCACTGCGGGACTGTCTATCGCTATCGGGATACCAAGCAGGCAATCATAAAAAAGGAAAATGTTTGTTATCATTGTCAAAAAAAATTCAAGGCAAGGATCTTTCCTTACCTGCTTGTCGGAGCGCTGATCCCGCTCGCTTTGTGTATCGGATTCAATATTTTCTTACTGTCGAGGATGACAGATCTGGAGCTGCTGCCGCTGTTTGCGGCGACGCTCGTAGGTATCCTGATCATTTATCTGATCATACCGTTTTTTACGAAATTCAAGAAGATAAATGAGGATATAGATGAGAAATTAACGAACAGGAAATCATAGGCAACCCTTCGCTCTTTTGGGTAATGTCGTTAACTGAAGCGTCAAAGCGTCAAAACGAAATCAATCACAAGTTTTCGTAGGGGCGAGCACTGCTCGTCCGCAGAATGACGGGCGTTATCGTTATCGAAAACGTCAGATAGGAAACAAATGCTGCTGTCATATCGCTTCGCGAATGTCGCTTAACGCGACACGGACGACCGATGGTCGCCCCTACGGAAGCAGGTATTTGCTCCGCATTTTTTGAGTGCGTGACAACACTGTCCCTATGGGACGCATCCCTGAGGATTGCGAAGGGCTTAGGAGTTTCGTAATAATGATTGAGTATATGGAGGAATCGTTATGGATAAGAAGAAGGATGAAATCAGGACTGTCGAAGAGGTCGCAGAGGAGCTGGTCGAGAGATCACAGACGCCGATCGAGACCGTCGACGTTGTGGATGAAGAAAAAATGACAAAGGTGGAGGGCGAGTACGGCGCCGACGAGATCCAGGTATTGGAGGGTCTCGAGGCGGTGCGTAAGCGTCCCGGTATGTACATAGGCTCTACCGGAGAGCGCGGTCTCCACCATTTGGTATATGAAATTGTGGATAACTCGATCGATGAGGCGCTGGCGGGCTACTGCGATAAGATCGAGGTCAGTATCCTGCCCGGCAATGTCATCCGTGTCAAGGACGACGGACGCGGCATTCCCGTCGGCATCAATTCGAAGATGGGTCTGCCGGCGGTGACGGTCGTGTTTACCGTTCTGCATGCCGGCGGTAAGTTCGGCGGCGGCGGATATAAGGTATCCGGCGGTCTGCACGGCGTGGGCGCGTCTGTCGTCAACGCTTTGTCCGAATGGTTGGAGGTGCGCGTCTGCGACGGCAAGGATATCTACTTCCAGCGTTATGAGCGCGGTAAGATCATGAATGAGCTCGAGGTGATCGGTCAGTCGACCCGCAGAGGTACGGAGGTACGCTTCAAGGCGGATCCGGAGATATTCAAGGATACCGACGTATATGATTACGCGACTTTAGCGCGCAGACTGCGTGAGCAGGCGTTTTTGAACGCGGGCGTGAATATCGAGCTGAAGGACGAGCGCGATTCCGAGAACATCAAGGACAAGACCTTCTACTATCAGGGCGGCATCAGGGAATTCGTCAACTATATCCATAAGAAAAAGGGTTATACGCCGATCCACGACGAGGTCATCTACCTGCGCACGGCGAATCTGGAAAACACCTGCGAGGTGGAGATCGCGATGCAGTATAACGACAGTTATAACTCGGATATCCGCTCCTTCGCCAACAACATCCATACTACCGACGGCGGTACGCATGAGGAGGGCTTCCGCAGGGCGATCCCGCGCGTGATGAATAATTACGCGGCAAAGTTCAATAAGATCAAGGAAAAGGATAAGGATCTGAAGCTCGAATTTGAGGACTACAAAGAGGGTATGACCGCGATCATCTCGGTCAAGATCACCGAGGCGCAGTTCGAGGGTCAGACCAAGGCAAAGCTGGGCAACACCATCGTGCGTTCGATGGTCTCTAAGCTGATCACCGATAAGCTCAGTGAATTTTTGGAGGAGAATCCCGCCTCCGCTTCGGCGATCATCGATAAGGCGCTGGCTTCCGCAAAGGCGAGAGAGGCGGCGCGTAAGGCGAGAGAGAACGTACGCCGCAAGACAGGACTGGAGAGTGCGTCGCTGCCCGGCAAGCTCGCCGACTGTCAGAGCAAGGACAGGAGCGAAACGGAGATCTACATCGTAGAGGGCGACTCCGCGGGAGGCTCCGCCAAGCAGGGACGCGACAGAAAATTTCAGGCGATCCTGCCGCTGTGGGGCAAGATGCTCAACGTCGAAAAGGCAAGACTCGACAAGGTTTACGGCAACGACAAGCTGACGCCGGTCATCACAGCATTAGGCGCAGGCATCGGCGAGGAATTCGACACCGAAAAGCTCCGATATGATAAGATCATCATTATGGCGGATGCGGACGTTGACGGCTCGCATATCCGCACGCTGCTGTTGACCTTCTTCTTCCGTTATATGCGTCCGCTGATCGAGGACGGACATGTCTATATCGCGCAGCCGCCGCTGTACCGTATCAGTAAAGGTAAGGAAACGCATTATTATGCGTATACCGATCAGGAGCGCGACGAGATCCTCGGCAAGATCGAGGGCAAGACGACGATCCAGCGGTATAAGGGTCTCGGTGAGATGGATCCCGAGCAGCTATGGGAGACGACGATGAATCCCGAGACGCGCACGATGCTGAGAGTAGAGCTCAACGACGCACAGGAGGCGGACGAGACCTTCTCGATCCTCATGGGCGATCAGGTCGAGCCGCGACGCGAGTTTATCGAAACGAACGCGAAGTATGTGCAGAACCTTGATATTTAATTAGGAATTAGGAGTTAGGAATAAATGTTACTCCCGTGACGCAAGCGTTACGGTCGGACAATGATACAATCCCTCAGTCGCCGTAAGGCAACAGCTCCCTTTGGGAAAGGGAGCCTGAGAGCAAAATGAGGTGTAAATAAGTGGATAACGAGAATATGAACAATATCAATCCTGAGAATAATGAAAATTTTGAAGAGGAATATGCCGAAATGATGGAACAGACGGAGTTCAGCTCCGGCAAGGTCATCAACGTCGATATCAACCGCGAGATGAGAAAGTCGTTCCTCGACTATTCGATGAGCGTTATCGTGTCGCGCGCGCTGCCGGACGTCAGAGACGGATTGAAGCCCGTACACAGAAGGATCCTGTACTGTATGTACGAGAACGGTATCACGTCGTCGAAGCCCCACCGCAAGTGCGCGTACACCGTCGGCGAAGTGCTGGGTAAATATCACCCCCACGGCGACGCATCCGTATACGACGCGATGGTAAGATTGGCGCAGGATTTTT
The DNA here is from genome assembly GCA_017405065.1 of Ruminococcus sp. Lineage (GTDB taxonomy): Bacteria > Bacillota > Clostridia > Oscillospirales > Acutalibacteraceae > Ruminococcoides. Next base: position 612 of record JAFRBD010000142.1, on the reverse strand, counting down.
CGATGCGCTATATGCTGGTCGACGGTCACGGCAACTTCGGTTCCATCGACGGCGACCCGCCCGCGGCTTATCGTTATACCGAAAGCCGCATGAGCAAGATCTCCTCGGAAATGCTGGCGGATATCGATAAGGAGACGGTCGACTTCATGCCGACCTTTGACGACGTACTGACGGAGCCGACGGTTCTGCCGTCGCGCTTCCCGAACCTGCTGGTCAACGGTTCGAGCGGTATCGCGGTCGGTATGGCGACCAACATCCCGCCGCATAATCTCGGCGAGACCATCGACGCGATGTGCCTCTTGATCGACAATCCGGAGGCGGAGATCGCAGACCTGATGGAATGCATGCCCGGCCCCGACTTCCCGACCGGCGGTCTGATCATGGGTAGATCAGGCATCCGCGCCGCTTACGCGACCGGCAGAGGCAGGATCGTGGTCAGAGCGAGGACGGAGATCGTCGAGGCGAAAAACGGGCGCTTCAAGATCGTTGTGACCGAGATACCGTACGGCGTCAACAAATCCAAGCAGATCGAAAACATCGCCAATCTGGTCAAGGAGAAACGGCTGGACGGCAGGTCCAATATCGAAGACCATTCCGACAGAACCGGTATGC
>JAFRBD010000141.1 GCA_017405065.1 Ruminococcus sp. | reverse complement strand
CGTCGCGGTCAGGGTCACGGTCTTGCCGACCTCTACCGTCGCTGTGGACGGCTAGACGGACACAGCGGTAACGGCTACCGCCGCGCTTTTGACCGTTACGGTACAGTAGGCGGTTTTTCCGTTCGAGGACGCGGCGGTGATCTTCACCGTGCCCGCACTCTTGCCGGTCACGACGCCCGAAGAGCTGACGGAAGCGACCGCGCTGTTCGCAGAGCTCCACGTGACCGTCTTGTCGGTCGCGTTGGAGGGAGATACCGTCGCGGTCAGGGTCACGGTCTTGCCGACCTCTACCGTCGCAGTGGACGGCGAGACGGACACAGCGGTGACCGGTATCTCAGCCGGTCTGCCTACGACCTCAACGATGCATGTAGCTTTCATCCCGTTTTCCGTCATAGCGGTGATAACGGTTTCGCCGATTGCCAAAGCTGTTATCCGTCCGTTATCAACGGTCGCAACAGCAGACACGCTTGAACTCCAGAGAATATTTTTATTCACCGCACCGGAAGGCTGAATCTCTGCGGACAAGGTACAGGATTCACCCGGGCAGAGTGAAATCGAGTCATTGCCGATAGATAATGACGCAGGATAAACACCCAAGCTGACAAAGGTAAAACCGTTGGATTCCGCGTATGTTTGCGCGGCGGTATTCTCATATCCGTAGATAGTAAATTCGGATACTCTGGTATTAGTGCTTCCGGATAAATAGTAACCTACAGAACGCTCGACGATCGACGTAACACTTCCGGGAATTGTGAGACTTTTCAGTTTGGTACATCCATAAAGAGCAAGAGAATCTATCGTTTTCAAGCCGTCGGGCAATGTTACGCTTGTCAATCCGGTACATCCGGCAAACGCACTGTCAACAAGGGTCTTAATGCTTTTCGGAACGGAAACACTCGTCAGACCGGTACATTGCCTGAATGCATAGGAGCCAATCGTTGTTAAGGATTCGGGAAGCGCAACATTTGTCAGTGCGGTACAGCCATAGAACGCATCCTCTCCAATGGTGCTTACACCGTCGGGAAGATTGATGGTTTTCAAAGCGGAACACATATAAAACGCTTTTTTACCGATCGATTTCAAGCTATCAGGCAGTGTAACGCTGATCAGGCTCTTGCATTGAGAAAACGTATTGCCGGAAATGCCCGAAACGCCTTCCGGTATCGTAATGCCGGTAATACCGGAACTGTCAAACGCATATTCACCGATCTCCCCGATGGTGCCGGGCAGAACAACCGTCTTAAGAGCGCTGTAGCCGGAAAAAGCGTATGGACTGATATACACCGTACCCTCACGGATACTCAGCGTCGACAGCGAACCTTTATAGCTGTTCGCGGTCTTTCCGATATAGATAACACCCAAAGACTGGTTATCAAGCCACTTGGTGCCTTTCATGACTGTTCTTCCGGTTTTTACGATGCTGCTCGGAAAATTGATCGTGGTAAGTAAGGAACAATTAATGAAAGCATAACCGCCGATCTCCGTCAGACTGTTGGGCAAAGAAACTTTGCTAAGCTTTTTGCACTCTGAGAAGGCGCTGCTGCCGATTGTGATCACGCCATCGGGAACCACAACTTCCTGAAGATAGTTTTTACCGCTAAACGCATCATTTCCGATCTCTTTGACCGGATATCCGTCAACCTTTGCGGGTATACTCACGTAGCTGCTGGTGCCGGTGAAACCTGTCAGGATTACGGTACCGTCGGGACGTATCCGGAAGTTCATGTCATTTTGTTTCGTACTCCAGCAAGCGTAAAGAACCGTATCCTTGATGAATAGGGCTGTTTTGCTGATAGCGCTCGTTCCGTTTTCTGTAAACCATCCCGAAAAGCTGTAACCGGAACGAGTGGGCGTAGGCAAGTCGCCGATCTCCTTGCCCGACTCGATATATCTTTTATCCTCACCGTAGCCTATTTTACCGCCGGCAGGATCGAAGGTGATTTCTACTCCCTTTTCCCAGTGTGCGAAAACAGTCGTGCTCTCTCGGAAAATAGCATATTCCTCTATTCCGGTACCTCCCAAAGGCTTAGTATACCAGCCTCTGAAAAAATAATTTTCACGGCTCGGAGTTGGAAGAGTGCCGATTCTTTCACCGTTGGACAGCTCTTTTTCTTTAGGGGTAACTGTACCGCCGTTAGCATCGAAGGTGACTTTGATTTTCGAAATCCAATGCGCGTATAATGTTATATTTTCTTTAAATACGGAACTTGAAGTGACCTGTGTGTTGCCGTCTGCAGTGGTATACCAGCCGTCAAAGGAGTATCCCTCAAGAATCGGAACAGGCAAAGTTCCTACACTGCTGCCCGGGTGGACATAAAGATACCGGGGATCGACTGTACCGCCCATTGCGTTGAACGTAATACAGATATCGCTATTCCAGTGTGCATATAATGTTGTATTACTGCTGAACACAGATGACGATGTGATCTTTTCTCCGCCGCTCGCCTTGGTATACCATCCATCAAAGGAATATCCCAAGTAGGTCGGTTCGGGTAAAACTCCCACACTTTTTCCGGGATGAACATATATGTATGTCGGGTCAATCGTTCCGCCGTTGGGGTCAAGGGTTATCTTAACATCCGGAGTCCAGTGCGCATATATGGTCGTATTGTTATTGAACACTGTGGAAGTCGTGACCTTTTCTCCGCCGCTCGACGCAGTGTACCAGCCCGCAAAAGCATTATTTGCAAGCGTTGGGGTCGGAAGAGAACTTAGGCTTCCTCCCTGCTTGATCTCCGAGCTTGACGGATTGACGGATCCTCCGTTGGCATTGAACGTGATCTTTATACTCGGAGTCCAGTGCGCATAAAGTGTGATATCAGAGCTCACCGTAGAGGACGAGGTCTTTAATGACCCACTCTGGGTATACCATCCGTCAAAAATATAACCGCTGCGAGTAGGGGTGGGCATTGTACCGATACTGTCACCGCTTCTTACTGATTTTGAGCCGGTGCTTGTTGTACCGCCGTTAGGGTCAAATTTGACCGTATAATAGACGTTTGAAGCCCACCCGGCAGTCAGCGTCACATTCTGGGTACAGGAGTCGGAAGCAGCAGCCTTTGTGCCGTCGCTGTAATACCAGCCGGTAAAGGTATATCCGCTTCGCTCAGGTTCAGGTAAGGATCCGATACTGTCGCTGTGATTGACCTGCTTGCTTGTCGGATATACGCTGCCGCCGTTGGCATTAAAGGTCACCGTAAAGACAGGTCTTTCAATTACCAAAATATAATATACAACCGTACTGGTATACTTGTTGTTTCTGTCGTAATAGTAATAGGTGCATAACAGCTTGATGCTGCCGCCGTAATAATAATCCTTTGCGGTTACACGGCAGGATGAAGTGGACTGCTGATCGATGGAGATATACTTTTTATAGGCGGTACTTTCCAGCTCCCATGTCGCGGTATAGGCTGTATCGCCGGTATTGAGGGATATCGTCTGCGGCTTGCCGATCGTCAGATCATATGTGCCTTGATAGCCCGCCGCGGCATCAGCAGGTACAAGCGCTAATCCACTCAGCATACAAAGACATAAAACCATCGACAATAATCTTTTCAGATATTTCATAGCACTGCCTCCAATCAATAAATATGCATTGAATGATTCGATAACCTTTAATACTAAGATTATAACATAATATAGAAAACATGCAATCCAAAATATTCCGTATGATTTTATACATTCTATACAACATTCTCATGCAAAAAAACACAGCCGCATGAGGGGAATCAAACGGCTGTGCAGTGTTTTGATATTGAATCATATGATCGTCAGCTCTTTCGGGATCCCGGCGAGATCGACCGCATACTCGCCTTTGACGAGATACATATCCTCGATCCTGACGCCGAATCTGCCGGGCAGATAAATGCCGGGCTCGTCGGTGATCACCATATTGTCGCGCAGGACGGTATGGTTCGTCCTGTAGACCGTAGGATCCTCGTGGATCATCAGCCCTACGCCGTGGCCCGTGCTGTGACCGAAATACGCGCCGTAACCGCAGCTGTCGATGTGGTCGCGCGCGGCGATATCCACCTTCGCGGCGGTATTGCCCGCCGTGATGGCGCGGGCGGCTTTCAGGTGCGCCTGCAGCACGGTCTCATAAATCATCCGCATCTCGTCCGTGGCGCTCTTGACGGCGACGGTACGGGTCATGTCGCTGTGGTAGCCGTCGTACACCGCCCCGATATCAAAGGTGAAGAAGTCGCCTTCTTTCACGACTCTGTCCCCGGGCACGCCGTGCGGCAGGGAGGTGTTCTCCCCCGTGATGCAGATCAGGTCGAAGGCGACGCGCTCGCCGCCGTACACCTTGATCAGGTGCTCGAGCTCAACGGCGATCTGCCGTTCGGTAACGCCGGGCTTCAGCATATTCAGCACTTCGGTATAGGCGCGCTCGGTGATCCGCTGGGCGGTAATGATCTTTTCGACCTCTTCGTCCGATTTGATCAGGCGCATTTCATTCAGCTTCGCGGACAACCCCTCGGTCAGCACCTGCGGGATCAGCGCCGTCTGCAGCTCGCTGCAGTACGCGACGGTCACGCTTTCATCCTCGATATAGACGGACTCAATATTCTCTTGAAGAAAAATACGGTTAAGATCGTCGATCAGACGCGTACAGCGCACGACCTCGATCGGGGGCTGTACCGCCTTTTGCGCCGCTTCATAATAGCGAAAATCGACCGCCAGGATGAACCGGCTTTGGGTCACGACAAAAGCGCCCGCAGACGCGGGAAAACCGCTGAGATAGCGGCGGGATACCTCGCTCGTCACCAAGGCGGCGCATTTGCCGTCAGGCAAGAATTCCCGCAGTCGGATCAGATCAGGCATGCGCTCACCGCCTTACATCAACTCGGACTCGACCGATACGATGTTGAAATCCGAGTCGTATTTGATGCGGGTGTGGTAGCCGTCCTCCGTATAGTGATTGGTTTCGAGATCGTCGCTCGACTTGTCGGCGAGGAACGGGAAAAAGCAGGTGGGATCGGCGGTCTGTACCTTTGATACATTGTCGCCGGCTTTGAGTACGTCGAACTTGCCGCGCGTCGGCGCGATACGGTACAGCGAGCGCAGGCAGTCGGCTTTGATCCAGTTGGCGTCGTTATCAAAGCGCAGGATCAGCGCGCGGGTGTTGCCGGTATAGATCACACGGTAGCCGTCGTCGTCCTTTCTCAGGCATTTGATCTCGTACGCGTCGTTGAGCTGCCTGACGGTCATGCCGTCGAGCATATCCCGATAGATCTTCTCAAGATCGCTGTCCTTGCGGACGTCCGTATTCAGCTCGATGGCGCTGCGGGTGGTATCGGACAGCGCTACGGGGAAGTTAGGCTCTTTCTCGTCGCAGCCCGTCAGGCAGACGGAGACCGCGATAACGGCGCAGAGCAGTAAAATGATCGGAGTTTTGAGCAATTTCATAATAGCACCTCAGTTTTTGGTGAAGGGTGAAGAGTAATGGTATCTCGCTTCGCTCGGGCAATGATTCAATTCCATCGTCTGCACTTTAAGCTTCTTCACTTGCGTTCAGAATGACTTTTTAATGCAACAGTCTTTATTTGTGGAATTGCCGCGCCCATGAGGGTTCTCAATGACAGCGAATCTTTGTGGGATTGCCACGGAAAAAGACGCGCGCGTCCCTGCATTGACAGCGAGAGGAAAGGCGGCTGAGTACAAAAAACGGACAGGGTTAACCTGTCCGTTCGTTTGTTGATTATCTGTACTTGCGCTTGCGAGCAGCCTCGGACTTCTTTTTACGCTTTACAGAAGGCTTCTCGTAAGCCTCTCTCTTACGAACCTCGGCGATGACGCCG
>JAFRBD010000140.1 GCA_017405065.1 Ruminococcus sp. | reverse complement strand
GACGCTCGCCGTGTAAGGTTTGTTAGTGAGAAGAAAAAGGTTCTTTTGAATGACAAAAAATTGAAATCGGATGAACGGCAGTCGCTGAACGACACCATCACGGCTTATCGCAGGATCTATCGTGAATTGCTTCAGACTGCCGAGCATCTGCGCCGTCGCGGGGAACAGTACCGTGAGGCGTGAGCGCATGTTTTTTGATGAGGAGAACGCCAACCTCATCGCTTATTCGCTCAGCTTACAGGGTGCGGACAACCGCCGCGAGCGCGAACGGATGAAGCGTATCTTGCTGCGCGCCATCCGACATGAGCTGACCGACCGCCAGCGCGATTGCGTGATCATGTATTATCTGGAAGGTATGAAAATGAAAGACATCGCAGATAGGATGAAGCTTTCAAAATCCACAGTCAGCCGACACATTCAGTCGGCAATACGCAAGCTCAGGAAGGTCGCCTCCTATTATCAAAAGTAAATAGTATGAAAAGAAAAGCGCCGCGGTAACGCGACGCTTTTTCTCTGAAGTTGAATAGATTACTTGAACAGGAAGCTGCTTTTATGATGCAGCGCACGCATGCTTTCGATCAATCCGTATGCGGCGAAGGGGATCATCATGACAAAGTAGGGGAGGAGATATTGGCTTTTTGCCTCAAAAATCATGTGATATAAGACGCCTCCCAGTACGGCGACCGGCAGGATCAGACTCCCCGTGTTGAGCTTTTTGCGAACGATCAGCCATAACATGCCCGCCGTAAAGAAGATATAGATCATCATGACGCAGTAGTTGAACCAGTTGTCGAGCACCTTCTGCATTCCGCCTGAATAGACAGAGTCGACGATCTTCGGCAGCGCTTGTCCTTCCGGATAATTGTGACGTCTGACCTGACTCAGCCAGATGGATTCGTAGCTCGGCTCGTTGAGCTGGCTGACGAACTTTTTCCAGTAGAATTCTCCGAGCTGATGATTAGCGGTCAGATAGGTAAGACGGTCGCTGATCCCCTGTTTGGCGACCGCATTCGCTTTGTCGGCGTCCATTTGACTGTCGCGCATGGTCTCCATCGCTTTGCCGTTATACCAGCCCGGCGCCATACCCGAGTCGCTGATTCCCATATAGGCATACATCGTCTGAGATACCTGTGTGTTCAGTTCGGCGCCGCTGCGTGCGGCATAGCTCGCGATGATCCCTTTTTGAAGTCCGACGGAGCACACGATCATTGCGGCGGCGACCGCCAGGGCGATGAATTTCTTTTTGTCGATCACATGCAGGATCAGCGCGATGCATATCGCCGCCAGTACGATCATATTATTGTACTTGAGCAGTACGGAAAAAGCGATCAGGATCACGGCGAGTACCGCGTTTTTGAGCTTGCTGTCCTGCATAAAGCGGATGGTGTGATAGACGCTCCATGTCGAGAAGGCGAGTCCTATGATGATGCCGTAGGTAAAGGTGGTCATGAACATCGGCTGGAAGCAGACCGTCAGGAGTATCGCGGTAAGATTGGTGACTGATTTGCGGTCAAATAGGCGTTTGGCGATCATCACCATGCCCACATAAATGAAGTCGAGCGCGATCACGTTCGGTATCTGGAACAGGATATCCGAACAACCGGTCCCGAATACGCGGAACAGGATCTCTGCAAAGAACACATAGCCGAGCTGGAACGGATAGAACAGATAATAGCTGTAGTTGCCGTAATAGTCGTATGAGGTAAAAAAGCTCTGATAGCGGTTTTCTGCCGCGTCGCGGGCGGTATTCAGCAGGATCATCGCGTCGCCGCTGGCGATGGACTGTACCAGATTGATCCACGCGAGGGATACGATGGTAGTGACCAGCAGCATGACGCCGACGATGAAATTGGTATTGACTTTACCGATCGATACATTTTTTCGCAGGAGCGCCAGCGCGCCTAAGATCGTCAGACCGATGAGGGCGAGATTGGTCAGTACCAGATCGTTATCGAAGTTGACGATCTCCGAATACGGATTCGCCTGATCGATGCGGCAGGTCTGTAATATCGCCATGAATGACAGAACGGCAAAAATCAAAGCGACCAGCACAACGGCGATACAGGAACAGATCTGTACCGTCTTTTGTCTTCCTTTTAATGTCTTATCCACTATATTCTCCTTTATCCGATTATCTTGTCATTGCGGGAGAAGTCACCGGAGCTGACTCTTAAAGAGAAAAATCCTCTTTGCTGTAGCTCTTCAGCGGAGCCATGCCTTTCGGCTCCCGCATGATGGGGTTATACTTGAATTTTTTGCATTTACCGTTTTTCAGCGTTTTGTGAACGGTGCAAAACTGGGACGAACCTTCGGTTTTCGAGTGTTCACAGTACACACATGACGGTACGATGCTGTTGCCGAATAATTGTTTTTTCATAACATTCACCGAATTTTCATAGAATCTCAACTTAGTATATCATTATATTTTGACTATTGCAAGTCATAGTGAAGCGTAGTATAATAAAAACCGTTATTTTTTTAATATGGTGAGAATATGGATTTTCAATCTGAAGTATTTACATTGAATACCGTTGACGGGGTCAAGTTCCTGACCTTTGACAGTTTATCCCGGATCCCCTTTATACGGCACGCTTTTTCGACGAAGATCGGCAAGGGTACCCGTACCGTTCATCCGATGGACATGAGCTTTGATCATGATGACCGTGAAGCGGTCACGGAGAATTACAAGATATTCTGCCGCGCCGCGGGCTTTGATTACAGCTCGCTGGTCGCGTCTTCGCAGGATCATCACACCTTTGTCAGAGTGTGTACCTCTGCGGAAAAGGGCGTCGGCGTATATCGCGCGAAGGATATCGAGAGCGTTGACGGACTGGTGACCATTGAGCCGGGCGTGACCTTATGCACCTACTATGCCGATTGTACTCCGCTCTTTTTTGTGGATACCGTGACGCATGCCATCGGTCTGGCGCACGGCGGATGGCGCGGCACGGTAGGCAGGATCGCCGAAAAGGTCGTGGAAACGATGAAAAAGAGTTACGGTACCGATCCTGCCGATCTGGTCTGCGCGATCGGCCCGAACATCGCTGTCTGCTGTTATGAGGTGGATCAGCCCTGTGCCGATGAATTCTATGCTTTGGGACTTGACAGCGACAGATTCGTCTTTGCGAAGGACGGCGGCAAATATATGGTGGATATGCTCGAGTGCAACCGTCAGATCCTTATTTCCTGCGGCGTAAAGCCCGGGAACATCACCGTCAGCGATATCTGTACCCGCCACCACAGCGACCTGCTGTGGAGCCACCGCGCGACCAACGGCGACCGCGGTACCATGTGCGCGATGCTCAGAATCAATAAAGATTGAGGCTAAAAAGTCATTCCCGTCATATAGGAAGGGAATGACTTTTATTCGTTATTCAGAAAGGGAACCTGTTTTACCTCAAACGTCTTTTCATTAAGGTTTTCAAGACAGCCGGCGGGGGAGGTGAAGCAGAATTTCAGCTTATACGAGTACAGAGCCTGCCGCTTCACACGGCGACGGGCGTTGAGCTTTCTGTCGCCGTATTTTTCGTCGCCCAAAAGCGGATGTCCTATGTGCGCCATGTGCGCGCGGATCTGGTGCGTGCGCCCTGTGTGCAGCAGCACTTCGCATACGGAAAGCTCCGCGCCGGGCTTGATCACCGTGTATTCCGTGACGATCCTTTTATAGCCCTCGCGCTTCTTGTCTGAGATACGCACCGTATTGGTGCTTTCGTCTTTCATATGATACGCGGTCAATATCGCGTGAGCCGGCCGCGGACAGCCTTTGACGATGCACAAATAGTACTTCTGCAGTTCGTTGTCGCGGATCTTCTGATTCATGACGCGCAGGGCTTCGGCGTTTTTCGCGGCGATCACGATCCCGCCGGTGTTGCGGTCGATACGGTTGCACAGCGCGGGCGTAAAGCTCTTATCTGTCTTTGGATCGTATTCCCCTTTTTCGTACAAATAGCGCAGTACCCTCAGATTCAGCGCGTCGGCGTCGTAGCGGTTATCCTGATGACAGATGACGCCGATCTTTTTATCGATCAGAAGGATGTTCTCATCCTCATAGACGATATCCAGTTCTTTTCCTGCCTTGAGAAAATCATAGCTCCTTTGGTCTTCAAAGAATTCATCCCTGATATAAAAGGTCAGTACGTCGCCTTCTCTCAGGAATACATCGGGCAGGGCTTTTTTTCCGTTGAGCTTGATGTATTTAGTGCGCAGATATTTGTACATCAACGATTTGGGCATGGTTTTAAAGCGCTTGGAAAGGAATTTGTCCAAGCGCTGTCCCGCGTCGTTTTTGTTGATCGTGATTTCTCTCATGATTAATACCGTCATTGCGAGCCCTTTTTAAGGCGTGGCAATCCCACAAATTGATGTACATGCTTTTGTATAAATCAAGTATAACAAATCAGCATCATGATTTCAACAGTAACATTTCTCTATCCTTTGCGTAAGATATTAAAGAGGTGATGATCATGAGACGATGTGTGAGATGTTCGGTGCCGATCGCTTTTTCGGCAGGGTTGCTTGTCGCGTCGCTTCTGCCGACCAAGGCGGTGTGCGTGATCGTGGCGATCGTCCTGATCTTCACCTGTATCGCGCGGCGAACCTGAGAAAGCGTTGCCGCGGTCAACAAACAATGTCAGCAAGTGAAGAGGCTTTGAAAAACAACGGCTGAGCGTCAGCGGGAAGTTTTCTCTCAACTTTGCGGCATTGGAGCATCAGGGAGGCAGTAATGAAAGTAATTGTGCTTGACCGACCGAAGGTACTGGGCTTCTTTTTGAGAAAGATCTACGGTATCAAAAAGGTGAAGGACGTCAATCAATAAGGAAGTACATAAGGCGGCAGGCGACTGCCGTCTTTGTTTCGTGTTTGTGGGCATATACACAGCCGCCGCCTGTTTTGATGACAGACAGCGGCTTGTTTCATCTTGTCAATCTGATGATCTGTCCGGGGTAAATGACGTTAGGATCTTCAAAGCGGTTCAGCGACAGCAGTTCATTGATCTCCAGTCCGTAGCGGTCGGCGATGCTCGAAAGACTGTCCCCGGGGCGAACGACATAGTACCGCGGCGATCTGATCTCTTCGATCGGCAGCACCAGTTCCTGACCCGGATAGATGGTATAAGGGCATCTCAAGCCGTTTGCCTCGGCTATTTCTTTGACTGTCGTGCCGAAAAACTGTGCGATCGCGTACAGGGTATTTCCCGGACGTACTGTATATGTTATCACAACAGAGCTCCTTTCCTACATTCGGTATTATATTCTATGCGGAGTTTTTCCTTTGGTGCAAGATGGATACAGGTAAAAAAATAATCGAATATTATTACTTATAATTCTGAATTCGAATTAAGTTTAGATACTTTTTTGATATGATAACGATGTACAATACCGCCAAAATGAGGTTAATGATTTGATTCTAAAACGTATAATATCACTATTTTTAACATTCGTTTTGATTTCTTCTTTCGCTGTGATGTCATTTTATGCAGACGAGGAAGAAGTCGTGGAGGAGATCGTTATGGAAGAAGAGACCGAAGAAGAGGAGACAGAAGCGCCTACCGCCGCTCCGACACAGGCTCCGACCGAGCCGCCTAAGCCGGATCCGAAAAAGCTCGGATATGCCGCTTACGCCAAAAAGCTCGACGAGACCGTCTATTCCGACGCCGATCTGGGCGCGACCTATACCGAGGATTACACGACCTTTAAGGTATGGTCTCCCGCTGCGGATGATATCAAGGTTTGTATCTATAAGACCGGCTCCGATGAGGAAGAGGGCTTTAACACGATCGCCGTCAAACCGATGAAGTACAGTAAGAGCGTCGGCACATGGTATGTATCGCTCGACGGCGATTATAAGAATATGTATTACACCTATAAGGTTACGGTAGGGGAAAACACCTATGAGGTGGTCGACCCTTATGCAAAGGCTGTCGGCGTGAACGGCAACCGCGGTATGATCGTCGATCTGCGCGATACCGATCCCGAGGGCTGGTCTGACGACAGCTTTGCCCGTGTGGATCATGCTTCCGACGCGATCGTCTGGGAGGTCAGCGTGCGCGATTTCTCCGCCGCCGCTTCCTCCGGCGTGAGCGAGGAGAACCGAGGCAAATTCCTCGCCTTTACCGAGGGCGAGACCAAGCTCGACGGCGCGGAGGACGGCGTGTCCACCTGCGTCGCCTATCTCAAGGAGCTGGGTGTGAACTATGTCCAGATCAATCCGTTTTACGATTTCGCGTCGATCGATGAATCTCAGCCGCTTGACGAACAGTATAACTGGGGCTATGATCCCAAGAACTATAACGTCCCCGAAGGCTCCTATTCCTCGAATCCTTATGACGGCAGAGTCCGTATCGAGGAATGTAAAAGGATGATCCAGGCGCTTCACAGCGCGGGCATCGGCGTCATCATGGACGTCGTGTATAACCATACCTATTACAGTGAGGACTCGTTCTTCAATCAGCTTGTCCCGTGCTATTATCACCGCATCAAGGAGGACGGCAGCTGGTCGAACGGCTCCGGCTGCGGCAACGACGTCGCTACCGAGCGCAAGATGGTCAGCAAGTTCATCCGTGAATCTGTCGCCTACTGGGCGAAAGAATACCATATTGACGGCTTTCGGTTCGACCTGATGGGTCTGATGGACGTCGATACGATGAACGGCATCCGTACCGATCTGGACGCGCTGCCCGAGGGCGATAAGATCATCATGTACGGCGAAGCATGGAATATGTCCACGCATGTACCGTCCGGCACGGTACTGGCGACACAGGATAATCTGTATCAACTCAGCAAGCGGATCGGCGCGTTCAATGATTCCGGACGCGACGCGATCAAAGGCTCCAACTTCAATGCGGTCGAAAAAGGCTTTGTTCAGGACGGTTCCTCTAAGGGCGGCGTGCGCGACGCGATCGAGGGCAGCGGCTCCGGCTGGGCGCAGATACCCGCTCAGTGCGTCAACTACACCTCCTGTCACGATAACCTCACGCTGTATGATAAGCTGACTGCTTCCGTATATAACGATGAAAAATACACCCTGCGCCGTGAGGATTTGGTCGCGATGAACCGACTGTCCGCCGCGACGGTGCTGTCGTCGCACGGCATGCCGTTTATGCTGGCGGGTGAAGAGCTCGGCAGGACAAAGCAGGGCGATGAAAACTCTTATGAATCATCCGTTGAGATCAATCAGATCGATTGGAAATCACGCTATCGCTTTACTTCTCTGACCGATTATTATCAGGGCTTGATCAGGATCCGCAAAGCGATCCCCGCCCTTCGCGACGCGACCGGCGATCATTCAAAGATCGAGTATCTTGACGCTTCGGATAAGAAGACGATCGCCTATACCGTCAGCGGCGAAGGCTCTCCGACCTTAGTCGTCGCTTTGAACGGCGATCCCGAAAAGTCCTCAAAGGTGACCCTCCCCGAGGGCGATTGGGTGATCCTCGCCGATGAAAACCGCGCCGGATTATCTTCGTTAGGTTCTGCGAGCGGTTCCGTCAGCGTCAGCCATTCTTCCGCGATGATTCTTGTCGACGCGGACAGCTATCCGGAGATCGAGCAAAAAGCCGACGAATGTCTGCTGTATATCCGTTATAAGGATAAAAAGCATGACGGAGCCATCGTGTGCGAGGAGCGCCTGACCGGCAATATGAATGACAGCTATGTCGCGAATACGCCGTCCGAGATCCTGTTCAACTACAATATCCTGTCTCAGAGCGGCTTGTCCGGTACTTTTACAAAAGAATATGAGATCATCGACGTGAGCTGCGAGGCTTATGAGGGTGATTATTCCACCGTTACGATCAAGTATCTCGATGAAGAAGATAAGCTGCTCGCCAATACCGTTGTGATGTCCAATCGCGTCGGTCAGCAGTATTTCACGCCGACTATCCCCGGCGTGCAGGGCTTCTCGCTTGATTTGGAGAATCTTCCCGATAACGGAGCTGGAAAGTATACCGATGAGCCGATCGAGGTCGTCTACCGCTATCATAAAGCCGCCGAGAGCGGGGAAGAGGACGGGGATTTTACCTGTTCTGCCAACGTGATCTATATGTCTGACGACGGTACGATCCTGGAGCTCAAGTCCTATAAGGGCACAGAGGGCGATAAACTTGAGATCGAGGACATGGAATTCGACGGTTTCGAATATTATGATATTTCGAATGAGAACGCGCTTTTCGATAAAAACGAGCTGAATGTGCTGGTTTATTATCAGAAACCGCAGGCAAACTATCTGATCTTTCTGATCATCGCCGGTGTCGCGATCCTGCTGCTCGGAGGAGCTGCGATCATTGTCGGCAGTTCCAAAAAGCGTAAAATGAACGCGATCGATATCGAGGAGTAAACAAGTCCTGAATAAAACTGTCATTGCGACCGCGGCAATCCCACAAAGGATTGCTGTCATTGCGAGGGAGTTTTGCGGCCGCGGCAATCCCACAAACATAGACTGTGCTTATCTGTTATACAAACCCTTGTTTATGATCTTTGTTCATCATAAATTATTTATATTTTAAGGAGGAAAATGCATGAAAACATCAAGAAAACTCATATCTCTGCTTCTGTGTCTTGCGCTTGTTGTATCAGTGATGTCCGTTGCGGTCGTATCGACTTCCGCTTCGACGAATCCCTACAGCGACGCTGCGATGGCGCTGGATGCGGAATATGCCTATGACGGAGAATTAGGCGCGATCTATTCTCCCGAAGCAACCACCTTCAAGGTCTGGGCTCCGCTGGCGAATAGGGTTATCCTCAAACGCTATGCGACCGGTTCGGATGAAGAAGAAGGCGCTCAGGATCTCGACTCTGTCGAGATGGAAAAGCAGATGGACGGCGATGACTGGACAGGTGTATGGACGACCACCGTCAGCGGCGACCTCGTTAACACTTACTACACCTATACCCTCGAGAATCCCAACCACATCTACAATCCGACCGGCACCAAGATCCGTACTACTCAGGATCCCTATTCCTACGCGGTAGGTGTGAACGGCGACCGTTCCATGGTTGTCGACCTTGATTCCGACGCTGTTAATCCCGAAGGCTGGGAGAACGATCAGCACGTTTTCACCGATAACCAGACTGACGCGATCATCTGGGAGGTTCACGTAAAAGACTTCTCCTATGACGAGAATTCCGGCGTCAGCCCCGAGTATCGCGGCAAGTTTATGGCGTTTACCGAGACGGGTACCACGCTTGACGGCGAGGGCAACATCTCCACCTGTATCGATTATCTCAAGCAGCTCGGCGTTACCCACGTTCAGATCAACCCGATGTACGACTTCGCGACCGTCAACGAGGCGTCCGATAACGGCAACGAGTTCAACTGGGGCTACGATCCCAAGAACTATGGTGTTCCCGAAGGCTCCTACTCCACCAACCCCTATGACGGCAACGTCCGTATCAAGGAATGTAAAGCGATGATCCAGGCGCTGCACGAGGCGGGCATCGGCGTGATCATGGACGTCGTATACAACCATACCTATTCCGTGGACTCCTGCTTCACCGCCTGCGTCCCCGAGTACTACTACCGTATGACTGCCGACGGCGGCTACAGCCAGCAGTCCGGCTGCGGCAACGACACCGCCTCCGAGCGCGCGATGTACCGCAAGTATATGCGCGAAATGATCAAATACTGGACGAATGAATACCACATCGACGGTCTGCGTTTTGACCTTATGGGCGTTCATGACGGCGAGACCATGACCATGATCCGCGAGGATATGGACGAGATCGACTCCCGCTTCATCATGTACGGCGAAGGCTGGGCAGGCGACACCGTTTACGATCCCGTGACCTGTTCCGGTACCGTGACCTACATGACCACACAGAAGAATTCCGATAAGCTGCCGACCCGTATCGGCTTCTTCAACGACCAGATCCGCGACGGTATCAAGGGCAACGTCTTCCATGCGGACGAGGGCGGCTTTATTCAGAACAACAAGACCTCTTCTGCAGCGGTCTGCGCGGGCCTTACCGCCAACACCGAGAATAAGCAGTCCAGATGGCATGCCATCACTCCCGAGCAGTGTCTGACCTATGCTTCCTGCCACGATAACTATACCCTGTGGGATAAGCTCACTTATGTCGATCAGGCGAGGGCTGTATCCAACTACCGCCAGCGTTATTCCAACGTCGTCAAGCAGAATAAGCTGAACGGCGCAATCATCAGCTCCTGCCAGGGAATGGACTTCCTCCTCGCGGGCGAGGAGATGGGACGCTCCAAGGACGGCGACGAGAACTCCTACAAGAGTCCGGCGACCCTTAACATGATCGACTGGTCGCTCTTAAAGACCAACGCCGATATCGTGTCCTATTACAGAGGGATGTTCGAGCTGAGAAAGAACTTTTCTCCGTTCACCGCGATCGTAACGCAGGCGCAGGGCGGCAACTATGAATACTTCTTCGATACCTCCAAGACCGGTACCGTCAACCCGATCGCTCTCACCGTACATAACGGCGAAGAGGGCGAGTGGAACAAGATCGCGATGGTCTTTAACGGTTCCGACAAGACCGTCAACTACACGTTCAAGGCGAGACAGGATACTTCCATCAACGACGATACCGAATGGGTCGTTGTCGCCAACGATCAGCAGGCAGGCGTCAAGAGTCTCGGCGAGGTCAAGGGTCTGACCTTCAGTGTGCCCGCGTATTCCGCGGTGATCGCTGTCGAAAAGAGCACATTCGAAGAAGCCGCGCTCAGCTCCGACTTCTCTACGCTGACCGTTAACAGCGTTGCGGAGGATACCGGTGCTGTCCTTGCCTCCACCACTCTGACCGGCAAGCCCGGCGAGGGATATGAGCTGGTTCCCGATTCTTCGATTCCGCTTGAGTATGAACTCGATAGTATCGACGGTGATTATTTCGGTTCCTTCGGCACGGATGACAAGACCGTCACCTTCAATTATAAGCAGTATGTCCCCGAGAGATTCCGTGCGCCCGACGGCGATATCAATGATGACGGCGTCGTCAATGTCCTTGACGTCACTTTCCTGCAAAGATATCTGGCTCGCTTCATTACTTTGGATGAAGAGCATGTCAGGCGCGGCGACTATGATCGGGACGGCGAGACCGATTCTCCCGATGTGACGATCCTCCAGAGATGGCTCGCGGGCATGATCTCAAATACCTACACCGTTACCACCCGTCATCTCGGCAGAAATGATGACGGTACGGTCAAGGCGCTCGTCTCCAATACCGTTGAAAAGTATCGCTACGGCTCTGATTATGAGACTTCGCCTAAGGCGATCGCTTACTATAAGCTGGATGAATCGCCCGCTAACGCTTCCGGTACGGTCAACAAGAAGATCGTAGTGACCTACTGGTATTCCTACAGCGTTGCGAGCCCGAAGATGCATGTCAAGCACAGCGGTTCTCAGACGTGGGCGCCCAGCCTTTGGGCATGGGCGTCTGACGGTTCCGGTCAGGCGATCTACTGCTATGACGATCTCGGATGGCCCGGCAAGCTACTGTCCGACCCTGACGGCGACGGCTGGTATGATGTGACCTTCCCGATCCCCGGCGGCCTCAACTACTACTTCATCATCAGCAATAACGCGAACCCGCAGACAAAGGACTACGGCGTAGTCAACGGCGAGAACGTCGGTATCTCTTACGACGATTATCCCGAGATCTGGGTCGTTATTCAGGATGATCTCGTCGGCAAGAACAACGGCGACTGGTGTCTCTACTATAATTATAATCCCGAGTCTGAGAACTGATCATATCAGATAACGGAAGCTGACAGGCAAGAGCCCATCCTTTTCGGATGGGCTCACTTTTTGAAAAGCACTTGACATCGTTTTGACAATGGTGTTTAATAGTATTGTATTTTTATGTAAGGAAGGTCATGCTATGAATATTGTTTGCTTGGATTTAGAAGGCGTATTGGTACCGGAGATCTGGATCGCGTTTGCCGAAGCGTCCGGTATTCCGGAATTGAAGCGTACTACCCGCGACGAGCCGGATTATGATAAGCTGATGAAATATCGACTGGATATCCTCGACCGTCACGGCTTGGGGCTGAAAGAGATCCAGGAGACGATCGCGAAGATCGATCCGATGCCCGGCGCGAAAGAGTTTCTGGATGAGCTTCGCTCCATCACACAGGCGATCATCCTCAGCGATACCTTCTCTCAGTTCGCCAAGCCTCTGATGGAAAAGCTCGGCATGCCCACGATCTTCTGCAATGAGTTGGTAGTGGACGAGAGTGGAAAGATCGTCGATTATCAGCTCCGCTGTGAAAAGACAAAGCTGACCACCGTTAAAGCGCTGCAGTCCTGCGGCTTCGAGACCATTGCCTCCGGCGACAGCTTCAACGATCTCGCCATGATCCGGGCGAGCAAGGCAGGCTTCCTCTTCCGCGCTCCCGACAGTATCAAAGCGGATTATCCCGATATCCCCGCCTGCGACAGCTATGACGACCTGCTGACGCTGATCAAGTCGGCTCTGTAAAAAACTATTACTAACGTAAAAAGCGCCTCGATTGAGGCGCTTTTGTTATGTCCTGACGACTTTGATCCTTGATAATAAAGGCTTGATAATGAACCGTGTGATCAGTACCTCGATCACGCCGAACGGTACCAGCACCGCCGCGCGATAAAGCAATAGGGTGAAATACGGAATTTGCATCATTCCGCTGAGGATCAGGGTGTTGAGCGGCAGCGCGCAGAGGATGAGAACGGCGGCTTTTGCGATAATGATCTCTTTTATGCTGAACGCGCTTTCATACAGGATAACGCCGTATAAGATCCCTTCCCAAATATAGCATGCCGTCAGAGCGGGATTCATGGAAAAAGCGGTGGGATTCGCCAGAATGATCGACAGTACGTCGCCTGCTCCCGATACGACGGCGGCACAGACAGGCCCGGAAAGATACGCGCTGAGGACGATGGGAATAAAGGTAACGCCGATCTTGACGAACGGCATGAACGCCAGCGTAAAGTTTGAGAAGATGCCGAGTACGACCCTCAGCGCCAGCATCATCGCGCACACCGCGATCGTCTGCACGTGACTCAGCTCTTTTGATGAATCCGGGAATTTTTTGAGATAAGACATAAAAAACCTCCTTCTGCATTCCTGATTGCACAAGGAGATCGTCCGTATGCAACAGCGGGATGCAAAGAATACACCGCAGGGGATGCGCGCGTCTTTTTCTGTCATACTATACAGTGAATCTGATACAGAAGTATTCTGATTCGATTGGATAGGCTTAACGCACAGCCGCCTTTCGTTCTGCCGTCAACTCCCCGTTCGGCAGACACTTCACGCGTATTCTTTTACTCTGTTTTATATAGCCTTCCCCTTGAGGGGAAGGTGGGCGATTTGTCTTTATAGACAAATCGGTCGGATGAGGTGTGAACATTTCCTTCTGATTTCCGTTATTGATGGAGTGATAACGCTTTCAGCCTCATTCGTCACCGCCTGAATCGGCTGCGACACCTTCCCCTCGAGGGGAAGGCTGATTACACGGCTTTTCCAGATCCAGCTCCACCAGATCGTGGTGCGGTACCTGCTGATCCTCCGGCGGCAGCTGCATATAATCGCCGAAAGCCATTCTCAGATATGTGTCATACCCTTTGGGAATCGGCATTTGCAGACCCTCAAATTCGTGATACACCACTTCCTTGAAAGCGATCTGCGGATATGCGTTGCGCATATAGCCGGGGCCTGCGCATAGCTCCGTACACTTTTTGTGAGTGTTGAAGCCGTAGCGGGTCATTTTCTTTTCATGCTTTTTCCATATCTTGGTGCGGCGTTCGCGGGAGGGTACCAGCTTCAGCAGGAGGGAACTGACCGCTTTGATCAGTCCGCCGTGTTTGGTCGGCACCACTTCGGTGATATACAGGCTGTACATCATCGCGTGATAGTACTGCATACAGCGCTGCAGCTTGCCGTCGGGACAGCCGTCCAGCGGAAAGACGTCGGTGACGATCCCGTGCGGAACGTCGATATCCTTCTGATTCTCTTTCACCATGGTAGCGGAGGTGTCGACCAGCGTCGCAAAGCAGTTGCCGGTAAACATCTTTCCGTCTGTCTTCAGCATCAGGAATCGTTCGCTGCTTTCGTTTTGCTTCCAGAGCCTGAGCATCCGTTCGTAATCCCTGCGCGGCATCATGACGTCGACGTCGTCGTCCCATGGGATAAAACCGTTGTGACGTATCGCACCGATGACGCAGCCGCCGAGGAGAAAGTAGGTCAACTCGTGCTTTTTGCAAAATTCGTCAAAGTAAACGAGCGATTCCAGTTCCTTCAGCTGCAGTTTTCTCAGCGTTTCTCTGTCGATGTTGATTACTTCACTCATAGCACTTCTTCTTGATCGTCGTCATATTCGACGGTGTTATCCTTGACTGCCTGCTTGATCTCTTCGATGCGCCTTTGCGCGCTGCCGTCCAGGCTGTGTTTCCAGAACGGCAGCTTGATCAGCCCGACCAGCGTTCCGATCCCGTAGCTGATATGCAGAACGGGGAAGAGGAGCGGCAAAAGCAAAAAGAGAGGATTGATGGACTTTTTCAGCACGAACGCGCCGACCGTGTTGACGAAGTTGAACATCGTGTACATCGCTATGATGATCGCGAAATAAACAGGTTGTCCTGTCAGTCCCCAGATCAGTGAACTGCCTGCGACGGCAAGTAAAAAGACAAAGGGGATAAAGTGGAAGTAGCTCAGGCACCCGGGACACACGCCGAGCGTCAGTCCGATCCAGTAGCCGTTGCCGTACTTTTGCTTGATCATGCGCGTGAAAGTACTGCGCGTGTGCTGGAAGGAGATGATCTCCGGGCAGCAGCACATTTTATAACCCGCCTGTCGGATACGGTAATGCAATTCGTTATCCTCGGTGCGTCCGAGATCCTCATTGAAGCCGCCGACATCAGCGAACACCTCGCGCTTATACGCCGCGTGGAACAGGCTGTCATGGTATTCCTTCTGCGCGGCAGGTCTGCGGTAGTCAGCGACCGAAGAACCAAAAAGGCTTTCCTCCGCGGCGAGCAGCGTCTTTGTCCACGGATTGGGATTGGCGCAGATGTTGGGCCGACCGCCGCCGACGATATCCTCGCCTTCCTGGATGTTGAACACATTGCGGGATACGAACTGGCGCGGGATCTTGGAATGGGCGTCTACACGGATAATGATGTCGCCGGTCGCGTGTTCGATCGCGATATTCCACGCCGACGCCTGATTCTTGCCGTTGGATGTATAGATTTTGACGTCATAAAAGCCGTTGTCATCCTGTCGGAACTCTTCCATCACTTCTCTGGTATGGTCGGTAGAGTTGGAATCGATCATGATGACTTCGATCTTTTTATGAGGATAGTTCTGATCTCTGAAATCTCTGAGTAATCCTTTGAGGGCTGCTTCCTCATTCCTTGCGATCGTACACAGTGATACTCTCATCTCAATCCACCTCTAAAGAGACTTTCGTCATCCATTTTCTGCTGACGCACAGCGACTGGGTCATATAGGGAATCACATACAGCATCGGTAATACCAGCAGACACAGCAGCATCCACGGCGTAAAGCTGAAGATGAGCTTTGCGGCGCTGCCTGTTTTATTCTGCATGATGTACTTATTATAGGCAAAAGTCTGTTTCGGAGTGAACTGAGGATTATCGGCGCTTACGGTGAAAACGGTAAAATATCGTGTAGAATACAGAACGGTCGCCGCTGTCGATAATACCGACAGGATGAAGTAGAAGTTATGATACAGGACCGAGCCGTAAAAATCATTGGCAGTGATATTGACCGAAATGATCTCATAAATGATCAGCGGAGCATAAAACAGCAAAGCCGGAAGAAGCATCCGAAGAATGAGATTAAGATTCAGACGCAGTGTTTTACCGTATTGTCCACGGCTGAAACAGAAGAACACGTCGCGCAGATCGATTGTGCTGTTGTACGCCGCTCTGTAAAAAGCACGGATATAACCGTTGATGACCGGAGAATAGAGGAATCCCATGATGATCTCGACCGGATAGCCGATGGAGTATACCAGTATCTCCGCCAGGGATTCATCGGATACAAACAGCGGTACGGTAAATGAGATGGCGGTGGTGGTACCGTCAATGATAGAATAGGGCAGCAGTACGATCAATAGAGCGATGATCGCTCGGGGAAAATTGGTTTTCAGGATACTGCGCGCCTGTTGTTTGATTATAGCTTCTGCAGACACAATATCATCCCTTAGTGTAAAGATTATACATGGCTTCCAGACAGATCCGAGCATGCTGAAAGAATTTATCCACGTTGATACATTCGTTGGCGTTGTGGATGTTGCTTGTTTCACCCTCAAAAACAGGGCCGAAAGCAACGCCCTTGCCGCCTAATTTCCGCGCATAGGTACCGCCGCCGGTCGTATACATCGAGGGCTTTTCTCCCATGATATTCTCATAGGATTCGGACAGCAGCTTGATGATGTCAGCGTTTTCATCGAGATACAGCGGCTTGATATGCGCCAGCACCTTGACATGGATGCCTTCCTTATTCGCCTGACGGGTGATTTTTTCGAGGATCTTTTCACCGTCGGCGGTAACGGGATAACGGACGTCCATCGTACAGGTCGCGTAACCCTCGTCGATGTGAACGGTACCGACATTGACCGTCAGCGCGCCGGATTCCTTATCCCTCATTTTGATGCCCAGCATCACGCCGTCGGTATCGGTGCCGATATAGTGACTGATGAAGGACGACATGGAGCCGAGAGAGGGCAGAGAGAAGTTTGAAGTCAGCAGGTCGATCAGCGCGGTAGCGGCATTCAGACCTTCGTCGGGCGCTGCCGCGTGAGCGGCCTTACCGCGGGAAAGCACCATCATCCCGTCGATCGTGTAATAGAATTCGAAAGAACCCTTCTTGGCGTCGGCAAGGCGCGCTAACTGATGATCTTCGTTTTCCGAACAGTCAAGAAGCGCGTAGGCGGTGTCGGGTACCGCGTTGATCGTCTTGCCGGAATGCATTTGTGTCAGAGTGGTTCCGTCGTGTGTATCGGCGTACAGCTCTAATTGCAGGATGCCTTTTTCGCCTTTACAGATTCCGTATTCGGAATCGGGTGTGAAGGACAGATCGGGAACGGGTTCATACTTGAAGTATTCATCCATATCCGTCATTCCGCGCTCCTCGGAGGTGCCGAAGATCGCGCGCAGGGTATTCTTTCCGACAACGCCGTTATCCTTGAGCGCCTTGAGGCAGTAAAGGGTGATGAGCGCCGCGCCTTTGTCGTCAACGACGCCGCGGCCGTACATATAGCCGTTGTCGCCGACAGAAAGCTCAAACGGGAGAGAATCCCAGTTGTTGCCTTCCGGTACAACGTCAAGATGCGTCAGAACGCCGCAGAGTTTGCCGCCCTCTCCCAGTTCGGCATGACCGGCTGCATTATTGATGCTGCCCGCGCGCAGACCGAAATCGATCGCTTTTTTCATCATCCAGTCCAGCGCTTCCTTACACCCGTCCTGTATGCCGGTGATCGACTGGATCGCGATCAATTCAGCCAGATCGGTAATAATATCTTCCTTATAATCCATTATTTTTTCGCCGAAGCTCATAAGGTGCCTCCTTGATGGTCGTTTTGCCTGATTCTGTATTCTCTGCGGTTTTTATCGTTAGCCTTAAAACCGCGGTAGATTACTAAGTAGATGATCATGATTCCGAATGAACCCGCAGAGATGATACAACCTGTTTTCAACAGCGGCGTTTCATAGCGGAATTCGATCCTGCTGACCGTATCGCCCGGTACGCTGACCGCCATAAAGCCGATATTGACTATCTCGATATCGACCGGTTCTCCGTTGACGGTCGCCGACCACCCGCTGTCATAGGGTACGCTGAAAAAGAGCAGATTATCGTCGCCTTTGTTGTTGAATTCCGCTGCGAAGCCTTCTTTTGTATATTCGAAAGAAGAGCAGCTGTTGGCTTTCAGCTTTTCGGCGTCTTCAAAATAATCCGCGTCCTGATATTTAAAGTCAGCCGTGATACTGTCAAAGCCTTCATACTCGGGTCGGTATGAATTCTGCGGATCATATTTGTTATGAGAGAAATTCAGATTGAGATACATGCCTTCTTCATATCCGGTGACGGCGGCATATTTTTTCATCTGATCCTGCGATAATACCATCGCCTTGAGCAGCGCCAGATGCTTGACTTTGTCGCTCATATCATTGAATTCTTCCTCGGTAAGGAACTTATCGTAGGTAAAGCCCATCGGGATATAGTATCGGTTTTCGTAGATATCAAAGCCGTTTTCGGTACCGATGAAGTAATAGCCGGGCATCAGATCTGAGGTTTCTTTTGGAGGCTCGTCTTCATTGGCTTCCGTGAACAGATACTTGACGGATAACAATCCTCTTAATCCGAAAAACTCTGTTGAGGGCCGTGAGCCGACGTCGCGCTTGACGCCGCAGGAGTTATAGAAATCAAGGATGGATCCCGGGACGACGCTGTGGAAAGCCTGGATAGTCGGGACCTGCCAGAACATCCCGAGATTGTCAGATGTTTCGTAGAAATCCGATCGGACTTCATGAATATCGTCAAGGGTGATCGCTTCGCTGCCGTTCAAGGCGCGGTCGATCATAAAATCGTCATCCCTGTCGGCGTATACTCTTGCCGACCAGATGTACAGCGGCGCATATAGCGCGACAAACACGCTGAGGAATATTACGACCGCGGAATAGAAGTATTTCGGCTTTTTTCGATATATGAGATACAATACAAAGGTCAGCGCCAGTCCGCCGAACGCAACCAGAACAAATAACCAGAAACGAATCTTTGACTCTTCCAGACCGATAATGACAGTCGGAACATGCGCGTCCGTCTCGGTTTTTTCGGGAGTCAAGCCGATGAGCAGCGCGATCGCCGCCGTGATGACCGCCGTCGGTATGAAGCCTCTCATAAAGCGGATCTCCCTCATCCTATCTAAGGATTGGACGGTGACCGCGATGATCATGAGCGTCAGTATATAGAACCATCTGGCGTAATAGGCGGCGTTCAACAGCTGGAAAAGGCTGTTCAGCACCGGAACAAACGCCATGATCAGCAGGATGATCAGTATTCTGCGGAAGAAGCTTCGTTTTTTGTCCCGCAGCCACAGGATGGCGAACGTCATGGAGAATATCGGGATATACAGCGCGACCGACGACCATTTACCGCCCGCTGACGGAGTAAAGTTATTCTTAGCCGGTACGTCGCCGGGGAAGAACATGCTGACAAGGATCTGGATATATCGCTGTGTGCCCGAATAGATCAGCGCCTTCCATCCGTTGATCAGATCGCTGACACGGTTGTTCCCGGTGATCGCCGCAACGGACGGCAGCAGAAGGAACATCGACATTCCGAATCCTATGATACATTCGAGCGCCAATGTGACAAACTCCCAAGGCTTGAAGCGATAGGACCGCGAGATCAGCTTTACGACGTAGTAGATCATCACAAAAACGACCTGACCGACAAAGAAATAGTAATTGACGACAGCGCACGCGAATACCGCCAGCGCGACGACGCCTTTTCTCTTTGTCGCGTGAAATTCATCGAACGCCGCAAGAAGCAGCGGAAAGAAGATCATCGCTTCATGAAAATGGAAGAAAAAGATATTGTAGACCGAAAATCCGGAAAAGGCGTAAAGCACGCCGCCGATAACGGCATATTTTTTATCCCGTACATATCGTCTGAGATAAATGTAAGACGTCAGAGAAGCAAAACTGAGCTTGAGCATCAACAGCGGGCCGATCGCATACGCGACCCATGAGGAAGGCATCCAGATCGTCAGCCAAAAGAACGGAGAGCCTAACAGGTAAAAGCTGTAGCTGCCGACAAAGTTCGCGCCCAGATCGGTCAGATGACTCCAGCCGGTATCGCCGCTGCGAATAGAATCGTGCGCGAGCCGGTAGAACGGGATTTGCTGGACGTTGAAATCGCCGTAGTATAAAAAGTATCCGCGGTCATAGATCATCACGGGGATCACGATAAAGGCAGACAGCAGAAAAGCCCACAAAAAAGCATACAGGGCATATGGCCGCTTGTTGTGTTCAAGCTTATTCAATACCAAATTCAGCCCTCCTGTCAAAAAACCTTTACCTGACGCAAAAAGTATGGTAAAATGATCTCGAACCGATCATGCATACTTTAACTTATGTATTATAACATATCTTGTCAGAAAATGCACGAATTATTTTTATGAATTCTCAAGAAAAAGGAGTTTTTTACATGAATCGCTTTTATGCTATGATTTCGAGGATGAAATATATCGACAGATGGGGACTGATGAACAACACCAGAACAGAGAATATTTCCGAACACAGTCTGGAAACCGCTATCCTTGCTCATGCTCTCGTAACCATCGCCAATGTCCGGCTGGGAGAGGATCTGGACGCCGACAGAGCCGCCGTGATCGGAATGTTTCATGACGCGGGCGAGATCATTACCGGCGATATGCCCACGCCGATCAAGTATTATAATCCTGCTATCAAGGATGCATATAAAGCGGTGGAAAAGGTAGCGGAGGACAGGCTCGTTTCGATGCTGCCCGATGATCTGCAGGAGATCTACCGTCCCGTGATCTCCAACGACGACGAAGTGCTCGAGCGTTACGTCAAGGCGGCGGATAAGATCTCTGCGCTGATCAAATGCATCGAAGAGGTGCGGATGGGGAATAATGAGTTTCAAAAGGCAAAGGAATCCACCGAAAAAATGATCGAAGAGATGCGCCTGCCCGCGTTGGATATTTTTATGAAAGAATGTATGCCCGCATATTATCTTACCTTGGATGAATTGGGCTGATCGGCGTTTTATCTCTCGTTATACAATATGTAGTGTGATTCCTTCAGATTGTGTCATAACTTGTAAAAAAAGTATGAATTTCGGCCATTGTTCTTTTTCGGAAAATTAAACAGACTGATTTGAGTATAATAGTTCTTAATATGGATTATTATGATGTGCAGGTATGTCTGCCCATCATGCTTGGATTTGAGAATACGAAAGGCGTCAGCTTGTATG
>JAFRBD010000139.1 GCA_017405065.1 Ruminococcus sp. | reverse complement strand
GTCTTCATCCAGCCATGTGATGGTATAGGCTCTGGTGGTCTCGGTAAATGTCGCGGTGTAGGTCACATCGCCGGTCACCGAAGTGATCTCGGGAGTCCAACCTTTAAAGGTATAAGCAAATTGTGCCGTAGACTCTCTTGTCGGGGTCTCGCCGGTATAGCTCGGGGTATCGCCGTAGGCTACCTCACTGCTCTGCAGCTCGGTACCGTCTTCATCGACAAACTTGACGGTGTACTTGTTGACTTCTGAATTGTAAGTCGCGGTGTAGGTCGCGTCGCCGGTTACCGGGGAAACCTCGGGAGTCCAGCCGCTGAAGGTGTAGGTATACTGAGCGGTCGCCGCCTTGGTCGGGGTCTCGCCGGTGAATGCGGGAGTCTCGCCGTAGGCTACCTCGCTGCTTTGCAGCTCTGTACCATCTTCATCGACAAACTTGATGGTGTACTTGTTGACGGTGGAGGTGTAGGTCGCGGTATAGGTCGCGTCGCCTCTGACGGTATCAACCTCGTTATCCCAACCCGCGAAGGTGTAGGTATACTGAGCTGTCGCCGCCTTAGTCGGGGTCTCGCCGGTGTAGGCGGGGGTTGAACCGTATTCGATCTCGCTGCTCTGCAGCTCGGTACCGTCCTCATCAACAAACCTGATGGTGTACTTGTTGACGGTCGTGTCATAGGTGGCTGTATAAGTAGCGTCACCGGTTACCTCGGCGATTTCGTTATCCCAACCCGCGAAGGTGTAGGTGTACTGCTCGGTTGCCGCCTTGGTCGGGGTCTCGCCGGTGAATGCGGGAGTCTCGCCGTAGGCTACCTCGGAGCTTTGCAGCTCGGTACCGTCTTCATCGACAAACTTGATGGTGTACTTGTTGACGGTGGAGGTATAGGTCGCGGTGTAGGTCGCGTCGCCTGTAACGGACTCAACGAGAGGAGTCCAGCCGTTGAAGGTATAGGTGTACTGCGCGGTAGCTTCCTTCGTCGGGGTCTCGCCGTTATAGGTCGGGATCGTACCGTAAAGTACATTCTCATCCTTTTCAAGCTCAGTACCGTCTCCGTCTACCCATGTGATGGTGTAGGATCTGAGACTGGGTTCGAAAGTCGCAGTATAGGTCACATCGCCGGTCACAGCGGAAACCTCAGGCGTCCATCCTGTGAAGGTATATTCGAACTGATCGGTAGATTCCTTCGTCGGGATCGTGCCGTTAAAGGTCGGAGTCGTGCCGTAAGGTACGTTCTCATCCTTCTCGAGTTCGGTACCGTCCTCGTCCAGCCATGTTACGTTATAGGTATTGACAGTAGCGTCAAACTGTGCGGTATAGGTCGCGTCGTCGGTCGCGGCAAGGATCTCGGGCGACCATGTATTATTAAAGGTATAGGTGTACTGCGCGTCGCCTGTCTTGGTCGGAGTCTCGCCTTCATAGGACGGCGTGTCGCCGTGGACGACAGTGTCGGTCTTCAGCGTGTTGCCGTCGCCGTCTTTCCATGTGATGGTATATGTGGTGAGATTCTTTGCGTAGAGCACATACTCGTGCCAGTCGGCATTACCGTCGTAATTCGGACGGAAGAAGATCTGATAAGTACCGTCGGCGGTGATGGAATAATCATTTTCCGTGCCGGTCGGATACCAGACATTATTGCTGCCGTACGCTTTGAATCGATCGCCGGCATCCAGATTGACAGTCAGCGAATACTCTTCAACGCCCGGAGTACCGGATTTGTACGGTTCAAAGACGGGAGCGTCAGCGCTGGTCCAGTCGTTCATCGTACCGACCAGATAATAGGTAGGAACGATATTTACGGAAGGATGGTTCACATTACCGCGGATGACCCAATGCGCGCCATCCTCAATACCGCTCGTGATATCATCGGTCTGTTTCGGATCGACAACAGCGCCGTCTGTGAAGATGATACCGGTAACGGTAGCGGGGATCGTCGCCGTGAAGATCAAGTTGTCATCATCCGCGGTCATCGCGGTTCCCGGCCATGCATTATGAACGTCATCGTTGATCCAGTAGTAGACGTTGACATTATCCCAACCGACTGCGTTAGTGACCGTGATGTCATAGGTATCAACAGCGGTCTCGGTAAACGTAGCGGTATAGGTCTTGGCGCCGCCTACTCCTTCAACTGCAGGATCCCAGCCGCTGAATTCATAGGAATACTCCAGATCAGCCGCCTTGGTCGGGGTCTCGCCGTCGTAGGTCGGGGTTTCACCGAAGGGTACGTTTTCGTCCGTCTCAAGCACTGTTCCGTCCCAGTTTTTCCATGTGATGGTATACTTGTTGATTGTGGTAGTGAACACCGGGCGGTAGGTAGCGTCATCGGTCACAGGAGGCAGCGGATCGAGGATCGTCTCTCCGTCTGTGCTCCAACCCGCAAAGGTATAAGAGTGCTCAGCAGTCGCTTCCTTAGTCGGAGTATCGCCGGTGTAAACCGGGGTCTCGCCGTAAGCTAATTCGCTGCTCTGCAGAACATGATCTTCAAACTCGTCAGCGAGGAATTTGATCGTATAATTTCTTTCAGTTCTATATGCAGCAGTATAAGTAACCGAACCGATATAGTTTTTATTGTCAGCAACAATAGCGGGATCACTGATGTCGATCACGGTTCTCGGATCAACCGCGGCGGGCAGCTCGGTATAGACCGAACCGTCAGCGCTGCTCTGCCAGCCTACGAAAACATAATTATTGGTTCCGTCGCTGTAGCCGGTAGGCGTCGTGCCGGAGAAGGTTGTCGCTTCATTATACTTCTGACTTGCAATCGTAGCGAGAACCGTTCCGTCGTGATCGACAAAACTAACGGTGTACTGATTCTTGAAGCGATAATACTGAGCGGTATAGGTCGTCTCGTCGTCAAACGCG
>JAFRBD010000138.1 GCA_017405065.1 Ruminococcus sp. | reverse complement strand
GTCGGCAGCTTTTATGGCTAATTATAACGACTACTTTTTTGATATTTCTTCAACCGACGACGTCAACAAAGTATATAAAACAGACAATAGAAGACCGCAGCCGAAAAAGAAAAACAAAGGCTTAGGACGCAGGATATTTGTCCTTGTACTTTCCTTGATCATGCTTCTGGTCGGCTCCGGTTTGGTATATTATTATAAGGTTCTTGACAGCATGAACTTTAAATCGCTGGAACCCGCTCCCGTAACGGCGACCTCCAATACGTCTGAAACTACGACGTATTCTATCGCGAGCGGCGGTTCGACGCTGCTTTCAAGCGATAATGTCCTGAATATCCTTCTCTTCGGACAGGATTCTCCCGCTACCGAGGAAGACCACGGACGTTCCGATACGACGATCCTGTTATCGATCGATAACGTCAATAAAAAACTCAAGCTGACGTCTTTCCAGCGCGATACTTATGTCAGTATCCCCGGTCACGGCGACAACAAGATCAATTCCGCCTTTACCCTCGGCGGCGAGCGCCTTTCGATCGATACGATCGAGACCAACTTCGGTATCAAGGTCGATAAGTATGCGACGGTGGACTTTTCCTCTTTCCGCGATGTCATTGAAGCGCTCGGCGGCGTGGATATCGAGCTGACGCTGGAAGAGATCAAGTATATCAACGCGCAGATCGACGTCAACGATCAGCTGGACGTCACCAATTTCCTGACTTTTGATGAAACCAAAGAGAAGCAGATGATGCATCTTGACGGTTATCAGGCGCTTTGGTACGCGAGAGACCGCGGTGAAGAGAGCTTGGGCGGCAATCCCGATTACAGCTTCTCCGGCGACGACTGGGATCGTACTTCACGCCAGCGCAACCTGATCGAAACGATCATCAAGAATCTGCGCGAGAACGCTTCTCTCACTGAATTGGTTTCTATCGCCAACAGGATCGGTCCCCTGGTCACCACCAATCTGAAAAAGGGAGATATTACTTTCCTTGTTTCTAATATGATGACTTATATTAACTATGATATGGAAGAAATGTCGATTCCGACACAGGACAGATGGCAGTACGGCACGACGTCCGACGGTCAGAGCGTGATCTCGATCACCGATTGGGACGGCGTTCGCACCGATGTGGCTAAGTTCATTTTTGAAAATTCCGTTTCCGGCGGTTCGACGTCTTCAACTTCTTCTCCTGCTCCTACCTCGGCGGCTGTTCAGTAAATCGAATCAATAATATGATGCGGAAGCCCGATTTTTCGGGCTTCTTTTTTTGGATAAAAAAGCCGTATTATTAGAAATCAGTATGACAGCAAAAAGGAACCGGCAGCGTGACCGATGTCATTAAGATAAGGAAGGCTCCTTTTGGGAAAAGGAGCTGTCGCCGAACGGCGACTGACGAATCGTATCGATTGCTCGAGCAACGCGAGATACTTTTTCCTTAACTTAACGACATTGGCAGCGTGACCTGTCCCTTTGCCTTGAATCGAAATCATGTATCGATCTTTTCGAATCTTCTCATCTTTTTGCCGTCGCGCTCGATGATTTCACGAAACATTTCATAGGGGCGTACCCACAGCTCGTGTTCACCGTACAAGGCGCGGTAAATGACCATTTTTTCCGTCGTTTCACTGTCTTTGGCGAAGTCGACGACCTCATACTCGTTTCCTTTGAAGTGCCTGTATCTGCCTTTGACGATCTCCTCCGGAATCAGCTCCGGAGCGGGTGCAGCATCCTCAACCGGCGCGCTCTCGATCGTTTCCGGAATGGTTTCCGTTTCGTCCGGATATTCGATCCTGAATGAGCCGTCGTTTTCGACAAGGATCATCGAACTCATCGGGGGTATGCCGATCTCGACCCAGCCATTGCAATCGTACTGTTGATTGTTGTTAAGCACATCGGTCAGTACGCCGTTGAAGCCGGTATTGATACCGATGCTGCGCTGCTCGCCGCTTTGGTTGAGCATGATGTAGACTTTTTGATTGTCGGTTTTCATCGAGAAGCACATATGCTCGAGCTGGATCAGCTCATTTTTGTACTTGCCGCATTGAAGCGCTTCCAGATGACGTCTGAGATATCCGAGCCTGCAGATGTGTTCAAACAGCTCATAATCGGGATTCTCGAGCGCGTTCAGGTTCAGTGCGCGTCTGAGATCATCGTCGGAATTGCGCTGTTTTACACCTTCCATGCCGAACTCGCTGCCGTAATAGACCGACGGTACGCCCGGCATGCAGTAGAGCATCGTGTAAACATTCTTTTGCAGCGCCTTGTCCCGGATGATGCTCGAAAGCCTCGTGACGTCGTGATTATCCGCAAAGTTGTACATGTAGATGTCTTTGTATATGCCCCAGTCGCCGCACTGACGGTCGACGGAATGGGCAAACTCAAAATAGTTGCGGTCGTTGTGGCTGGAGAAAAGCCCCGTGTAGATCTCGTAATTGGTGCAGGAATCCAGCGCCTCGGGGTTGGCGATACGGTTGTAGTCGCCGCCTACGATCTCGCCGAACATCCAGAAATCCGGCTTTTTGCTTTTACAAAAGGCTTTCAGTCTTTTAAAGAAGTTGACGTCCATGACGTTCGCCGCGTCCAGACGCAGACCGTCGATCCCGAACTCGTCGATCCAGTAACCGACCGCGTCGAGCAGGTGTTCCACGACGTGTTCGTTCTGCAGGTTGAGCTTGACGAGGTCGTAGTGACCCGCCCAGCCTTCGTAGCTGAAATGATCGCCGTAGGGACTTTGCTGATCGAAGCGCACATTATAAAACCACGACGTGTAGACGGAGCCCATCCCGCGCTCCTGTATGTCCTTGAAGGCGAAGAAATCCCGACCCACATGGTTGAATACGCCGTCGAGCATGATGCGGATACCGTTTTGATGCAAGGTATCGCAGATCTTTTTGAAGCTTTCGTTATCTCCCAAGCGGCTGTCGATCTTTTTGTAATCGATGGTATCGTACCCGTGTCTGGTGCTTTCAAAAACCGGATTGAACAGGATGCAGTTGACGCCCATCTTTCTGAAATGGGGGATAAAATCGTAGATCTTATCCAGTCTGTATGTTAACTGAAAGTCATTCTGTTTCGGCGCTCCGCAGAAGCCGAGCGGATAAATGTTGTAGATAACGGTATCGTGTATCCAATGCATTACTGTACCTCCTTCTGATCCCGAAAGATATTCGAAATCCTTTAAGAGTATACCATCTTTTTGTTCAAAGTCAAATAAATAATATTGAATTTGTTTGAATAATGTGATAATATGGTTTTCGTGATTAAAGTAATGACGATCGAGGTGCAAAATGGCGAAATATGTCGTAGTAGAAGAAAAAGTAGAGTCGCAGTCAGAAAGAAGAATACGTATTTTTATTGCTGTTCTGTATTTTATTCAGGTATTGCTGATTCCGTTGCCGCTGATGCACGGCGAAATAGAGGGCGGTATCGGTCACCGTACGGCGTTGAATCTGCTGTTTCAGTATAACGGCTTCAACAGCTTTGCGGAGGTGATCGTCGCTGTATACGGCGCGATACTGATCATCATGCCGATCATTTGCTTCTTCTTTTTCATTTTGGATAAACGATCAAAGAAAAAGTATGTCGTCAGCATCATCACCTGCTTTGCCTGCGCGTTTATTATTTGCTTCGGCACCGGTGATACGATCGCGATCGGCGGTGTGTTTACGCTGATCCTCGAAGTCCTGATCCTGTTCATGACTTCGTTGGGATTCCAGGCGACGCGAATCAGAGAACGCGATTCCGCAAAGTAATAATGAAACCATTTTTCCGCGCATATACTGTCACAGGTGATGGTTATGCGCGGGATTTTTATTCGCATTTTTGCGGCTTTAGCCGTACTTGTCGGTATGATGTGTCTTACATCCTGTACGCGTGAGATCCGCGGTCCCTCGGACGAACTGCGGATGTTTCGCTGGCGTTGTGAAGAAGAAAACGGCTGTGCCGCTGCGCTTTCATTTGGAGATACCGACGCATGTTTGACGATCGATAACGACGCGTATTCACTGAGTATCGAAGGTCTATGTGCCGTTGATGATCATTCGATGACGATCTGTGATTCGGAGAGCGGAAAAAACTATTCGTTTGGCTATCTGCTTTACGGAGACAGGATCGTACTGCGTTACGGTACCGGTGAATTGACGCTTGATAAAACTGAATGATTCTCCGATAAAAGATTACTTCGTCGATAATTCTTTTACGCTATTGTTTTTTTGACCCGTTTTTGATAAAATACTGACGTATTTCGGAATGAAAGGCGCGAAGTGTGATGAAATTTATCAAAAATCTGTTTTCCGCCGTATTGGCGGGCGTGATGATCTCATTCGGCGGCGCTGTCTATTTGGCGTGCGTCGCGGCGGAAAAGGCTCAATTGGGAGCGGTATTGTTCTCTCTCGGTTTATCGGTCATCCTGATCATGGGATTTCTGCTCTTTACAGGTAAAACCGCCTATTTACTTGAGAATAAGCCGACCTATATTCCTTATTTGCTGACGATCTGGCTGGGAAATATCCTCGGATGTATGCTGATGGGGCTGCTTGTCGGTCTGGCAAAACCGAATTTAGCCGAAACCGCGCTGACTCTTTGCAGCGCGAAGCTCGGACAAACCCCGTGGCAGACGTTGATTCTGGGCGCGTTATGCGGTATCCTCGTCTATATCGCGGTGGATTATTTCAGGAGCGATGACGATAAAAAATCCCTCCCGAAATATCTTCTGGTGTTTACCTGCGTCCCCGCGTTCATTCTCTGCGGCTTTGAGCACAGCGTAGCGGATATGTTCTACTTTGCGGCGTCGAACGCCTTGTACTCCGTCAAAGGTATCGTGTATATCCTGTTGGTTTCTGTCGGAAATCTTGTCGGAGCGGTCGTTTTCCATATGGTGAAAAAGGCTGTTTTAAAGT
Source organism: Ruminococcus sp. (assembly GCA_017405065.1). GTDB lineage: Bacteria > Bacillota > Clostridia > Oscillospirales > Acutalibacteraceae > Ruminococcoides. Next base: position 17,571 of record JAFRBD010000138.1, on the reverse strand, counting down.
AATAATCGCATCAATTTAACACGGAAAAAAGTCGCAGTTTCTTGCGACTTTTTTCATTTTTATGTTGATATAATCAGGTAAATGTGATATAATAAACTGTCAAATTATGCATAATAGGAAAATAGGAGTTGAGTTTTTGATTATTCTCGGTATCGACCCCGGGTACGCCATTGTCGGATGGGGAGTAATTGAATATCTGGGAACAAAGCATCGTCCCGTTGCGTTCGGCGCGATCACGACCGAGGCGCATACGGATTTTAACGCCAGATTAAAGCAGATCTATGACGATACCGCGGAGCTGATCGAGCGTTCAAAGCCGGACGTCATGTCGATCGAAAAACTCTATTTCAATACAAACACCACGACGGCGATATTGGTAGCACAGGCGAGAGGGGTCATCCTCCTCGCAGCGGAACAGGCGCATATCCCGGTCTATGAATATACGCCCCTGCAGGTGAAAACGGCAGTGACCGGATACGGAAAAGCGCTGAAGCCTCAGGTGATGGAGATGACGCGTCGTCTGCTTCATCTGAAAGAGGTTCCCAAGCCCGATGATACCGCCGACGCGCTGGCGCTGGCGATCACTCATACGCAGGCGGCGGGTACCGATCTGCGTGATTATATGATGAAAAGAGGCATCAAGTAATGATCTATTCCGTTCGCGGCGATCTGATACTCATGGACGCGGGCTATGCCGTAGTCGAATGCGGGGGAGTCGGTTATCGGGTACAGACTTCGATCAATACGCAAAAGCAGTTAAAACTTAATTCCGAGGTCATGCTTTATACCCATATGAACGTCCGTGAGGACGCGATGGAGTTGTTCGGCTTTGCGACAAAGAGCGAGTTATCCATGTTCAAAATGCTCATCGGCATTACCGGCGTGGGTCCCAAGGTGGCGCTGGCGATACTGTCTGAGCTGTCAAGCGAACAGATCGCGATGTGTGTGTCTTCCGGCGACAGTAAAACCCTGACGCGCGCCTCCGGCGTCGGGCCCAAGCTCGCCCAGCGCATCGTGCTTGAGTTGAAAGACAAGATCAAGGGCGCCGCCGATACTGCGGGCTTTGACGTCGGTAAGGGCAGCGTGATCGCCGATACCGGAAACGTACCAAAGGCGGTCGCCGCTTTGGCGGTGCTCGGTTATTCTGCTGCCGACGTCACTCCGATCCTGTCAAAGCTCGATCCGAATATGTCGGTAGAAGCGATGATCGCCGCCACCCTGAAGCAAATGGCATAGTCAGTTTTCGATATCATTATCTTGTAGGGGAGGGGCTTGCTCCTCCCGGATAAAGATTTCACTTTTTCGAAAGGAATCGTTTGATGGATTATAATACGGATTTTGAAATGGATTTTGAGGATCGTATCATGGATACGTCGGAGATCCCCTCCGATGCGATCGATTCCGATAATCCGTTGAGACCGAAAACACTCGACGAGTATATCGGTCAGGATAAAGCGAAAGAAAATCTGAAAATATTTATTGAGGCGGCAAAAAAGCGCGGAGAGTCGCTCGACCACGTTTTGCTTTACGGCCCTCCCGGACTGGGTAAAACGACGCTTTCGGCGATCATTGCTAATGAAATGGGCGTCAATATCCGCATCACCTCCGGTCCGGCGATCGAAAAGCCCGGCGATCTGGCGGCGCTGCTGACGAACCTTAACCCCGGCGACGTACTGTTTATCGATGAGATCCATCGTTTGTCCCGCTCGGTAGAAGAGATCCTTTATCCTTCTATGGAGGACTTTGCCATCGATATCATCACCGGAAAAGGGCAGATGGCGGCTTCCTATCATCTGCCGCTGCCGCGCTTTACCCTCGTCGGCGCGACGACAAGAGCCGGACAATTGACCGCGCCCCTGCGTGATCGCTTCGGCGTCGTGCTTCGTCTGGAGATGTATTCTCCCGAGGAGCTGGCTCAGATCATCACCCGTTCCGCGGGTATATTGAATATCAAAATAGATGAAGAAGGCGCTTTGGAGCTTGCATCCCGTTCGCGCGGAACGCCGCGTATCGCTAACCGTTTATTGAAACGCGTACGCGATTTTTCCGAGGTGATCTCCGACGGCGTGATCACCCTCGCGGTCGCACGGACGGCGCTGGATAGATTAGAGATCGACGAGCTCGGTCTCGATCAGAACGACCGCCGTATGCTGGAAGCGATGATACGTTACTACAACGGCGGACCCGTGGGCTTGGAAACCCTTGCCGCCGCGATCGGTGAGGAAGCGGTCACGATCGAGGATGTTTATGAGCCTTATCTGATGCAGATCGGCTTTTTGGCGCGTACGCCGCGCGGCCGCTGCGTTACCGCCGCGGCATATGAGCATCTCGGCTATAAGGCGCCCGTGAATACCGCAGCCGCGCAGGGCAGTTTATTCGATTAAAAAGTCATTGCAAACAATCTCAACTGATTTAAGAGAGTTATAAAATATGCGAAAGACAACGTATTGGAGCGATTATGAACTGATCGATTCTTCCTGCGGAGAGCGATTGGAACGCTGGGGCGATATCATTCTGATCCGTCCCGATCCGCAGGTGATCTGGAACACCGAACGCAAAAATCCGCTCTGGCATAACGCGCACGCGCGCTACATCCGCTCGAATACCGGCGGCGGAAAGTGGCAGATGTATAAAAAAGTTCCTGCTTCATGGCGGGTGAATTACCGCGATCTGGTGCTCAACGTCAAGCCGATGGGCTTCAAGCACACCGGCGTTTTTCCCGAGCAGGCGGTCAACTGGGATCTTGCGGCGGATATCATCCGCCGATCCGACAGACAGCTGAATGTGCTGAATCTTTTCGGTTATACCGGCTGCGCGACGGCAGCCTGTCTGAAAGCGGGTGCTAAGGTGTGCCATGTCGACGCGGCAAAGGGAATGGTAGGATGGGCAAAGGAAAACGCCGTGTCCTCCGGTGTCGCCGACCGTCCTGTTCGCTGGATCGTCGACGACTGCGCAAAATTTGTAGCGCGTGAGATCCGCCGCGGTCATCGGTATGACGGTATCATTATGGATCCGCCGTCTTACGGCAGGGGGCCTAACGGTGAGGTCTGGAAGCTCGAGGAGCGTATCTATGACTTCGTGGAGTTATGCTCCGGCGTTATCGCAGAAAACGCTGAATTTGTGATTTTGAACTCTTATACAACGGGGCTTTCGCCTTCTGTGATGGAGTATTTATTGAGTACGGTGGTACAAAGCCGTTTCGGCGGAACGGTTTCTTCCGATGAGATCGGACTGGACGTTTCTGAATCCGGCTTGACCCTGCCTTGCGGTTCCACTGCGATCTGGCGCAGATAAGCTGTGGCATTATCGGTTTCGTGCGGAGCCAATAACATTTTTGGAGAGTATATGGAATTTATTTCGGTACAAAACGTAACATTTCAATATGATACGCAGAAAGAGGGCAGACTCGTGCTTGACGATGTTTCTTTTGACGTCAGGCAGGGTGAATTCGTCGCGCTTCTGGGGCATAACGGTTCGGGCAAAAGTACCATTGCCAAGCATCTGAACGCGATGCTGACCCCTTCTTCCGGTAAAGTGTATATCGACGGTATGGATACGGCGGATGAAGCCGTAACGTACGATATCCGTCGTAAGGTCGGTTTGGTATTGCAGAATCCGGATAACCAGCTTGTCGCGAGTATCGTGGAAGAGGACGTCGCTTTCGGACCCGAAAATCTCGGCGTCCCCGCAGACGAGATCCGCACGAGAGTCGATGAAGCGCTCAAGGCGGTCGACATGTATGAGCATCGACTGAAAGCGCCGTTCAAGCTCAGCGGCGGACAAAAGCAGCGTGTCGCCATCGCGGGCGTCATCGCGATGAAGCCTGACTGTATCGTTCTTGACGAACCGACTGCTATGCTCGATCCCAAGGGCAGACAGGAAGTGCTTGATACGATATGGAAGCTCAACCGCGAAAACGGAATAACCGTCGTTATGATTACCCATTATATGGAAGAGGCGGTTTTGGCTGATAAAGTGTATGTTGTCGATAACGGCAAGATGCTGATATCCGGTAAGCCGAGAGAAGTTTTTTCTCAGGTGGAGTTGATGAAAAAGCATCGTCTTGACGTTCCTCAGGCAACGGAGCTTTGTCACAAGCTGCGCGCCTGCGGCGTAGAGATCGACGAACTGCCGCTGACGACGGAAGAATGTACCTCGCTGCTCAAGGAGGTGCTCCGATGAGCTTGCTCAGTGTCAAAGATTTATCCTACGTCTATTCTCAGGGGACTCCTTTTGAGCATAAAGCTGTCGATAACGTCAGCTTTGAAGTGGAACGCGGCGATTTTATCGGCATCATCGGACATACGGGTTCGGGCAAAAGTACGCTGGTACAAATGCTTAACGGTTTATTGAAGCCCTCCGACGGTGCGATCATGCTCGACGGCGTGAATATCTGGGATAAGCCGAAAGAGATCAGACGGATCCGTTTCAAGGTGGGTCTGGTGTTCCAGTATCCCGAGTATCAGCTGTTTGAAGAAACCGTCGAAAAAGATATCGCCTTCGGTCCCGGCAATATGGGATTGAATGAGGATGAAATAAAGCAGCGCGTGTTAAGCGCCGCAAAGTTTGTTGATTTAAAAGAAGAACTCCTGCCGAAATCCCCCTTTGATCTGTCCGGCGGCGAAAAGCGCAGAGCGGCTATCGCGGGCGTCATTGCCATGGATCCCGATATCCTGATCCTTGACGAGCCTTGTGCGGGTCTGGATCCTTAGGGCAGGGATATCCTGCTGACTCAGATCTACAATTATCATAAGGAGCGCGGCAATACGGTTCTTCTGGTCTCCCATTCTATGGAAGACGTCGCTGCCGTATGTGATAAAGTACTGGTGATGGATCACTCGCATCTGGAGATGTTTGATACCTGTGAAAGAGTATTCTCGCAGGGCGAACGGTTGTCTTCGATGGGTCTGCGCCTGCCGCAGATCACCTCGATCGTTGATTCGCTGATCAGCGCGGGGTTCCCGCTGCCGAAAGGTACTTTGACGGTGGAAAGCGCCGTTTACAGTATCACAGAGTATCTGAAAAAGGAGGGTCGGCTATGAGAGATATCACTCTCGGTCAGTACTTTCCGGCGGATTCCGTGATCCATCGTCTGGATCCCCGCGTAAAGATACTCAGTCTGATCGCCTATATCGTGCTGATCTTTTGTACGTTCAACGCCTTTTCGCTGGCGTTTATCGCGATCACCGTTCTGGCGATCGTTTTGATGACGAATGTTCCGCTCAGACTCTATTTCAAGAGCCTGAAGGTCATTATCGTGATCGTGATCATCACGTCGATCCTGAATCTGTTCTACGGAACGGGCGAGCCGATTTTTGAATGGTGGATCATTAAGGTCACATGGGGCGGTATCCGCAACGCGGTGTTCGTGTGCGTCCGTATCGTCTGCCTGATCCTGCTGAGTTCTGTTCTGACGTTCACCACTTCTCCGACCGATCTGACAGACGCGCTGGAACGATTGATGAAGCCGCTGAAGATCTTCCGCATCAAGGTCCACGAGATCGCGATGATGATGACAATCGCCCTGCGCTTTGTCCCGACGCTGCTGGAAGAAACCGATAAGATCATGGCGGCGCAGAAGGCAAGAGGCGCCGATATGGAAAGCGGCAATCTCTTTACCCGTATCAAAGCGCTGGTGCCCGTACTGGTTCCGCTGTTCGTCTCCGCGTTCCGCCGTGCGTATGAGCTGGCTGTTGCGATGGAGTGCCGCTGTTACCGGGGCGGCGAAGGCAGAACGCGCATGAAACAGCTTCATATGGCGAAGCGTGATTATATCAGTATCGCGATCTCGCTGTCGGTGATCGCTTGCGTCATTCTGTTCAATATTTACGGTATCGTAATTTATAGAGTATTTAAATGAGAAACTTACTTTTAACATTATCTTATTGCGGAAAGAATCTTCACGGCTGGCAGATACAGGATAACGCGCTGACGGTACAGGAGGTGTTTCAGAATGCTCTTTATCAGATCATCGGGGAACGTCCCGATATCAAGGGCTGTTCCCGTACCGACAGCGGCGTTCACGCCAATATGTACTGCGTTTCGATGAAGATCGAGCATCCGATCACCGAGGATCATCTGATGATGGCGATGAACCGTTATTTGCCGGATGACGTAGCGGTGATCGATGTGCGCGAGGTGAGGGAGGACTTTCACGCGCGCTATTCCTGCGTAGGAAAAGAATATGTTTACAAGCTGTGGAACAGCCGCGTCCGCAACCCTTTTTTACAGGGCCTTGCGCTGCACTACCGTTATGATATGGACGTCGAGAAGCTCCGTTCGGAAGCACAGTCTTTTGTAGGAACGCATGACTTCACTTCCTTTTGCACGCTGGATAAACGTGAGAAAGGCGATTTCACACGGACGGTGAAGTATTTCGACGTCCGGCGCGACGGCGATCTGGTCACCTTTACGGTTGCGGCAGACGGCTTTTTGTATAACATGGTACGTATTATGGTCGGCACCTTGCTTGCGATGAACAACGGACGGATCCCCTTCGGTACGTTATCCGGGATCATCGAAGCTCAGGATCGCAAATGCGCCGGGCCGACCGCTCCGTCCTGCGGTTTGTATTTGAATAAAGTATTTTATGACGATTATGATTGAAAGCGGGTGAGACTATGGATGAGAAAGATAAACGCCTTTCGAATGAGGATGAAAGCGTAACGGAAGAGAATCGTTCCGAGGAACTTGCCGGGACAGACGCCGCTTTGAGACATGAAAGAAAAAATGATAATGATCAAAGGCTGAAAGAAAAGAACTCCAAAAAGCTTGAAAAGCTCCTGAAAAAGCAAAAGCGCAAAGAGAAACATTCCCGTCGGAAAGTCCTGACATATGAGGACATGCCGCTGGAAGAACGCGAGGATGAGGAATTATCTTCCGAGCCCCCAAAAAAATTCAAGCTTCAGGGCAAGAAACTGACGGCGGTTTTGGTGATCGTTGCTTTGCTGTTCGGCATTGTGTTTTATGCGTTCAACTCCGATAAGCTTTCATTCCATCATATTTCAAACTTTTTCCGCTACGGTTTGTTCAACAGCCGCAGTGAAGAAAGTTTTCCGTTGGATATCAAGGGCATGAGCGTCAGCAGCGGAAATTTCATGCGTATCGGTCAGGATATCTGTTATACCTCCGATACGAAAACACAGCTGCTGAACAACTACGGCAGAACGGAGTTATCTGCACAGCATGCCTTTATCACGCCGGTCCTGACCGTCAGCAAGCACGGCGCGCTGGTGTATAATCTCGGCGGCAAAGGATACCAGCTGATCGATAAAGAGGGCGCCGTATTCGGTGATGAAACCAAAGATGATATCCTCACGGCGGCATATGCCGACAACGGTTATTATGCTCTGGTAACGGAAAGCAGCGGTTATTTATCGAAGCTCTACGTATATAATCAGGATCACGAACAGATTTTCGCGTATTCCTTTGCTGACTATTATGTCACTTCCGTCAGCCTGAATTCCAACGGAAGCAGGGCGGTAGTTGCCGGCGTTTCCGCTCTCAACGGCGTTGAGATCTCATCAATTTACGTTTTGGATTTCACGAAGGATACGCCGCTGAGCTTTCTGGAGTTAGAGAACAATATCATTTATGATATTTCCTATCTCAACGATAAGTATGCCTGCGCGGTAGGGCGTTCGGCAGCTTATTCCGTGAATACTTATAACGGTGAGATCACGACGACCGATTACGAGGGCAGAGCATTGACCGTGTTCGATATCAATACCGATACGAATACGTTTACCCTGTCGTTATCAAGCTCCGGCGACGGAAGAAACTGTGATATCGTATCCTGCTCGACGAACGGTTTCACGGATAAAACCTTTACGGTAAACAAAAAAATCATTGATGTTTCTACGTTCAAGGGCAGAGTGGCGCTGTTGACCGATGAATCCGTGATGCTGTATTCCAAGGACGGTCATGCTTATTCCGAGCAAAAGCTGAGCTCCGATCCTCACGCTGTCGTATTGTATACGAAATCAGATGCCTATATCCTTTGCACGGGATATATCAACGCTATGTCGTTATGAGGTTAACGTATGATATTTGATATCATTCTGATCGCCGTATTTATCATATTGATCATCGTCAATGTCTGGCGGGGATTCGCCCGGGCGCTGGCGAGCATCATCGCTGTCGTCGCGTCTTACTTCGGCGCCACGGCGCTGGGGGGCATCCTTGCGGGCTATATTTATGACTCGCTGATCCATCCGGCTGTCATCAAGGCAGTCAACGACGCGATCGTCAGCGTGAGCGATCAAACCGCGAACGGCGTTGTTTCCTCGCTGCCGTCATGGCTGACCGGTCTGATGAATATTTCGGCTGAAGATTTTTCCGAATTATTAGAACAACCGATCTCAAACGCTTCCGATACGATTGCTGCTGCCGTGGATTCCGCCGTGCGTCCTATCGCCGTAGGGATCGTTACGACGCTGGCGACCATCATTCTGTTTTTGCTGTTGATGATTATTCTGAAAAAATTGATCACCAAGCCGCTTGTGCGCCTTTTCCGATTCCCGGTTTTAAACTTTGTCAATCGCTTTTTAGGAGCGGTGATCGGTTTCGTCGACGCTTTTCTGCTGGTCAGCATGCTGGCGTATCTGTCAAAGCTGATCATTGAAAACGCAAGCCCTCAGTCGAGCTGGTTCAATGAATCAACAATTTACAATTCTTTCATATTTTATCATTTCTACAGTGGTAATATATTTTCGTGGATCGTTTCTTTGATCCCGGGGTGATGTAGATTATTTTTTGTTCATAAAATGAGGAATGTATCAATGAGTAATGAAATGAAAAATGAAGTGATAAGCAAAGACCTGATGACGATACCGAACGCGATATCTTTTATCAGGATCCTTTTGATCACTCCCTTTGTCGCCTTTTTTATCGCGGGAAAGTATATCACGGGTAATTATATACCGGCTGTCGTCATTATCGCGATATCCGGCGTCTCCGATTTGTTTGACGGGATGATCGCCCGTAAATTTCATCAGGAATCCGAGCTGGGAAAGGTATTGGATCCGCTGGCGGATAAGCTGACGCTGATCGCTGTCGGTATTTGTCTGATCTTTATCGAGCCGTATGTGCTGCCTTTGATGATCATTATGGTATTAAAAGATGTTTTGATGATCATCGGCGGCACCATCGTGATCAATAAGGGCGTTATCCCTCCCAAGTCGTCCTGGTACGGAAAGGCGAGCACCTTCATGTTCTATATCTCTGTCGCTATGGTAGTTTTGATGGAAGTGTTCAATTACCACAATGAAACGGTTTCGCTTGCCGTTTTAGGCGTCACGGCGGGTATGATGATTTTTTCATTAGTGAATTACACGATCATTTTCTTCAGAATACAGAAGCAAATCAAAACGAAAGAGGACAATCCTCCTTCCGTTCAGGCTTCAATCACAGATAAACAGTAAAGGAGAAGGTATATGATTTGTTCCAAATGTCAGAAGCGTCCTGCGGTGGTTTTTGTTTCGAGCAATAAAGACGACAGCCGGCCGCGCGGATATTGTCTGCTGTGCGCGCAGGAACTGGGTATCAAACCTGTTGAGGATATCCTTAAAAAGATGGGTATTTCTCCCGAGGATCTCGAATCCGTGCAGGATCAGATGGATTCCATCATGGAAAACATGAGCGATGTGGGTGATTTATCGGAATTGGCTGAAAATCTGAAAATGGAATCGCCCGAAACGGGAATGACTCCCGCAAATAATGATAAAGATGAAGAGGAGGAAGAAGAGGAGTTTACGCCCGGCGGCGCTCCTTCATTCCCGAATATCTTCAATTTCTTCGGAAACAGCAACGCTGCCAACGCGTCGAAAAAGGATCAGCCTGCCGGTGATAAAAAATCGAAGGATAAGCGTCAGCAGAAGAACCGTAAGCATATCGGTCTGTATTGTGAGGATCTGACGCAAAAAGCCCGCAGCGGCAGGATCGACAGAGTGATCGGAAGAGATAAAGAGATCGAACGCGTGATCCAGATCCTGTCAAGAAGAACCAAAAACAATCCCTGTCTGATCGGCGAACCCGGCGTCGGCAAAACCGCTATCGCAGAGGGGCTTGCTTTGCGCATCGCGCAGGGGAACGTGCCGCATCGCCTCAAGGATAAAGAGATCCAGCTGCTTGACCTGACGGCGCTGATCGCCGGAACGCAGTTCCGCGGACAGTATGAGAGCCGTATCAAAGGACTGACCAAGGAGGTCAAGGAAGCCGGCAATATCATTCTCTTTATCGATGAAGTCCACAATCTTGTCGGCGGCGGCGACAGTGAAGGAACCATGAACGCCGCCAACATCCTCAAGCCGGCTCTTTCGCGCGGAGACATCCAGGTGATCGGCGCGACTACGTTTAATGAATACCGCAAGTATATTGAAAAAGATTCCGCACTGGAGCGCCGTTTCCAGCCCGTTAAGGTCGCGGAGCCGAGTATAGGCGATACGATCGAGATACTCATGGGGATCAAAGAGTATTACGAGAATCATCATAACGTCAGAGTAGGGGAGGATATCGTCCGTAAGGCGGCTGTTTTCTCCGAGCGTTACATTACCGATCGTTTCCTTCCCGATAAGGCGATCGATCTGCTGGATGAGGCATGCGCCTGCGCGTCGCTCAGAAATAAAGAGCGCGAGACCTATGAAACCCTGATCGATGAGAAAAAAGCGCTGCAGATATCCAAAGAAACCATCTCCGGCGAGGATCCCATCGACTATGAGGCGCTGGCAACCGTCACATCGGAACTGGCACGTGTCGATGAACAGCTCAACGGTTTCAATGAAGCGACACTGACCGCCGAAGTCACAGAGGTCGATTTAGCGAATGTCATTGAGCTTTGGACGGGTATCCCTCAGTCCAGAGTGCGTGAAAACGAGCTGTTGAAGCTGATGGATATCGAAGATGCGCTGAAGAAGAAAATCATCGGTCAGGATGAGGCGGTAGAAGCGCTTGCGAAAGCGATCAAGCGTTCGCGCGTGCAGATTTCTCCTCGCCGCAGACCCGCGTCTTTCATCTTTGTCGGACCGACAGGCGTCGGAAAAACAGAGTTGGTCAAGGTGCTATCTCTCGAATTGTTCGATACTCCGGAGACGCTGATCCGTCTCGATATGTCCGAATTCATGGAGAAACATTCCGTGTCCAAGATCATCGGTTCCCCTCCCGGATATGTCGGTTATGACGAGGCGGGGCAGGTAACGGAAAAGGTTCGCCGCAGACCGTATTCGGTGCTGCTGTTTGACGAGATCGAGAAAGCGCATCCCGACGTCATGAATATTCTTTTGCAGATCCTTGACGAAGGCAAGCTGACCGACGCCCACGGCAGAACGGTCGATTTCTCCAACACCGTTATCGTTATGACGTCCAACGCCGGTTCCGCTAACCGCGAGAATGCGCTCGGCTTCGGTAAAACGCAGGAAAGCGCCGCGCGCGACAGCGTCATGAAAGGACTCAAAGAGTTCCTGCGCCCCGAATTTATCGCGCGCGTGGATGAAATCATTGTGTTCAAGAGCCTGAATAAAGAGGATTTTGTTAAGATCGCCGATCTGATGCTCAGCGAGTATGTTGAAACGCTTCGTGAAAAGGGCATCGAGTTCCGCTATGACAGCAAAGCCTGCGAGTATCTTGCAGAAAAATCCTGCAGCGGTCAGTCCGGCGCGCGCGACCTGCGCAATCTGATCCGCAGGGAGGTCGAGGATAAGATCACGGAGCAGATGATCCTGCATGGTGAGGGTGGACTTTCCGGTATCGCGATTTCCTCTGACGGGGAAAAACTGACGGTCGAAACGATATGATCAGCTTTGTATGGGGCGGCTTACCGGCCGCCCCGTCATTATTTGGTTGACATAATTCAAAAATGTGTTATACTGTAACTGTTGTTGGGAAGTAGCCAAGCGGTAAGGCAACGGACTTTGACTCCGTCATTCGTGGGTTCGAACCCCGCCTTCCCAGCCATAAAGGATGGACACTTTTGATACCACCCCGAAAAAGCCCGATTCTATCGGGCTTTTTCGCGTCCTTGGGGCGTGTCGGCAAAAGTCACGTTTCGGTGATACCAAAAGCGCTTTTTACCCAAAGCGAGTTTCGAACCCATGTAAAGCCGAAGCATACTGCGAAAAGCGTGTGAAAGAAAAGAAAAACATATACTCGTTTTTTTCTTTCGACATTTTAATACATTAATTATTTCAAGACCAATCGTTTAGAGATAAGCGGTTGGTCTTTTTTGTTTATCAAGAAAAATTTACATAACGGAGGTTAAAATGAATTATTTTTTAATGATCAATGGTCGGTTGTTCCAATCGGACGCAGTACCGTTCGAAGGGTTTGTCAAAACTCTGTTTGGGATACCGACACACAAGAATATATAAGCAAAAGGCTTTGCTGCTGGGGCATATCAAGAAAAAGCCCATGAATAATGAATTCCTGACGATTTTGAAATCGCTGTGTGTGGGCAGCGACAGTCCGGAATTTACTTAGAGATTAAGAAAGATGGGAGATCTCAAAATGAAAAACGGTTTTTTGACAAGTTATCATCAGCGTTGTTTTGAGCAGGCGGTTGAGAAGCTCGACAAAAACAACAGCGTGTTAATGTCGGCGGTTTATCTGCTCACTGCTGACTTCAGGCTGTGGAAACAGAGTAGGAACTATGTTGAGAAGGACAGAATCTGCTTCGGCGCGTTCAAGCCGATCAACTGCACTGAAAACGGCTACACTGTTTACTGTGCCGCAAATGATGTCTATCTCGGCACCAAGCATTTTTCGCTCAGCGACCTCGCGGATAAGAATCTCATCTCTCCCTTTCTTTTTGAGTTGCTCTGCACGGTAATGGCGATCAAGCGTTACGGCGTTGAAGTCCTCGAAAAAGCCAAACGAGGTCAAAAATGATAATCAGCCGAAAAGAAACAGTCAAGACAAAGTCTGCTCCCGTGATGGAATTTTCGCTGATCGAGCGCTTGATGGCGATTGAACCGGACAGGGATATCGTCAACTGCGATTACTGCCTTTACCATACACAGGCAGCCAACGAGGACAAAAGGCATTGCAAATCTGAATACTGCCTGTATGTCGCGGAGCGGATGCCTTTCGGTCAGGTCACCTATAATGACGCGGTTATTGCGGCCGTCTGCGAAGCAGCCGATGAGCGATTCAAAAACAGGGCGTTAAGGCTGATGAATAATCCAAAAGCAAAGCCGCTCAGTTTCATGGATATCTTTCACCGAAAGCAGTTTGGTTATTCAATGCAGATTATAAAGCCGACTGACAGGAAAATAGTCTCGAAAATCTATCTGCTCACGGCAGATGTCAGATTATGGGATCAGATCCATTTTAATGTTTCGAGATACCGTGTTGATTTTGAGCATTTCAAGCCGAAAGGCTTTACTGAAAAGGCATATACGCTGCTTTGCGCGGCGAGGGATTTGTTAAATAATACAAATTCCGCCGATTTGAGCGACCTTGCGGATACCGGCGTGGTTGAAACGCCTTTGTTTAATATCATCTGCAACGCGCTGACAATTCACAGGTTCGGCGAGGAAATCCTCGCTTTACCGATAGATCAGAAAAAAATGAAGGGAGTGATGCAAATTGATTGTCAATGAATGATCTCAGCAAAACACTATCCGAGAAGTATGTCAAAATTAATGAGGATCAAATCGGGGATCGGGTAGAGTTTCGGACGTCTTATTGTTCCGGTAACGACCTTAATGCCTTTGATATCTTTCAGCTTTTGAATGACAGGCTCGTTCTCGATATCTAAAATTAGAAGATTGTTCATCGTTTAGCCACCGCTTTCAACATTAATAATTCTCAGCATTTTCTTTTGAGCATATTCAAGCGTTTTTCCTGCGCCGCCGGTCGTATCGGGAACATAGCAGACCGCCGTGCTTGACCACCGTACCATCATTTTGTTTCTTTCGGGGATCGCGCGCTTGAAATAATAGTATGATTGCCGCTGTTCCTCAAACGGATAAATGATCTCGTCAAATATATCTTTGTTGAACACAGAGAAGTTATGATAGGGGATAATCAGATAACACTTGATGTGCGGATAACGATGCTTCAGCTTATCGACAACATTAGCGCAAGTCATATCAAAGTGTCCCTGACCGCCGTTCAGAAATACCCTGATACCTGATTCTATCGCTTTGATAATTGCCTGTTCAACGTCGGTTTCACGCAGACCGTAACATTTACTGTTGCCGATGAACAGGGCAGTAATCTCTCTGTTCTCCATACTGTCCGCAAATAAAAAGAGCGCAGCCACAAAAGGGCGATGTCCTTAACGGAAAAAGTGAAAACTGAATAGGATACAGGAAAGCAGTCTTGGATAATCCAAGGCAGCTTTTAGCTTATAGTGCTGAACGGATAAAGTAAGATTGCAAATCCGTACTCCCACTTGCTAAATTTAAATCTTACATCTTTAACAATAGAACGACTCATATGACATATAAGGATATAGCTCAGGAAAATATTACCATGCATTAACAAAAAGGAAGCATCCTTCTACTTTGGGAATATGGATTAACCAAAATGGAGAATGACTATTGATGATAGATAAACTATAATATAATAAATAAAGAAGATTCATAAGGAGGGTACTATGCGTAAAAGAGTTGGTTTTCGTATTCTTTGCACAGTGCTCGCGGCGGTATTTCTGATCGGGATGCTCCCGATCGGCGTTTCGGCTGAGAGTGATATCATCACGGGACAATTTACCTATATGCCGTCGTTTGTTGACGCGCCTGCGACCGATACATATTATTACAGCGACGGATATTTTACCGCGCTGTCAACACAGCAGAATCAGCATTTGCTCACCATGTCGATGGCGCTGGCGCTCGCTTCGATGGAGATCGGAGGTGATTCGTATATTACCGCCCTGCTGAATGATATCGGTTATACGGATATACAAACAGACGATATGACGGTCACGCCGACAAAGGATACGATCGGTACGGCGATCGCTCACAAGAAGATCGACGGACATGATGTCGTAGCGGTCTCTATCCGCGGCAACAAGTACGGCGCGGAGTGGGCGGCCAATCTGACCGCCGGAGCAGACGGTAATATCGAAGGCTTCGATACCGCTGCCGGAAAGGTCATAGCCCGCATCAGGAATTATATCGCTGCTCATCATCTCAGCAATGTCAAGCTGTGGATTGCAGGTTATTCCAGAGCCGGTGCGGTCGCTGACCTCACGGGCGTTTATATCAATGAACACCTGAATGAATTTGATACGGCGGCGGATGACGTGTTTGTCTACTGCTTTGAGGCTCCCTGCTGCTGCACGAGCGATAAGGTGTATGATAATATCTTCTGTATTCGGAATAAGAACGACCTGATTACCTATGTCTATCCCGAATCGTGGGGACTGTACACGAACGGTAATGAGATCGTGATCGGTGAAGATCTGACTGTCAATAAGGTAAAGTTCGATGCAGTGGGTTATGAAAAGATCGTATCGTTAGGCTCCGTTTCGATGGACATGTTCAACGCCGACCTCATCGACTTCATCTCCGAAGAGCTGACCAGAGAAAAGTTCTCGGGCGATTTTGACGGCGCTATTTCCTACCTGATCGAGCTGTATTTCAGCGAATCATCCGAAGCGTGGATCGCCGTTTTCGATTCCTTAAGCGGCTCTCTGTCGGAAATTATAAACAATCCCCGCGCGAGATATATTCTCACCGATGAAATACAGTGCGGCGCTATGTTCCACAACAGCGACGCGATGTACCGCCAGATCGCTGACGAACTGGAAATATTGATCAAGGAGATTGCTCCTGCCGATCAGCTCCCGATCACTGACGAAGAATATCAGGAAATGCTCAACACGATTTATCCTCTGATCAGGACGCTCGGTCCGGTATTGGTAAAGGAT
The DNA here is from genome assembly GCA_017405065.1 of Ruminococcus sp. GTDB lineage: Bacteria > Bacillota > Clostridia > Oscillospirales > Acutalibacteraceae > Ruminococcoides. The sequence goes on along the minus strand of JAFRBD010000138.1, from coordinate 1,700 downwards.
TATAAGTATAAGGTGGGCGTTGATTACAGCACGGTTCTGCCTGAGGATTACGACGATCCGACCTATGATCCGCAGACCGCCGAGGAGAAGATACTCACCTACGATCAGTATGTGGAGGCGGAGCAGAACTGGACCGAAGAACCCGAAGGACCCGAGGAACCGCCGACAGACGCCGAACAGGGTGAAGATGACGGCAGAAGCGACGGATATGACAGGGGCTATGAGGATGGCTTAGCGGGGAACGAACCGCTTACCGAGGCGCCGCTGCCTGCGGACGCCGAGAGCCGTTCGCAGGAGTATCTGGACGCCTACCGAAACGGATATATGAGCGCTTATGAATCTGCTTACGAATATGGTTATAAGGACGCGCATCCGGAGCACAGCGAAGACTATTATCGCGGATCAAATGACGCCGACGATCAAGTGGGTATTGACGCAAAGAAGGATGCGCTGACACAAAGCTATCGGGCAAGCTACAACGAGGAGCCCGTTACCAATGAGGACGGCACACCCTATTCACAGGATTATCTCGATGGGTATCACGACCGTTACCGTGGGTACTATGACGGTTATTATCGGTCATATATCGAATACTTTGAGGAGCTGAATTTGTATCACTTCGCGACTCTTTTCGTCAACAGAGAAGCGATCCTGACCCAGCACTATCCCCAGACTAACTGGGCGCTGGTCAAAGCAACAGACTCGAACTACAGCAGGGGTATCATCCTCGGCGACGCGGACGGCGACGGAACAGTAACTATTCTCGATGCGACCTATATCCAGCGCAGACTTGCAAGACTTTCCGTACCGAATACATTCAACGAAAAAGCGGCGTGTGTGGGTGGTGGTGAAACACTGGATATTACAGATGCGACATTCATCCAAAGGTTTCTTGCCTCATTGCCGTGTCCCGATGGGATCGGCAAAACTATTTGACAGCGCCATACGGAAATCGAATGACTCTGTATCCAAAAAAGAAATAATACAGAAGAAAGAATTTTAAGATTTTTATGAAAGGACGTATTGAAATGAAAACAAAAAGAATCATCGCGATCATTTGCGCGGCAGTCATGCTGATGACTGTGCTTGCGGCTTGCAGCAATTCCGAAACAGCAGCAGATGATAATAGCGAAACAAAGGAGCAGACCGCATTGTTTACGACCCCGAGAGAACGTCTCGGTCAGGAACCGCAGGATTCCCCCGAATGGGTGACCAAGCTCGACGCGGCAAGGGACGTAAAACAGCTCTTTGTCGTCGCCGGCTATGAGCGTTCCACGGCGTGGATCTCCATGCATGAGAAAGATGCAGACGGCAACTGGAAGATGATCATGTCCACCCCCGGCTTCATCGGCAAAGAGGGTTTGGGCAAAACCAAAGAAGGCGACGGCAAGACGCCGGTCGGTACCTTCAGATTCAACAAAGCCTTCGGTATCGCAGACGATCCCGGCTGTGCGATCGCATACACCAAGGCCGATGACGATACCTATTGGTCGGGCGACAGCGATATCCTATATAATCAGATGGTCAGCATCAGGGAGTATCCCGATTTGAACAAGGAAGACAGCGAGCATATTTTTGACTATCAGGATGAATATCAGGATTGTATGAAGATCAGCTACAATGAGGAAGGGACTACCGGTAAAGGCTCCGCAATCTTCCTGCACTGTCTCCGCGACAGAAAACCCCGTACCGGGGGCTTT
>JAFRBD010000010.1 GCA_017405065.1 Ruminococcus sp. | reverse complement strand
CGGGATCAACGCCGTAGCTGACGACATTGAAGTACTTGCCGCTGATGTTGACGGGCGAGCCGTGAGTCAGGTGACCGCCCTCGGAAAGATTCATGCCCATGATGGTATCGCCGGGCTGACGCCTCGCGGAGTAGACGATCTGGTTCGCCTGAGAGCCGGAATGAGGCTGAACATTGGCATGCTCGGCGCCGAACAGCTCGCAGGCGCGCTGACGCGCGATCTCCTCGGCGATATCCACGGCAAAGCAGCCGCCGTAGTAACGCTTATTGGGATAGCCCTCGGCATATTTGTTGGTGAGCACGGAGCCCATCGCCGCCATAACGGCGGGAGAAACGATATTCTCGCTCGCGATCAGCTCGAGATTCTGACGCTGACGGGTCAGCTCCTTGTCCATCGCCTGAGCGATCTCTTCGTCATAATTCTTGACAAAGCCGATCGAATCCATTAAGTCCTTGTACATCTTATACCTCCAGATTTTTTATCTATGTTAATACTATGGGGTTGCTTTTCAGCCTCCCTTTCCTAAGGGAGGTGGCTCAGCAGGAGCCGGAGGGTTGCAAGCATGATAATTTGTTGCTATCAAAATGTTATCCGGAGACAACGTATCAACCCTCAGTCGCTTCGCGACAGCTCCCTTAGGGAAGGGAGCCTTTCATCTCTCTGATCAGGTTTTCGAGATCGTCCAGCGTCGTCATCGAAAACGCCAGATTCCTGAGCTTGGCGGCGTTTTTGACGCCCTTGATATAATACGCGGTGTGCTTGCGCGCCTCGCGCATACCGACGTTTTCTCCTTTATATTTCACCACAGCACGGATATGCCGCAGGAGGATATCACATTTTTCATCAAGCGTCGGCGGAGCGATCATAATTCCTTTATCGAAATATTCGTTGATCTCACGGAACACCCACGGATTGCCCAGAGCGCCGCGTCCGACCATGATATAATCACAGCCTGTGTACTCATATAAGTACTGCGCCGAACCGGCGCCGGTCACGTCGCCGTTGCCGATGACCGGGATGGTCAGGGCGCTTTTGACCTTGCGGATGATATCGTAATCCACCGGCGGGGCGTAGAACTGCTCTTTTGTCCTGCCGTGGACGGTCACCGCCTGCGCGCCGTTTCGCTCGGCGATCAAAGCGACCTCGACCGCGTTGATATGCCCGCTGTCAAAGCCGGAACGGATCTTCACCGTCACGGGGATATCCACCGCGCGGCTGACGGCTTGTACGATCCTGCCGCACAGGTCGGGATCGCGCATCAAAGCGGCCCCGGAACCGCTGCCCGCGATCTTGGGAGCGGGACAGCCCATGTTGATATCGATGACCTCGGGACGGTATTGCAGTGAAAACCGCGCCGCATCCGCCATCGTCTCAGGTTCGGTACCGAAGATCTGCACCGCACAGGGACGCTCGAGATCGGAGATCCGCATCAGCCCGGCGCTTTTCTGCGAGTGATAGGCGATCCCCTTGGAGCTGACCATTTCGCTCACGCAGTAGCCCGCGCCGAACTCCATGCACAGCTCGCGCATCGCCCTGTCGGCGACGCCCGCCATCGGCGCTAAGGCGGCATAGCCGCTCAGTTTAACGCTGCCGATCTGCATATTATGCTCCGCGTCGGCGGGTACGCTTACTGACAAGCACGCCGACCACGACCGCGATACCCAGGGCAACGCACAGCCACATCACGATACCGGAAAACAAAGAAGCGTCGGATACTTCTACCGTAGGCATCGGCACGGCGGTCGCCTCGACCACCTGTCGGGACGAGACCTCGGGCAAATCGCCGAGATGCTCCGGCTCCACATAGGAGGAAACCGCATCCTCGTCATAGCTGTAGATATAATCATACCACTCGCCTTCCTGAGGCGCGGGTTCCTGAGGCGCGGGTTCCTGAGGCGCGGGTTCCTGAGGCTGTTCAGGCTGAATCTGCTGTTCCTCCTGAGGCTGCCCGGGAAGGTCCTGCTGTTCCTCCTGAGGCGTTTCGGCCGCAGCTTCCTGCTGATCCTGAGCCTGCTCTTCAACAGGCTCGGCAAAAACAGTCGCCATACCGACCGTACAGAAAACGCACAGAGTCAAAAGCAGCGAAATGATTTGGATGATAATTCGATGTTGTTTCATAACAGCCTCTTTACTCGTGTTCGGATACTATCAACGAAACACTGACCACTAAGCAGACACTGACAACTATTATATCGTGTCATATTATAGCAAAGCCCCGGGCTTTTTGCAAGACCGGGGCGGCGAATTCGACATTATCACTAATCTCAGAGAGTATCGCAAGTCATTTTCTTTTGACTATGAATAAGTATAATTCTATGGACGCAATAAATCCGACAGAGCGCTTCCTAAGTAGCCCCCGCTTCGGACAGCCTCCTCCACGGTATTCACCTCGGTGCCTACTTCTATCAGCAGAGAACCGTTGTTGAAATTCATATTGTAGGTATACTCGCCGAAATTCAGCGGACGCGTCATATCGGGATACATATCTTCGCATTTCTTCTGCAGCTGCATGGCAAAGATCAGGTTCTCGTCCCAGAAGTCGAATCCGCCGTCGCTGTCGCAGCCCGCCATGATCATGATCTGCGCCGCTTTGTCGCCGTCATGCTCAAAGGTCGGTTTATATTTCACGCCCTCGTCGGTCGTCATCGAGTCGCGATGGAGGTCGATCGTCACCTTGATAGACGGGTACTTTTCCTTATAGGCACAGATGGTTTCCCAAGAGCGGGCATAGGAGCCCTCATACGACGGATAATCGTGGAGCGTCGTATCATGTACGGCTCCGATCCCGTGCTCCTTGAGCGTTTCGACGAGCTTCTCCCCTACCGCTATCACGCCGAGGTCACCGTCGGTCGAGCGCGGATAATAGTCGTCGCAGTATTCGCCGGTATCCTCGGTCAGATACCGCTCGCACGAATGGGTATGATACACCAGCACCTGCACCTCATGGCTGTCATCAAGTGAAAACGGGAGATCTGCCGACAACAGCGATCCGACGTCCAGCTCGACGTCGGTCGTATTGCGGACGGTAAAGTTGTCATAGCTCATATTGCCGTTGCTGATCTTGAGCTCCCTGACCGGAAGGGTATCGCCTCCGTGGCTCGTATCCTGCGGCTTTTCGGGAGGATCAGCGAGCGAGGTCGGCGTTTCGGCAAGCGGACGCACGGGCTTTGGCGCTTCGCTGCCTGCTTCTGTCACGTCCGTATGAGTCGCTTGATCGGCGCTGCCGTTGACGAAGCTCAGCTTTCCCGAGAGCATCGCCGCTTCATCCCCGAGCGCCATACAGGAGGACGCGCGATAGAACACCATGCTCAGGCATACTGTCAATATCAATGTCAGCACAATCATCGCCGCCGCTGTTTTCCAATACTTCTTCATTCTCTCACCTTTGGCAATTATTGGTATCATCATATGCGGCGAGCGTGGTTATTATGTCTTTGACGGGATCGATACTAAGCCCCATGCCGCGGTGAGTCACGGTATGAGAATCAGGAATCACAGCAGGTTCAGCAGATCCTCTGTGTCAAGCTCCGTTTGCAGCGCCATATTCACTGACAGAGAGATCAGGTGAGCCGCACGGTCAATCAACAGATCGACTTCCTTTGGCGTTACCACCATACTCCTGCCCTGCGGAGCTACCGTATCGGAAAGCGCCAGCCCCTCTTTTTCATCGCTGATCTCGAGCAGATCGTAAGCGAGAGTCAGCGCGTCCACCACCGTGGGAACACCGATCGCGATCACGGGGACGCCCATCGTATCCGCGTCGATCCGCACCCGTCTGTTGCCCACTCCCGCTCCGGGAGCGATACCGGTATCGGAGATCTGGACGGTACAGCCGAGGCGCTCTAACCGCCGCGAGGCAAGCGCGTCCACAGCGATCACCGCCGACGGACGGATATTTTTGATGATACCCTGCAGCAGCTCGCCGGTCTCGATCCCTGTCTGACCTGTCACACCGGTGTTGACCACCGCTACTGCCCTGAGCCTGTCCAAGCCCGTTGAACGGGCGATCTCGCCGGGTATATGGCGGGTCGCAAGCACTTTTGACGCGGCTTTCGGACCGAGCGCATCCGGCGTGATCTCGATATTCCCCAGCCCCGCTACCAGCACCAGTCCGTTGACGGGGAGCAGTCGGCGTATCTCCTGTGACAGCGCCCTGACGCGTCTGTCCGTATCGCGGATACTGTCCGTCAGCGGAGGCAGCTGCGCGGTGATATAGGTGCCGACGGGCTTTTTCAGCAGCTGTCCCGCGCGCGGCGTCATGATCCTCAGCCGTTCGATCGGCAATCCCTCTATCTCTTCCTCGCAGTAATCCACCCCTTTGACGTCTTCTCCCAAAAGCTCGCGTTCTTCAACGGCGAGATCCGTTCTGCGTTCCATTTCCTTTTCCTCTTTCGCTGTGTTTTCCATTATTATGTGCCTCAATAATGTTTACATTCGGATAAAAATATGTTAACATATGAAAAATATGATCGTGATAAGGTATACTCAGAATTACGATTCCTTTCGGAGGTCAATGTGATCAGAAGAATTGCAGCCGCGGCGCTGTCCTGCGCGATGCTTTTGTGCATCCCGTTTTCGACGCAAGCCGCTGATATAGAAAGCGCCGCTGCCGGCGTGAATACGGAAGCCGCCGTCGTCGCGGCGGAATATGCCGAGGTCGGCGGGATACTCGAACCTCAAGAAGCGCTTCCGTCCGCTTACAGCTCCGCAGAAGCAGGATTCACCACACCGGTGCGGTCTCAGCAGTACAACACCTGCTGGGCGTACAGCTCCACCGGTACGCTTGAATCTTTGCTGATCAAAAAATATCAGCCCTCCTTCCATTTGTCCACCATGCATATGAACTTCTGGGGAACTACAAAGGAAAACGGCACCGGCTGGAACCGCTCCTATAACGCCGCGGGCTACCCTTACATCGCGCTGGGATATCTGACTTCATTCGGCTGCATCTCAAATTCGCTGTTTGATGAAAGCAAAACGCCGGAGGATTACGCGGCGGAACAAAACGCTCTCTACCCCTATCAAATCACAGACGGCGTCGTCTATCTCGACGCAAGCGATCCCGATACCGTCAAGACGGCGATCCTCACCTACGGCGGCGTTGTCGGCAACTTTCATTATGCCGGCAGCTGTCTTAACGGAAACACCTCTGCTTATTACTATGACGGTCCGTCGCTTGCCACCTCTCAGCTGAACGGTCACGCGGTCGAGATCGTCGGCTGGGATGACCGTTACGAAGTTGAGAACTTCGCCGACGGTCATCTGCCCGCATCGCCGGGCGCGTGGCTGTGCAAAAACAGCTGGGGCGTCAACTGGGGCAGCAACGGATTTTTCTGGATCTCATACAATGATATCCATCTCTTTGACTCGCGCTTCGGTCCGAGTTACGCCATCTCATCCTGCGCGCCTGCGACAGCCGTCAGCAGGATGAAACAGAACGAAACGTACGGATCGACCTATGAGTTCAGCTATATTCAGAAAACCAGACCGAATCTGACAAAGATGACCTACGCAAACGTCTTTGACTTTTCGGACGGCTACCGCCGTATCGACGAGGTGATCTTTGAATCCACCTCTGAGGGGTCGTCCTATACCGTATACTATATTCCCGTGGACGCAAACGGCATCCCCGTTTCCGACGCAGCTCGGTGGATGCTGCTGGCGCGGGGCACGATCGAGCACCAGGGATATATCAACGCAAACTGCTATGGATTCGACGCTCCCGCACAAAAGGGCGCTATCGGTATTCAGATCGAAAAGAACGGCAACACCGAAATCACCATCGGCTGTGACGAATGGCTGACCTCGGGCGGCAGATACCTCTTCAAGCCGGACTCAGCTTACGGACAGAGCTACCTGATCGGATACGCTGCGCAGACGATGGACATCATGGATTATTACAAAGACAAGCTGGATGGCGATACCGTCGGCGGCACTCTTGTCATCAAGGCGCTGTGCCGCAATAGCGATAAAGAAGGCGATACAGACCGCGACGGCGATTTCTCTATCCTTGACGTTACCCTTTCTCAGCGGTCTTTAGCTTATCTCGCTGAGCTGGACGCCGTACAGCTTCGTTTTGCGGATTTCAATAACGACGGCAGTCACGATATCACCGATTGCACGCTCATGCAGCGTAAGCTGGCAGGTTTGAAGATCTGATCGATCGCAGCAAAAAGAGCTGTTCCCTTCGGCGGAACAGCTCTTTTTTGATCAGACCACATAGATATACCCTTGAAAGATCCATCCGTCCCGTCCCGCGGACGGGTCATCGGCGGGAACGGTATCCATGTAGAATTCGTCGCCGCTGTAAGCGGAATTGGACAGGAGCACCGTATCGTCTTCGACGTCCTCCACCACCGCCACATGCCCGGGACCGCCGTCGGCATACGCCCAGCAGGCGATCGCGCCCTCTTTCGGCTCTTCGCCGTAGTCATAGAACCCGTTTTCGGCGTTGTAATCATACCATGTACAGGCGTCATAGGGCGAGAGCGCCGGCTTTTCTCCGTTGATCTCATATGCTCTCCCCCACGCGTAGCAGGTACAATTCGGCATCCCGTAATCGGAGGCGTAAAAAATGTTGTCGGAGGAATAATAGCAGGGGTCATCCTTTTCAGGGGCGGATAACCGCGGCGTATAATCCTCTTTTTTCTGAGAATGTTCCTCGACCGCTGCGATCGTCGGAAGGGGCTTTTGCGGCTCTTCTGTCGGCGCTTCCGTCGGCGCCTGAACAGCTTCGGTCGCGGACGGCAGCAGCGTCTGTCCGGGCGCTTCTGCCATCGCGGCGGAAATCGCCGTAATGGTGCATGCCAACAGCAAAAACACCAACACAAACGATACGGCTCTGTACATTTCATCACTTCCCACATTTTGTATCATGATATGAAAACGATGAAACGTATATGACAAACGCTCCTCCGTCGCCGGAGGAGCGTTTCGTATTCTTACATGACATAAAACAGGATCGCAAAGAATTGCAATATACTGCCGGCGATCACAAACACATGGAAAACCGAATGGAAATAGCGCTTCTTTTTGCCGACGCCGTACAGCACCGCGCCGATCGTATACGCGATACCGCCGTAAAGCAGCAGCAAAAAGCCCTGCAGGGTCATCGCGCGGATCGTCAGCCACAACACGGAAATCACACACCAGCCCATGCCGATGTAGCAGACCATGGAAACCTTTTCAAATCGCTTGAGATCGATGGCGTTCAGCGTGACCGCTATCGCCGTCAGCGCCCATTCCACGCCGAAGATCGACCACGCCAGCCCGGGATTCAGCGGACGTATCGCCACAAGCAGGATCGGCGTATAGGTGCCTGCGATCAAAAAATAGATGTCGCAGTGATCAATGACCCGCATCACCCGCTTCGCATTGCCGATCGGCAGCCCATGATAAACGCTCGAAACCGTAAACATGATCAACAGGGTCGCGCCGTAGATCGCGCCGGACACGATCGCCCATGGATTACGGTGACCGGCAGCCATAACGATCAAAATGGGGATCGCGGCGATCGCAAAAGCCGCGCCGATGATATGGGTGATCATGTTGGTGATCTCTTCGCCGCGGGTATAATCGGGGAGTTGGGTCTTGAATCTTCTTCTTTCCGCTTTGAGATCGCCGGACAGCGCACGGACGGCGTTCATTTCGAATCCTCTCTCTCGTCGGTGCTCGTGAAGAACAGCGCTACGGTTCCGGTACCGGTATGGCAGCCGATCGTGGTGCCGATGTCAAAGATCGGGACCTCCTTGACGTGCCTGAAGCGCTTGAAAATAAGATCGCGTACAAACTCGGCGTCCTCAAGGCAATCGGAATGAGAGATATAGCATAAGCCGTTGTAATTATTGCCGCCCTCGGCGTGCTGTTCCATTTTATCGGCTAAAGCAGTCAGCACCTTCTTCTTGGTACGAACCTTGGCGATGGGCTTGAGCTTGCCTTCGGGACTGACGCAGAGAAGCGGACAGATCTCAAAGATACCGCCGATCACACCGCTGACCTTGGATACTCTGCCGCCCTTGATATAATAGGTCAGGTCGGTGGAGCAGAACCAGTGCTGTACCGATCTGCAGTTGTCCTTTGCCCACTGATACAGGCTGTCGATATCCATGCCCTCGGCGCGCTTCTGTGACAGCAGCGTCACAAAAACACCGATACCGGCGGACGCACACAGCGAATCCACGATATACAGCTTTCGGTTCGGAAACTCAGCCTGCAGCATCTTCGCCGCGGCATTCGCGCTCTGGACGGTGTTGGAGATACCGGAGGACAGGCAGATGTGCAGGACGTCATTCCCCTCAAGCAGCAGCTCGCGGAAATAATCGACATACTCGCCGACAGATACCTGCGAGGTGGATGTATCCGCACCCTCGCGGATATAACCGTAGAATTCTTTAGCGCTCATGGATGTGTACAGGTCGTCGGTGTAAGACTTGCCGTTCACGACAAAATGGAAGCCGATGCAGCGGATATCGAGCTTCTCCAGCGCCTCCTTTGTCATATCCACGGTAGAACATGTGCTGATAATATAACTCATTGCTAACACTCCTTTATTTAGTGACCGGCGGCAAGCGACCGGTTATGACGGGTCTGATCCCTGCCGGCAAAGCGAGGGTAAAAATGTCCGGCGGGCACTTGAGCGCTTGCACCGGGAAAGCATATGACGGTTCGGTTTATTACAGCCGCCCTCATCACGCATTGCTTTCTTTATGACCGTTTCTGTTTTCAGCGATCGGATAACCCTCATGCTTTCACATTTATCATTTTATCCCGCCGCCGTCAAATTGCAATCTATTCTCCCGTTGCTGCAGTCTACTGTTCCTGCGCGCCGTTCTACGGACAAAAAGAAAGGAGTAGAGCGTCAAAAGACGACTCTACTCTCAGTAGAAACTCAGTTATTATCAGCGTTTTGGCGCTTTGGCTTTTTGCGGATAGAAAAAGCAAAGATAATAATGATCTGCGCGGGGATGCCGAGAAGGAACAGCTGCCACCAATTGTATTGGATCGCGCTCAGATAGATCGAACAGATGATCCCCCATACCAGACCGGAGATAATGTACAGGTTCCATCGGCGGTCGCCCCACACGGAGTTCAGCACCAACAGCGTGATCAGTGAAACCGGGATCGCGTATATAAAGATAAGCCAGTTGAAAAAACCGCACAGCCACAGCACCACAAACACCAGCACCGCGAGCGCCCAGATCCCCGAAAGAACCGTCAGCGTGATGAAACGGCGGCTGTAACGGCGGGTCTTCTTTTGAACGCGCACCTCTTCATCGGAATTATGCGGGGTGATGATATAGTCGACGGTCACGCCCGCCATATCCGCGATCTTTTTCAGCACAAAAACATCCGGGATCGATTCGCCTCTCTCCCACTTCGAGATACTCTTGTCGGAATAATTGAGTCTTTCGCCGAGCTGTGCCTGTGTCAGATTCATCGAGGTACGCAGCTTTATGATATTTTCCGCTACGACTTTCTTAAAATCATCCATGTATCTATCTCCAAAAAACATAAACCATAATCAGACGCCCTGTTCAGGGCTTGTTTAATCAACAGCGAACGCACAAAGGCGGGATATTTTTTCGCAAGACAAGACTTTTTGCGATGGCGTCCCGTCGGATTCCGGGAAAGAATAACGCAGGATTGCAGAAAAAGATCCGCTTCTATGGGCGTTTTGCCATTTATCAAACAAGCCATAGTATAACATAATTAGAAAAATAAATCAAGCCCGCGGAAGATCCGCGGGCAAAATCGCAGGATATATTTCTTTTACAGAACTTTAGCCAAAAATATCTTGAGTCGTTCACTCTGCGGATGATCGAAGATCTCCTCGGGGGTGCCCTCCTCGATGATCTTGCCGCTGTCCATGAAGACGACGCGGGAGCCAACCTCGCGGGCAAAGCCCATCTCATGGGTAACGACCACCATCGTCATCCCCAAACGCGCAAGCTCCTTCATAACATCCAGCACCTCGCCTACCATCTCGGGATCAAGCGCAGAAGTAGGCTCGTCAAAGAGCATGACGTCAGGTTCCATGCACATCGCGCGAACGATCGCGACACGCTGCTTTTGTCCGCCGGAAAGCTGAGAAGGATAGGCGTCCGCTCTGTCGGCAAGACCGACTCTCTCAAGCAGGTCGCGTGCCTTTGCCTCCGCCTCTTCCTTGGATTTTTTCAGGAGCTTCTGCGGCCCGAGCGTCATATTTTTCAAAACCGTCATATTCGGAAACAGATTGAAATGCTGGAACACCATGCCCATCTTCTGACGGTGCTTATTGATGTTGACATGAGGATCGGTGATATTCACGCCTTCAAAGAGGATCTCGCCCGAAGTCGGCTCCTCAAGCAGATTCAGCGAGCGCAGAAAGGTGGATTTACCGGAGCCGGAGGGTCCGACGATGACGATGACCTCGCCGCGGCTGATATCCATGCTCACGCCGTCCAGCGCATGGATCGTGCCCTCACGGAAATGCTTTTTCAGATCGTTGACCTTGATCAGTAAATTATCGTTCACTCTTGCTGAGCCTCCTTTCCAGCTTTCTGAGCAAGTAAGAAAGAATCATCACGATAGCAAGATAGATCAGCGCTATGGTGATAAGAGGGAAAAACGCCTCATAAGTACGCGAACGGATCAGGTTGCCGATATATGTCAGATCCTGGATCGCAACGTAACCGGCTACCGAGGTCTCCTTCAGCAAGACGATGAACTCGTTGCCCAGCGCAGGCAGAACATTCTTCAGCGCCTGCGGCAGGATCACATAAACCATCGTGCTTTTATAGTCAAAACCGATCGAACGGCTCGCCTCAAACTGACCGTTGTCGATCGACATGATTCCGCCACGCACGATTTCGGCGACATACGCGCCGGAATTGATACCGAAAGCCAGAACCGCCGCGATCAGACCGTTTCTCGACGAGGCAAGAATGATATAATACATGATCATCAGCTGAATAACGACAGGCGTTCCGCGGATAACGGTGATATAGATATTGCAAATACCGTTGAAAAACTTCAGGATGTAATCGCTGAACCTGATACACTTTTTCCCCAGCAGCGTCTTATCATAGCTGGAACGGACTATCGCAACCAGAAAGCCGAGCGCTATACCCAGTAATGCGGCGAACTAGGTGATCTCCAAACTCGTTCCCAAGCCCCGCAGCAGCTGCAGCCATCTGTCGTCCGTGATAAAGGTTCTCGTAAAGCTCGCGGACATTCCTTCAAAAAAACTTTGCATAATAAATACCCTTTAAATGCCATAGCAACCGCACGTGTCGGTTGCTATGACAGAATTATTCAATATCTTTCAATTGTTGCTGTTATTCCTTAACGATGATGACCTGAGTAGAAGTGGTATAAGAATCGGTAAAGTCGATCGACTCCAAGCGCTCCTCGGTAACGGTCATGCCCGCCATGCCGAAATCGGCTTTGCCGGACTGAACAGCAGTGATGATAGAATCGAAGTCCATATCGTCGATAACCAGCTTGTAGCCGATCTTGTCGCAGATCGCCTGCGCCAGCTCAGCGTCGATACCGACGACCTTGTCGCCCTCATAATACTCATACGGCTCAAAGAACGCGTTGGTAGCCATGTGCAGCTCGCCGTTGGAGGCGTCAACGTCAGCGGGAGACTGATAAGGAGACTGACCCTTGGTCTCGTCGCCGATGTAGTTGTTGATGATGCTTTCAACAGTACCGTCCGCCTTCAGCGCAGCAAGAGCCTCGTTGATCTTCGCGGTCAGATCGGCATTGTCCTTGGAAACGCAGATCGCGTACTCTTCCACGGCAAAGGGCTCGTCAAGGATCTTCAGGCCCTCGTTAGCGGCAACAAAAGCCTTTGCAGGCTCGCTGTCGATGATAACGCAGTCGACCTTACCCTGAGAAAGAGCCAGAACAGCGTCGGCGCCCTTGTTGAAGCGCTCGATCTTGGAGCCTTCCTCCTCGTAATCGGAAGCGAAGATATCACCGGTCGTACCCAGCTGAACGCCGATGGTCGCACCTGCGAGATCATCTACGGTCGCAACGGTCTTGCCCTGGCTGTCCTTGGTAGCCTCAGCCTCTTTGGTTTCGCCGCAGCCGGCGAGCATCGCAACGGAAGCGATCATCGCAACAGCCAGAACGATAGCTAAAATCTTTTTCATTTCATTTACCTCTTTCATTATATTTTTGATTTTTTAAATCGCTCGCCTACTACTATACAACAAATGCTCAAAATAGGCAAGTATATTTGCATAATTATTCGAAATTCATAGGATTAAACAATTGACATATTTTATCAAGCGCCAAATATGGACACTTTTTTGACAGCGTCGTTTTGCTTATTCAAATATGCATTGTTTTATGCATCAAAACGACGTCAGGAACGCCTGCAGGCGCTCGCTCTTAGGATGATCGAGGATATCGGGCGTGCCGTGCTCCGCGATCACGCCGCCGTCCATGAAGATGATCTTATCGGACACGTCATGTGCGAAGGTCATCTCATGCGTCACAATGATCATCGTCATCTTTTTGTCGGCGAGTGAACGGATGACCTTCAGCACCTCGCCGGTCAGCTCCGGGTCGAGCGCCGAGGTCGGCTCGTCAAAGCACAGGATATTCGGATTCATGGCAAGCGCCCTTGCGATCGCCACGCGCTGCTGCTGACCGCCGGAAAGCTCGCAGGGGTAGTTGTTGATCTTATCCTGCAGTCCGACGCTTCCGATCAGCCCGCGGGCATGTTTTTCGATTTCTTCCTTAGCGCCCTTTTTCAACAGGCGCGGCGCGAGGGTAACGTTATCCAGCACGCTGTACTGCGGGAAAAGGTTGAAGTTCTGAAAAACCAGACCGAAATGCAGGCGCTTTTGCCGCAGCTCCGCCTCGGAGGGACGCTTGTTGACAGAAGCGTCAAAGATCGTTTCACCGTTGACGATGATCTGACCCTCGTCGGCAAACTCCAGCGAGTTCAGGCACCGCAGAAGGGTCGTCTTTCCCGAACCGGAGGAACCGATGATCGACAGCACCTCGCCTTTTTCAAGGGTAAAGTCGATACCCCTGAGTACATGGTTTCTGCCGAAGCTCTTACAGATATTTTTAACTTCCAATACCGTCATAATGCCGCCTCCTTACGCCTTGAAATAGCTCAGCTTCTTCTCAACCCAGCCGAACAGCAGGGTGAGGATGCCGGAGAACGCGAGATAATATACGCCGGTAAAGAACAGCGGCCAGATGGCGCCGGAGATACCTTCGCTGCCCTTCATGAACGCCTGTCCCGCCCAGATAATCTCCTGCAGCGCGATGATGCGCGCCAGAGAGGTATCTTTGACGAGGGTGATGATCTCGTTGGACATCGGGGGAACGATGCGCTTGATCATCTGCAGCAGGGTGATCTTGAAGAAGATCTGGCTTTTGGACAGACCGAGCACCATGCCTGCCTCCTGCTGACCGTGCGGAACGCCCTGGATACCGCCGCGGTAGATCTCGGAGAAATAGCAGGCGTAGTTGATGATGAACGCGATCGACGACGCGATAAAGCGTCCGCTCTCGCCGCCGCCCCAGAGCTGCTGCCCGAATACCAGACCGGGGAAATAGAAGATGATCAGCAGCTGGAGCATCAGCGGCGTACCGCGGATGATCCATACAAGGAACTTCACCACCGCCGAAAGCGGCTTGAACTTGCTCATGGAGCCGAAGGAGATGATCAGACCCAGCGGCAAAGCGCCGAGCAGGGTAACGCCGAACAGCTTGAGCGTTTGCAGAAAGCCGAGATTCAGCGCCTTAAATACAATAGGAAACTGTTCAAAAAAACTGTCCATAAAAACCTCTCGAATCATACTATAGCAGGGCTATGTCATAAACACAAAGCGCCTTTGTACTTATGACATAATCCGAAAATCTCTGTAATCCGCCAAAAGACAGAGAGCAAAAGAGCTCTCTGCCTTTTGAAGAAAAATCTGTAAATGGATTATTTGATAAGGGCAGCCTCAACTTTATAGGTCTTAGCGGTCTCTTCCATCGTGCCGTCAGCCTTAGCGGCAGCGAAGAAATCGTTGCACTTAGCGGTCAGGTCGGAACCCTTGCGGAAGCCTACGCCGTACTCCTCAGCGTTCAGAGAAGCGGTATAGGTGAGCTGCTCGTAACCGGTGCCCTCGCCTACCATAGCGGCAGCCATCAGAGAGTCGATGATCGCAGCGTCGCAGGTGCCGGAAGCGACTTCCATCAGCGCGGTAGCCTGATCCTTGACCTCGGTGAACTTGAAGCCGTAAGCCTCAGCCTGTTCCTGACCGGCGGAACCGCTCTCAACAGCAAAGCTCAGTTCCTTGCACGCGTCAGCGTCGGCATACTGATCGGCAACGTCCTTGTTGACAACAACAACCTGAGCGTTGTTCAGATAAGCGTCGGAGCAGGACATAGCGGAAGTAACTTCATCGGTCAGGGTCATACCGTTCCATACGCAGTCGATGTTGCCGCCGTTGAGCTCCATGATCTTGTTATCCCAGTCGATCTCAACGAACTCTACCTCTACGCCGAGGCTCTCAGCAAAAGCGGCAGCCATATCAGCGTCAAAGCCGATCCATTTGCCGCCTTCCTTGTAATCCATCGGCGCAAAATCGGTGATACCGACAACCAGCTTACCGGCAGCCTTAACAGCGTCAAGATCCGCTACGGTTGCAGCAGAATCGGCGGTAGCGGTATCAGCGGTTGTTTCATTGTTCTCCGCGGTGGTTTCGGTGGTGGCGGAATTGCCGCAGGCAGCTAAAACAGCGCCGACCATCAGCAGAGCCAGCATCAAAGCAATAATCTTTTTCATAATTATCCTCCAATAAAATATAGTTACCGTCCGGTTTCAGACAGTACAACGCTACTTATTTTATCGTATTAGCACGCTAAAATCAATATCTATATTGCACAAAGAAAGCCCGGTACTTTTGTAGGGAATGTGATAATATCTTCGTATTTCCGGGTATAAAAGCCTCTCAGCTGCATATTTGCGGTTGAGCTATCCGCAGGTACCCGGGATGTTTCACACTGACCGGGCAAAAGAAAAAGCGGCAGCCAAACGGTTGCCGCAAATTCTTTCAGTTGATTATTCCTTGATCTTCTTCACCGCGATCGCACCTGCGCCAAGTGCAAGAACCGCTAAACCGAGGATGATCCACAGCGGATCGCCGGTCTTGGGCGAAGTCTTGCTGTCGTTGGGCTTTTCGGTAGGCTTCTGGTCGGGGGTCGCGCCGGCAAACTGAGCAATTGCTTTGATGTCGGATTTGGGCTTGATAACAATAACGGAATCGGTCAAAGAACCGGAAATGATATCATAATCGCCGTCAATGACCCACTTTTCAAAGGAACCGTCGCCCTTCTTTACCGCAGTAAGGGTAACATTGCCATCCTCGTCGGGATCGCTGATATTAACTTTTTCTTTATCGCCGGAAGCAGTACCTAAAGATCCGTCCGCAGGATTGTAGCTGACGCCGATATTATAATAATCTTTGGCAACGGGACTGCTCTTCGCAGTGACGACAGCCGCCAGCGCAAATATCATAACCAGAGCCAATACGACAGAAACCATTCTTTTCATAGTTATCATCTCCAAAATATAGACTTACTCAATGTTGGATATATCATACCATTGTTCGAGCGTATTTGTCAATAGAAAATGCAAAATAAGTATACCTTTTTTTACAGAATCGTAACCCTTCTTTAGTCGTTTTACACAAAAGCAAAGGCGGTATACCGTACAAAACGCACGATATACCGCCTTGTTCAGCCCGTTTTAATCAGACAGCGTGATCTGGAGCCAATCGATCTTTCTGCCGAATTTACCCGCGTAGCCGTCCTGTCCCGACGAGGTTTCATCGTCATACTGCCAATCGAAATAATAGTTTCCGATAGGAGCGACACGGTATTTTGCCTTGAGCCAACCGTATTTTCTCGCGACCGAAGCGGGCGTATCGTAGTAGACCTCTATCGCGTCGATCGGTTTACGGTCGCCCGCGTAGCCGTTTTTGTCGTCCGAAACATCACAGCCGGTCACATACGGCAGCCAGCCGCCTCCCTTGACGTGTACACGGTATCTGACGGCGCCCTCGGAGACCTTCACGGCGACGTCGGTGATCGCCTCGCCGGTAATGCCGGCATAATCCCTCAGATCCGTGACAAACGGCAGCCATCTGCCGCCGGAGCGCACGCGATAGCGCACTTCCGGAAAACCGGATGGGTCGGGAGAACCGCCGTACGCCGGTCTGCCGGCGCAGGATACCACGGAGAGCGAACGTACGCGGCGCATGACCTCGCCGTTGGAGGAAGAGCCGGTGTTGCCCTCGATGGTCGTGATCGTATTGTCACCGTTGACGCTCTCGATGATGCCGACATGATCGCTGACATAGGTGCCGGGCACCAGCGTGGAGCGCTCGTTCGTCCAGTGGAAGAATACCACGTCGCCGCGCCTGAAGCCCGACGTCACCAGTCTGCCGTGATCCTGAAACGCCTTCGCGGCATAGCCGCAGTTAGCGGTTTTGGTATACAGCAGCGAGGAAGCGCCCGCCTCGTGGAACACCCACTGGACAAAGGTCTCGCACCAGTCGTAGCCGCTGCCTGACACGACCGTTCCGTAAAACCATGTGTTATACTTACACTTCTTGATATTGGTCGCCTTCGTGCCGATCTGGGCACGGGCGATACTGATAATCTTATCTGCGCTTACTGCCATTCAATCGCCTTCCTTCACTTCCGGCAAACCGCCGACGCTCATCAGCAGCGACAGCACGGCGGCGAGGGCGGACGCGGACAGCACCTCGATCCAGCTTACCTCAGAGAACAGCGCCGCGGCGCCGATGGCAGCGGCGGCAGTCTGCGCGAAGGTTCTCAGCGCTCTCATCAGAGCCGCTTTGAACCACAGTTTCCATTGTTCTTTTTTCACAGTGTCTTCAGCCTCCTTTACACATCAGATCGCGGCAAGGAGACTTTCCAGATTTCCGATCATCGTATCGATCTCGGCCTTGGAATACACATCGTTTGCTTGTGCGACAGCGATACTGTCGCCGTCGTATTTCACATACAGGGTTCCGCCGCTGAAGAACATATTGCCGTCATCGACGTCGTCCATTTCCGCGGCGCTCACTTCGGTCACAAGATCCATCTTGTCATACAGATCCGTATACGAAGCAAGGTGTACCCAGCGGTCGGTTGCGGTGCAGTAGAACACCTCTCCCGACACCCCGATACCCATCTGACCCTTGACGCCGCTGTTGTTGGGATTGATGTTGACCCTGTACGAATAGGGACGCAGCACATCCATCAAATCAGAGGCGTCGATATCAGACGTCAGCGGGAGCTGTGCGATCTTACGCGTATTCGGCACCTTATCGGACGTCTTCAGATCCGTATAGGCGGTGGAATAGGTGTTGCAGTCCGCCGCTTTAGCGTCCGCATACTGCTTGATGACCCTGTTGCTGACGGAATTGTCGCTGCTGTCGCTCATGGCGCTGTCAGGCGCGACGCCGCTGACATGATACGCTGTGCGGACATATTCGCCGCGCTGTGTATCATAAATGCACCAGTATCCGTCGCTGTCGACGTAGGGTGAGGTCGCGGTCACCGTCTGCAGCGCCTGTTGTATACTATTCTCAAGCTGCGAAGGTGTGACATATTCCGCCTCGCCTCCGTCGTCGTCCAGCTCCACCGCCGAACCGATGAGGAAAAAGTCCTTGGCGGTATGCCGGGTCACGTCGTCGCTGCCGACGATCTTTACCTGCGCCTGTACGATACCCGGCGCGTACAGATGCTCCTGAGCGATATCCCACGTCAGCACCGTATTGCCGCCGTCTGCCGCGGCGGACAGCGGAACCGAGCGCACGGTATCGTCGTCAAAGCGAAGGCAAAGGGTATAGGAGCTGCTCGTGTCGACTTCATTCATCAGCACGAGCCGCTTAGATGTGATCGCGTTGTCGCCTGCGAATCCGACAAAACGATCATCGTCCGGGATGATCAATTTCCCGTTTTGGATTGTAATCATATGATTCACCTCCACCTATGCCGAGATAAGCAAAAAAGTTGCATAAAAGTATGCAACTTCAGGAATATTCATATTAAATTAATAAAAATCGTTAACGCTCCGACATTGAATGTTCAAAGCCAACGTGCTATGATGAGAAAAAATCGGGCTGCTGCACCCAAAGCGTCGTTTTCGATCGTTTGATAGGTGATAGCTATTCTGCCGATATTCCCTATCGGCAACACAAGGAGCATGGAAGTGGGTCGACAAATCGGTACCGAAAAGGCTGAAGCCGTCTTCCGGCAATACGCGGACATGATCTACCGCGTCGCTCTGCATAATCTCAAAAATCCCGCCGACGCGGACGACGTCCTGCAGGAGGTCTGTCTTGTCCTCATCACTAAGAAGATCCCCGAGGACGAGGAACACCTGAAAAGATGGCTGATTCGCGTCACGATCAACAAATGCAGGGATCTGAGCCGCTCATACCGGCGGCGCAGATGGGAAAGCATCGATGATTATGAACATCTCGAGGCTGAGAAGCCGCCTGAGATCATATCGGAATTGCAGAGCTTGCCGGAAAACTACAGAAACATCATTTATCTCTACTATTACGAGAAGTATACCGTCAGCGAGATTGCTGAGATCCTGCGCATGAACGTCAACACCGTCAAATCGGGACTGCGGCGCGGGCG
This sequence comes from Ruminococcus sp., assembly GCA_017405065.1. Lineage (GTDB taxonomy): Bacteria > Bacillota > Clostridia > Oscillospirales > Acutalibacteraceae > Ruminococcoides. Next base: position 7,469 of record JAFRBD010000010.1, on the reverse strand, counting down.
CGAACAGCTCAAAAAGCTGCTGACGGATACCGGTTAATACTAATTTTCGATAGAAAGCAGACAATTATTATCGAGGATGGTTTTCGCAAGACAAGGCGGACGACGCAGGCATACTGACGTATGTCAAGGAGTCCAACGATGGATTGCGGAAATCAAGCCGATAAGAATGTCGAGCTTATATTGAAAATTAGTATAAGAAAGGAAATCGCTATGAATTATTCCAATCCTTATACCGCGGCGATCGACAACCTACATGTATCCGAAAGCGCGATAGAAGCGGCTCTCGCGGCGGCAAAGCTGCGCGCCGCCAAGACCGCCTCGGCGCAGGCAAAGGTACGCTATGCCGCTATCGCCGCGAGCGTCGTGCTGGCAGGCGCGGCAAGCGCCGTCTATTTCGGAAATATCGCAAGGTTCCAGCCTCCGGTAAGCCCCGCTCCCGCTGCTCCGACCGTTTCTTCAACGCAAGCTGACAGCGCGACTGAAGCAAAAGCGGCACGGGAAACGACCGCCGCGACCGAGGAACATACAGCTCCCACAGAAAAAGCACAAGGAACAGAAAGTGCGGAAACATCCGCCGATCATACGGAAACATATTCCGTGCCGAAAGCAACCGAATTCCCCGCTGAACCGACGACCGCCGCGACAGAAGCGCCTGCCGCTCCGTCGCCCTCCCCCACCGAACCCGATCCCATTGAAACGCCTACTGAGCAATCCCCCCTCCCCGAGGTCGATTCTTCCCTGCTGTGCGCGGACGGCAAGCTGTTTATCGCGATCGCCGAAACAGGGATGGAACAGATCGACGAACCAACAGCGTTCTCGGACGACCATTTATTATATATCGAAACCAAATTCGGCAGATATTACCAAATAAAGCCGTACAGCATCGAGCCCGAAAGGCTGACCTTAAAAAACAGCGGTTCCGTATCGGAACAAACCTGTTATCTGTACAACTCTGACGGTGAAATTATCAGCACCGTTCCGTCTTGGTGGTAAAACTACGGTTGCAAATATAAAATGCAATGCTTATAATAGTGATAAACAGAAAAGAGGAGAACCAAAATGAAAAGAGTATTATCGATCGTATCGGTGATCATGGCGCTTTGCGTCCTGCTGTCCTGCACAGCGGTCGTCGTTACAGCCGTGCCCGCGCAGGAGCCGCAGCAACCTGAATATATCCGTTATCCTGTCACGATGATCATGGCAGGGATGCCGAAAAGCATCAAAGCACAGTTTGACTATGACCGTGATTATATCGATATCGCACCGGATTACCCCTCCTTCAACGGCACAGGCTTTGTTTTTCCGCTCGCAGGCGGGGAATACGACAGTATGTATGATGTAAGCTATACGGTCAATGATACTCTCATCACCTATACCTACACGCTCAAGGACGGCTATACCCTCAGCGATTATCTCGATATGCTGGATGCGATCAACGAGTCTAACGGCGCAGCGCCTGTATCCCGTGAGAACGGAGCGCGCCATGTGTTCCGCCTCTTCGATATCGCGACGAAGATCAATAACCCTGCTTTTTGGGATTACTTAGCTAAGGTCGCCGACCAGAAGATGCTGGAGGTCGTCACTACCGACGGCAAATCGCTTGACGTCACGACCAACGCACAGAACAGCGAGGTATACTGTCATATTGACATGGTGTACCTGCCCGATCCCGATGCGCCGACCGAGCCGACCGAGGAAGTCAAGGAATACAAATACAAGGATAAGCTGCTGAGTCAATACCATATCAGCGAATACTCTCTGCTCGAGTATGATGAATTCTATGAGCATACAGACGAAAGCGGCGCAGTCGACTGGGCGCTGGTCAAGGCGGAAACGGAAGGACAATCGTCCCCCGGATGGACAAGTCCCGCCTACTACGAATTCGGGAACCGCGTGCTTGATATCAATGACAGATACGAGCCGTTTGCCTTCGGCATGGGCGTATACAGCGTCAAGCACGATCGCTTTTTCGACGTATCCTCACCGGAGTTATATGAACTGGACGGCTTGGAGCGCGTCTGGACGGAAATCGGCGCAGGCAGGCTGATGGGCGATATGGACGGCAACAACCGACTCGAGGTCATCGATGCTCTCCTGATCCAACGCTGTCAGGCGGGGATCATGGATTATCCCGATAGCGACAGGAACATCCCCTCCGACATGGTCGAGAATCCGATCGGTTATTACTCCGACTTCAATCAGGACGGCGAAAGGAATATCCTCGACGCGACCGTGATCCAGCGGTATCTGGCAAACCTGCAATACCGTCCCGCGGGCTGGACGCCTTATCCGCATAACGCGTGGCCCGAACCCGAGCCTCCGACCGAACCGCAGCCAACCGAACCGGGAAAGCTGTCTACGCCGCAGATCACCGGCTTCAAAAGCACCGCCGAGGGCGTAGAAATCCATATCGGCGCCGTAGAGGGCGGGGAAAAATACCGCGTCTATTATCGAAACAAAAACGGCAACTGGGTCAAGATGGGTGAAACATCGACCGGCGTCTTTGTCGATACCGACGTCAAGACGGGTTCCTCCTATCGATACACCGTGCGCTGTATCAAGGCTGACCTGAGCGATTTTACCTCCGACTTCAACACGGACGGATGGAGTTATACCTATTATCCGACGCCGAAGATCACCAAATGCGAGGCGGTTTCGGACGGCATAGAGATCACCTGGAACCCCGTTAAGGGAGCGGAGAAATACCGCGTGTACTATAAAGGCAGTAAAGGCTGGACGAAGATGGCTGACGTCAGCGGTACAAGCTATGTCGACACCGACGTCAGCGCAAAGCATTGGTATACCTATACCGTGCGGTGCGTCAGCAGCGACGGCACACAGTTTATGAGCGACTATGACGCGAACGGAACCAGAATCTATCTGGCAGAACCTCCGGTCATAGACCACTTCAACACCCGCATGGACGGTATTGATATCGTAGTAGACGCCATCAAATCGATCGCCCGCGTCTACCGCAAAACCTCCGACGGTTGGAAGCGTATCGCCGAGCTCGACACACAGGATGGCTGCGTCTTCCGCGATACCGACGTCGAGCCCGGAAAAACCTATACCTACACCGTGCGCAAAGTGGATGAAGACGGTAATTTTGTGAGTTGGTACAACACCTCGGGATGGTCCTACACTTATAAGAAATCCGACTGCCAGCCCGAATTGGAATACTTCGTATACAACGGCGACAACACAGCATTTGTTAATCTCAAAAGCGACAACAAATTCGGAATCAAACAGTTCTACATCCACGTGATCATTGACGGAGACTATAAGGGCACTTTCCAGGTCCCTGATATGCCGGCTCAGCTGCAAGCTGACTTCTTTAAGCCAAATCAGGAGTATCTGCTCTATATCGCCGGCATAGACAGCAGCGGCAATGAGATCACGCAGGAAGGAGAGCAGTGGATATCGACTCCCGCTCGACCGACAAATATAAAAACGGAAACAATCGATAACAGGAGATATTCCCTGACATGGTCGAGCACTTACTCTGCTCCGTATTTGTACGATGTCAATATCATATCGCAAGACGGGAAGTACGCGATCGATTCAGATGTTATAGCTAAAAGAGAATTTACTTTTGACCTCAGCGATTATCCCGAGAATACCGAATGGATAATCTATGTTTACGTCATCAATGATGATAGAGTATCCTTATCCTGTGGAAACATCGAGTTTAAAGAATCATAATCAGTAAAAGAACAACCCCGCACAGAACATCACCGTTCCGTGCGGGGTATCTTTTTTCTTTGCTATTTGATTATGCCATATCGGCGAGGTCGAGGATCATCCGTTCGGTCTTGTCCCAGCCCAGACACGGGTCGGTGATAGACTTGCCGTAGCAGCCGCCGTCGACCGACTGGTTGCCGTCCTCGATGTAGCTCTCGACCATGAAGCCCTTGACCATCCGCTGCAGCTCGATATTGTAGCGGCGCGCAGCCATGACCTCGCGGACGATGCGCGGCTGTTCAAAGGGGTTCTTGCCCGAGTTGGAGTGGTTCGTGTCGATGATGCAAGCGGGGTTTTTGAACTTGCCGGAGGTATACAGGCGCAGCAGGTGCGTCATGTCCTCATAATGGTAGTTGGGCAGGCTCTCGCCGTGCTTGTTCATATAGCCGCGCAGGATCGCGTGGGCGTAGGGGTTGCCGTGGGACTGTACCTCCCAGCCGCGATAGATGAAGGTATGACCCTTCTGCGCCGCGGTGATGGAGTTCATCATAACGGACAGGTCGCCGCCCGTCGGGTTCTTCATGCCGACAGGGATATTGAGCCCTGAGGACACCAGACGATGCTGCTGGTTCTCGACCGATCTTGCTCCGACCGCGACATAACAGAGGATGTCGTCCAGATAGCGGTGGTTTTCGGGATAGAGCATCTCGTCCGCGCAGGAAAAGCCGGTCTCACGCAGGGCGCGGATGTGCATGGAGCGGATCGCGACGATGCCCTTGAACATATCGGGCTTTTTCTCCGGGTCGGGCTGGTGGAGCATGCCCTTGTAGCCCGAGCCGGTGGTGCGGGGCTTGTTGGTATAGATGCGCGGGACGATAAAGATCTTGTCCTCCACCTTGTCCTGCACCTTACGCAGACGGCTGATATAATCGATCACGCTGTCCTCGCGGTCGGCGGAGCAGGGGCCGATGATCAGCACGATGCGATCGTCTTTACCCGCGAAAATATCCTGTATCTGACGCTCGCGGTCAGCGACGATCTCACGCAGAGAGTCGTCGAGGGGATACATCTTCTTGACCTCCATCGGGATGGTCAGCTTGCGTTCAAATTCCATATTCATGTTCATTATCATACACCTTCCTTGTTCTTCGCCTCCCTTTCCTAAGGGAGGTGGCTCCGCAGGAGCCGAAGGGTTGCCATACACAGGAATCACCCTTTTTCCTGAGTCATCTATATATAGCTATCAACCCTCAGTCGCGTGACACAAGTGTCCGCGACAGCTCCCTTAGAAAAGGGAGCCTTTTTATCACTTATTAAAATACGCTCTTCGCTTGGTACTCAGACGCATCTTTTCCCGCAGCTCCTCTACCCTGCCGTCGCGGATCATGTCGCGGATAGCTTCAAACTCGCCGAGGAAAATGTCCATATATTTGAGCAGCGGCTCGCGGTTGAGCATAAACAGCTCGCTCCACATCAGGTCGTTGATGTTCGCGATACGGGTCAGGTCGCGGAAGCTGTCGCCGGTGTAATCCACCAGATGCTCGTTGTCGGAGCAGGTCATCAGCGACACCGCGATACAGTGGGTCAGCTGGGACAGATAGCCGATCATCTCGTCGTGCTCTTCGGGAGACAGCACAGAAATGCGCGAAAAGCCCAGGATCCTTCCGAGACCTCCGATCCAGCGGATGGCTTCGGCTGTATTTTTCTCTGTGGGAACAATAATGAAGTTCGCGCCGCGGAAGATCGCGTCGTCGGCGTTCTCCACGCCGTAGACCTCGCGGCCTGCCATCGGGTGAGAAGCGATGAATTCGACGTCCCCGCGCAGCATATCCTGGATATCATAGACGATACAGCTCTTGACGCCGGTGACGTCCGTGATCATCGCACCCTCTTTGAAATAATCCTGATACTGCGCGATCCACTCTTTGAACACCTGCGGATACAAGCCGAAGATCACCGCGTCCGCGGAGCCGACGACCTCTTTATCCACCTCGACGGAGCCGTCGTCGATGATATGATTCTCCAAAGCATAGTCGATCGCCGCCTGCCGCTTATCGATCGCGGTCACATGGTAACCGAGGCGCTTGAGCGCCTTGGCGTAGCTGCCGCCGATCAAGCCTAAGCCGACGATGAGTATTCTCGAATTACTGATCCATTCCATAAGTTAAATCCACTCCTAAGTCTTGTAAACGCTCAAAAAAATCGGGGAAGCTCTTGTTGACCGCCTCGGCGCCCTCGATCACGCCGCCGGTCGCCGTCAGCAGTACGCTGAGCGCCATCACGATACGGTGGTCGTTATGACCGCACAGCGCTTCTGTCGGCGCGTGCAGCTCGCCGGGGTGGACGATCACGTCGTTTTCATCGACGTCGACCCTGATACCGAATTTTGCGAGTTCATGCTTCATCGCGTTGGCTCTGTCGCTCTCCTTGAACTTCAAACGGCGGGTGCCTGTAAAACGACCGCCGCCGGTCAGCGCCGCTACCGCGAACAGAACAGGTCCCAGATCGGGGCAATCCGAAATATCGACCGCGTCGAAGTTCACGATTTTCATCGCTTCATTTATTTTCTTGAAAAGAATTTTATAAGCCTTGTCCCCCTGTGCGGAATCTTCTCTCAATCCCCTTACCCTGACGTTTGATCCCGCGTAATTGAGCGCCTCAAAGAAGGCGGCGTTGGAATAATCGCCCTCAACGGTCACGTCGGCGGGAGTGTATTTGCCGCCGGGTATCTCGATCACCAACCGATTCTCTTCCGAGTCGTTCCACGCCCTGACTGCTATTCCGAACTGTTTCAGCGCCAAAACCGTCATATCGATGTAGGGGCGGCTCTCAACAGGCTCGCGGATCCTCAAATAGCTCTTTTTATTCAGCAGCGGAAGCGCGAACAACAACCCGGAAAAAAACTGTGAGCTGGTATCGCCGGCAGCGAGAAAATCAGCGTTGTACATCGGTCCCTGTACGGTCACATGCTTCGCGGTTATTTCAAACTTCAGCTTTTGATGTTGGGCAATCTGCTCATACACGATCAGCGGGCGATCCATCAAACGGCGCGAACCCGTCAGTACGCGTTCCTCTTTTGACAGCAAACAGATCGGGATGAAAAACCGCAGCGTACTGCCGGATTCATTGCAGGGCAATACCGCCGTCATCCCGAGAGGCTTCGTGACGTCCACGCCTTTCACATACGCCGTATCGCCGTCAAGCGTGATCTGTACGCCCAGCGAGCGCAGACAGGCGATCGTCGCCTTGACGTCCTCGGAATACGCGAGGTTGCGGACGACGCTTTCGCCCTCGGCTAAGCCCGCGCATATCAGCAGGCGGTGCGCCATACTCTTGCTCGGCGGCGCGGTCACAAGCCCCCTTGCCCTCGAAGGACGTATCTCAACTCTCATGGCGTTCCCTCAGCAAGTCCATCGCCTCGAGATAGCCGTTCACGCCGTGACCGGTGATCGTCGCAAAGCAGGCAAGACGCACGAAGCTGATCTGACGGAACTCCTCGCGCTTATCCACCTCGGAGATATGCACCTCCACGGCGGGGATCGCCACCGCCTTCAGCGCGTCGAGGATCGCCACGCTGGTGTGAGTATAGGCGCCGGGGTTGATGACGATACCGTCCGTATTTCCGTACGCTTTTTGTATGATATCGACCAGATCGCCCTCGTGGTTGCTCTGGTACAGCTCGACGTCCGCTCCGATCTTCTGCGCATGATCCCTGATCATATCGCAGAGGTCGGCATAGGTCGTTCTGCCGTCGATAACCGGTTCGCGGATACCGAGCATTGTCAGGT
>JAFRBD010000009.1 GCA_017405065.1 Ruminococcus sp. | reverse complement strand
GAACAGAATCCATACACCGGAGGAGCTCCCGCGAATAGCGGGTAAGGGTTGCTAAACAGATTTTGTTTGTTTCGTAACAGCGATACGAAAGCGTGATCATATGAAATTAACCGACAGAGCAAAACGAAATGCCGTGGACTATCTCTTGATGTTCCTCGGAGCTGTTTTGTACGCTCTGTCGGTTTCGTATTTTACCGCGCCGAATGAGATCGCCCCCGGCGGCGTGACGGGTATCTCGACGATGCTCAATCACCTGTTCGCGACTCCCATCGGCATTACATCCTTGCTGCTGAATATCCCGCTGTTCATCTGGGGCGCGGTGGAGAGCGGCAGGCGTTTTATCCTGCGCACGATCATTGCCACGGCAATGGTATCGCTGTTGATCGATCTCTTTCAACTGCCCGCGATCACCTACCGTGGCGAGCGGATCATCGCCGCCGTGTTCGGCGGTATCCTGTCGGGCACGGGGCTTGGCTTGATCCTGCTGCGCGGCGGCAGTACTGGCGGCACGGATATCATCGCCCGCAATCTGAATCGGCGTTTTCCGTATCTCAGCGTCGGCAGGATCGTTCTGATCTCTGACGCGGTCGTAGTGGCGCTGTCCGCGCTCGTCTACGGCAATATCGAGAACGCGCTCTATGCCGTGATCGCGATCTTTACGTCCTCCAAGCTGATCGACGCGGTCGTGTTCGGCTTGTCGCGCGACAACGGCAAGCTGATGATCGTCATTACCGCCTTGCCCGACGAAGTGACTGAGGTACTGACAACAAAGGTGAATAGGGGAGTGACCGTTCTCTCCGCGCAGGGCGGCTACAGCCATACCGCCCGCGGGGTGATACTCTGCGCCGTCCGACCGCATGACGCTTACCGCGTCAAGAGCGCGGTGACGGAGACCGACGAGCAGGCGTTCATGATCACCGTACCTGCTACCGCCATAGCGGGATTGGGGTTTTCACAAGGCTCCCTTTCCTAAGGGAGCTGTCAGCGAAGCTGACTGAGGGTTCCTGTAAAGCAGAAGTATAAAAAACTCCCTTTAAACCTTGACAAATCTGATTTTATCTACTATAATAACTCATGTTATGCGTGTTACTATGCCATAACGAAAAATAAACCTTGCGCTATATAGATCTGTATAGCGCCAATAGTCCATAAGGAGGTGTAAACATGGCATTGAAGGCTAATTACGAGACCGTAATGGTTATTTCAATGACGCAGGGCGAGGAAGGCATTCAGGCTCTCATCGAGAAGTTCAAGGCTCTCATCGAGTAGCACGCTACTCTGCAGAGTGTTGACGAATGGGGCAAGCGCAAGCTGGCTTATCTCATCAACAAGGAATCTGAGGGTTACTATGTGCTGATGAACTTCGAGAGTGAAGCTGAGTTCCCCGCTGAGCTCGACCGTATCTACAAGATCACGGACGGCGTTATCCGCTCATTGATCATCCGCAAGCCCGAGGGTATGGAGATTCCTGTCGCTAAGGAAGAGCCCAAGGCTGAGGTCGAGGAGGCTCCCGCAGTAGAGGAAGCTCCCGTTGAGGAAGCTCCCGCAGTTGAGGAAGCTCCCGCCGAGGAAGCTGCCGAGTAATTGACACAAGACGAATAAGTATGTAATACGGCTTTTAGCCGGAACGAAAGGATTTTATTATGATCAACAGAGTAGTATTGATGGGCCGCTTAGTAGCCGACCCTGAGTTAAAGACGACCAACACCGGCATCTCCGTAACCTCCTTCCGCATTGCTGTAGACCGCAGCTATGTGAAGGCGGGCGAACAGCGTCAGGCTGACTTTTTCGATATCGTCGCATGGCGCAGCTCCGCGGAATTCGTATGCCGCAATTTCTCCAAGGGCTCTTTGATCGCGATCGACGGTCAGCTCCAGTCCCGTCAGTATCAGACCAAGGACGGACAGAACCGCACCGCGATCGAGGTCGTGGCTGATAACGTCAGCTTCACCGGCGAACGCCGTGATACTGCCGGCACCTACGGCGGCGGTTATTCACAGGCTCCCGCGAACACGCGTGTTCCGAACGCTTACGGCGGCTCTCAGGTTGCCCCCGAGGCTCCCGCACAGCAGTCTGCCGCGTATTCTGCCGGTTCGCCCGACGATTTCCAGGCGATGCCCTTAGACGACGATCTACCGTTTTAAACAATAATATGTCATTGCGAACCCCTTCAGGGGTGTGGCGATCCCACAAAGAGGAGTACAGCTTCTCTGACAAGGGGATTCCCACGTCGGACTTGCGTCCTTCTCGGAATGACCGGATATCTCTATTAAACGAAAGGAGAACCCAACATGGCTGACAGACCTATGGGTAACAGACGCCGCCGTAAGGTATGCGGTTTCTGTGTAGATAAGGTCGAGTATATCGATTACAAAGATATCGCTCGTCTGCGCCGCTACATGAGCGAGCGCGCCAAGATCCTGCCCCGCCGCGTCACCGGTACCTGTGCCGCTCACCAGCGCGCCCTGACTACCGCGATCAAGCGCGCGCGCCAGCTGGCTCTTTTACCTTACACATCTGACTGATTTTGAACAAAGGCTCCTTTTGGGAAAAGGAGCTGTCACCGAATGGTGACTGAGGAATTGTATCGATTGACCGAGCGTCAGCGAGAAACGTATTTGTTCAAAATATTCAATTCAACCGATTGTATCACAAAGGCTCCCTGCGGGGAGCCTTTTTTATATCTTCCAAGTCGGATAGGGCAGGGGAAAGGCTTTTTTCTGTCAAATCAGAAAAGTTACAGCGCTTTACTACCTTAAATCGCCGCTCCCACTACATTTTGTGTTCTTGCACGAAAGAGTACAACAATATCTGTTCTATCTGCACAAATAGTAAAAGATTGTTTAAAATTATGTAACTATTTATTGACTAAATTCCTTTTTTTTGCTATAATGCTATTAATCATAATAGGCTGAATAGGTGTAGTATGCCCTTTTGCGGGTTAGTCGGGTGATTTTGCACAAAAATCCCGGTCGAACCGCTGTAAATCCTCCCTTTTCTAAGGGAGGCGGCACGAAGCGCCGGAGGGTTTTACAAACGGAGCGCGGCGACCCGACGCGCTTCACCGAAAAATCGGGTGAGGGCGCAGCCCTCCCGCAATTCCTAATTCCTATTTCCTGATGCCTGATTATTCAAACGCGGCTCTAATTCTGTACTCTTTACAGATTTAAATAGATCGCAAAAATTCATTTTCACTGAGTCAAGAACGAGAATTGTTCGAGCGAAAAAGCATCCCTTTCCTAAGGGCAATGTCATTAAGTTAAGGAAGGCTCCTTTAGCTTAATAACATTGTTCCTAAGGGAGGCGGCACTAAGTGCCGGAGGGTTCTGCTAACGGAGCGCAGCGACCCGACGCCCTTCACTCTTCATCAAATCTCACTCTTTACTCAACAAAGGGAGGAAACCTTATGAAATCAAAATGTTCGTTTATCCTCAAAGCCTCTACGGCTCTGCTTCTGGCGCTGCTGATGCTCTTCGGCACAGTGGCTACCTCGATGGCGGCTGTCGTAGACAATGCCGACACCGGCGCAGAGGCAGACGTCGCCGATGAAGGCGCGGCCGTTGACGTTGCTGATGAAGCTGCTGACGTTGATTTAGCCGATACCGGTTGGAATTACGGCGGTAAAACTATACTTATTAAACCGGAAGGCAATTGGAAACAGAACAATGAAAAGTATAGATTCCGTGTATGGGGCGGCGATGGAGAAGCTTTGTCGGCTGTCGCTACTTCATATGGTTCCGGTATATACAAAACTACTATTCCTACTGGTTCTCATACCGGTGGTCAATGGGTAAGAGTTAATGCTTCCTCTACTAATACTATATGGGATTATGGTCCGGATTGGAATGGTACGTCCAATGCACTGTGGATAAATGGCAGCAGTAATTCCCAGTATGACTACTGGACTACGGGCACCACTGTTTATTTTGACTGTACCGCTAACACCAGTTGGGAAAATGATAGTGCTAAAATGTTTACCAAAGGTTCTAATTCCGGCACTACCGGCGGTAACGCTACCACTAAAATAGCCACCCATTTATATAAGTACACGCTTTCATCCGACTGGGATAATTGCGGACTTTGGTGGTGGAGAGGCAGTAGCGCGAGCGCTCTTTGGAATTATTCTGCTCAGATGGATGCCAGTGATGCTATCATTGGTGGTAAAAATGCGGTTTCGCCTACAGGCTCAACCGTTTCAAACAATAACGGCACCGTAGCCGCGTTATCGCTCACCAGCATCAGCGCTCCTTCTTTGAGTGCGACTACTACTACCCCCACATACGGTGACGCTAATACTATCACAGCTTCGGGCAACACCTTGAATTATTCTTTCAACGGTTCTGCCAGAACTACTACACTGCTCGCTTCCGACACTGTCTACAACTTCTATGTAGACGGTTCAGCTTCTGCTGCTCAGAGCGGTACGACAGCGACCTATGACGCCAGTGGTCTTACCGCCGGTTCTCATACGATCACCTGTACGATCTCCAGTGCGCTGACAGGTTTAACATCTTCTGCCGGCAGTGTATCTATTACTGTTGCGACTCCTACTCACACAGTATCTCGCAGCGGTTCTGCTCCTTCAAACGGTACGATCAAGTTCAGTACCGATAACAGTACTTGGGTTGACGGTCCGATCACCGTTGCCGAGGGTGATAACTACTATGTCAAGGCGACTCCGAGCACCGGCTATAAGATCAGCAGCTTTACCGTAGGCGGTTCTGCTGTGAATGGTGCTTCCGGCAGCACCTCTGCTAAGACTTATACAGGTACAATGGGCGCTGCCGATGTGACCGCTGCTGCTTCTTTTGCGATTCAGACTTTCAATGTTAAAAAGACTGAGTCCGGCGCTTCCGGCGGTACCGTAAAGGTTGGCAACACAACTATCGGAACATCTAATACATCTGTCAATTACGGTACCAACTACACCGTAACAGTCACCGCGCCTACCGGCTACAACGTCAGCGCCGTCAGCGGAATTTCCGGTACAACTTCCGGACTTAATACCGGTTCAGTCACCATCACCGGGGTATCTATCACTGCGGCTAAGACCATCGCGGTCACCTACGTTTCGGCAGGCACCTGCGGCTTTACGCTCAGCGCTAATTCCGGTTCTGTGAACATCGGCGGCACTACCACCTTTACCGCTACCCCGAACGGTTATCACAGCAGCGGAACGATCTCCGCTTCTTCCAGTGACGATACTATTGCGACCGTAAGCAAGAGCGGCGACACCTATACCGTCACCGGCGTAACGCCCGGCACCGCTACCATTACCGTTAGCTGTACCGATACCGGCAACACCCCGGCGACCTACACCGTCACCGTCACCGCGCCCACCGTTTCGGTCACCTCCGGCGCGTCCGTGAACGTCGGCGGCACGCTGAGCCTGACTGCTTCCTCCACCGGCGCGACCACGACTCCGACCTATACATGGTCGGTCGATTCCGGCGGTACTTATGGATCGATCAGCGGCTCTACTCTGACCGGTAAACAGCCCGGCACAGTGAAGGTTAAGGTTACCGCTTCTTATGCAGGCGGCTACTCCACAACGGCGACCAAGAATGTCACCGTTGCAACTCCTACGGTCACTTTCAACAATTACAGCAATATCAATATCGGTGCAAAGTCTGCCAATGCGAGTGTAACATCCTCGAATACCGGCTCTATGACTAAAACATTTTCTATCGAGTCCGGCAGCGACTATGTTTCGCTTGCAGACGCTTCGAATGGTCAGTATTACGGCGATGCTCCCGGTACCGCGACCATCAAGGTCACCTATACCTACGGCTCCTACAGCATCAGCGATACCGCGACATTAACCGTCAATGATATGGCTGTGACAATTTCTCCCACAACCAAGACGCTGGACGTCAATGGCACCTTTGCGGTTACCGGCGATCAGGCTGGCTCTACCGCTACAGCCACATATCTGTCCGGTACGGTTGAAAACTTCACTTCCAGCGATGATACTGTTGTAAAAGTTATCCATGATATTGGAAATAATACATATACGTGTAAGGCACTTAAGCCCGGTACGGCAACCATCACCTATTCTTTCTCCGTAACTGCACATGGCAAAACTACTACCCGCACAGCTACCTGCGCGGTAACTGTCAACGACCTCGGACTTGACATGGATGATCAGACCGCAGCGAAGGGCGACAGCGTCACCTTTACCGCTACCTCCACACATCCGGCTTCCGGCTTGGGTATCAGCTATGCTGTATCTCCTGCTGTGACCGGCGTGAGCATCGATAGCTCTACCGGCGTTGCAACGGTTGCCGACGATTGCGCGGCTTCCTCCGCTACCATCGTAGCTACCTTCAAGAATAACGAAAATACACAGATCGGCACCAAGTCCGCGACCCTGACGATCGAGGATCCCGAGGTCACTGTCGCCGATACCGCTGACTCGAGCGTCAAGTACCTCACTGTCGGCACCAACTACAGCAAGGCTCTCTCCAATAACTTCAGCGGCGCGTACACCGTTGCTTCCTCCAACACTTCTGTCGCGACCGTATCCGAGTCCTCCGGCACCCTGACCGTCGTTCCCGTCGCCAAGGGTACCGCGACCATCACCGTCACCGCCTCCAAGGGCAGCACAGGCTCCAACACGCCCGGCTACCTCAAGAGCAAGCTCGAGATCGCCGCCTCCGGCGCAGACGTCACCGCCTCCCTGGTCGGCACCGGCATTGATGCGTCTATGACCTTCACGGTCAATGTTTCTGAGGCGGAAGATTATAAGCTGATACTCTTAACTGCTAATAAAGACAGCAATAACTGGAATACAGCCTATGTTTACTATCAGTATAAAATCGGCAGCAATCCGACTCAAACCGTTAGTTTGACAAATATGCCTAAGATCGCTGTTAATAATGACGGCAATAACGTGTTTGCTTATCGTATGCCGATTGAGCATTACAATAATTTAACTCTTATTATCTTTAATGAGAATAGTACGTTTGGCGATTCTTGGCGACAGACTGAAGACATAACCACTAAATCAAATGGTTATTATTTGACGACCACATATAACGGCGATAATAAACGAACAGTCGGCACATGGACGCATCCTGTTAAGATTCCTCAGGTATCTATCTCCGACGTTACTGTCGCTGTCGGCGAGACCGCTACTTCCACCCTTACAAACGTCAACAATATCGACGTTGGTCAGACCACTTGGTCGATCGCGGATACCTCTCTCGCGTCCGTTTCCGATGGCACCGTTACCGGTGTGGACGCGGGTTCCACAACTCTGACCGCTAAAGTCTGGGCGGCAAAACCGTATAATTCATGGACAACGTGGACGATGAACGATACCACGCTTCCATTGATCGGTGATTCTTCTACCGCAGCCGTCAGCGTTACCGCAGACGACAAAACGCTGAATTTCAGCAATAAGTTATCGCTTAACGGTTCTTCGTTCGACGCGGCAAATCCTGAGCTGGCGGGTACGATCACGGCTACCAAGAAGAATACTGCTACTACCTACAGCGACGGCGATAGCGTGCCGCACGGTACTGATATCGTTTTCAGCGCTGTTGCGAACTCCGGCTACAGATTGGTCGGTTGGAAGGTAGGCGACACTATTTACAACACTGCTACTCATGAGATCCATATTTCTGCTAACACCACCGTATATGCTCTCTTTGAGAAGATCTATACCACGACGATTAACACTCCGTCCAACGGCACCGTCAAGGTGAATAACGCCAACTTCACCGGCGAGGATGTTGTCTGGAACAACGCGCCCACCTCGATCACCGTGACCCCCGACACCGGTTACATGATCGACTACGCGAATTCTACTAATCTGAATAAATACTATACCGTCGATACCTCCGCCACCACCGGCGCTGTTACCATCACCGGTAAGTCGGATGTAGCTTCGGGCGACAAGACCTCCCCGAGCGCCATCACCGTTGCCTTCAAGAAGCTGAGCTACACCGTTAATGTCTCTACTCAGTATAAGGACGACGACGACGATTATAAGGCGGGAGCCAATACGAATGCGACCGGCGGCACGATCACGGTCACCAATAATAACGGCACGAATACATTTGAGTACGGCGATATCATCACCGTTACCGCAACTCCAAATGCTCTTCCTGCTGCTGCAAGTTTTGATCCTGCGCAGAAGTATTATATGGTTGAAGAGATCCAGTTCTCCACTGACGGCGGTACTACATGGACTCATGTCACCTGCGATAATGAATCACCTACATATACGACCGCTGAGATTCACAACAACACGTTTGTCATCAATAATACAGGCACAAGTGAATATCTCTTCCGCGCTAAGTTCAGGGGCGTTTACTTCCTCTCCATCTATAATTCATGGATGCAGGATACGAACAACGACTGGCAGTTCGTGGCGGCTCCTCCGCGTAAGGTAGAGGTCGGCACCGGCGCCTCCAAGCGCACCTACACCTACGCAAAGGGTATTGCTGCTACGATCGGCGAGGATAACGCCGTATCTCTTGGAGCTGCTCCCACCGAGCATCATATCGTTGATACAACCGGCAATTACCACGAGGGTAACAAGCTGCTCGTCTACGCAGGTGAAGAGATCAAGCTGACCTATTCCGGTCTGGCGTCTTCCGACGCGATCCGCGGCGCGTACTTCAACAACGCACTTCGCTACACCTGTGAAGAAGAAGACGACAACCTCTTCTATCATCGTACCTACCGTTCCGGCGGTTACGGAAAGGGCACGACGGCAGATCCGTATCACGATATGCCTGCGGGCGAAGTACCCGATGACGACTGGGATTACGACTATGCCGTCAATACCACGCTGTACGCGTTCGAGTATTATTATCCCGAGCCTGCAGCGACGACTATTCGCACGAATGATGATAACTACATCGCCGAGATCGACCAGTCAGCGCATACCATCACATGGACTGCGACCCAGAACTACATGAACATCGACCTTGAGCTGGACTATAAGTATAAGGTCAATATCAACAAGTTCACCGGTTACAAGAGTGTTCTGAATATCGAAAACATGAACGACGAGGGCTTCTACTACAACGGTGAGAATTTCGATAAGTCCTCCGGCGGTACAGATCGCCGCTTCAAGATTTCCATCGACAGTTCCTCTGATACTACCGGTACCTATTCCTTCACCGATTATAACGGTTCATTTGTCGATGCGTCCGGCAATCCTGCCGTCGTCACCGGCGTTGCGGTAGTCGGTAAGAAGTCCGACGGCACTAACGCGGCTTCCGCTTCTGAGGTCAGCTACTTCGTCGTCCAAGGCAATATGCCGAACGAGAACCTCTACATCGAGCTGCCGATCCAGAAGACCTTTAAGATTCAGATGTCCAACATCATCGTGACGGATACGGCGATCCACAGAACGATGCTGACAGAAACCGACTCCAACAGCACTTCCGATACCGACAGCCCCGGTACCATCACCGCGACTGTCAAGAATGCGGCGGGCGAGAAGATTGACCCCACCGGCGCTGTGATCGCAGAGGATGATACCACCACCGCTCAGATGGATATCTCCACCGACGGTACTAACTATTATACCTACAACACCGGTTCTTCTTCCGGCCCAGGCAGCACCAACAATACCGACAGCAGTGTTGCCGCGTATACCGACTCTTCGAACAACCGTTATCTCAACGGCGGCGTGAACGTGACCGGCTCTACGATCCCGGACGGTTACTCGGTCACTTTATCCTATCATGAGAGCAACAACGAGCTGGGTCCCTGCTACAGCTTTATCGGCTGGTATGAGGGTTCCTATGACAGCACATCTCATATGTTTACCGTAGATTATTCCAAGAAGCTCTCCGGTAAATCCACTTACACCTATACGCCTAAGAAGAACACCGTCGTCATCGGCGTAGGTACCCGCGACATGTACCTCGGCGGTACCTTCAAGAACAACGGCGACTATACCGATACAGCCGCCGATCAGACATGGGCAGGCAACCGTATCCTGATGGATTATGATCCCGTCACTAAGTTTTATTATCATACCTTCGACGAGGTAGACGGCAGCAAGGTCTATCACCTGAGATGCTATGATACCGCTTCCGGTACCAAGTCCACTAACCTGATCGCGTGGACGAACTGGAGTGGCTCCGCATATAACAGAGAACACGGCGGCACCGGAGCAAACGCTCCTCTGGCGACCGACAGCATCAACCTCGGCAGATGGTGGGAGTCTAATGGGCATGGCAGCGACGACGGAAAGTCTACCGCCTACTTCTGCATGGCTTCCGGATGGAAAGCAGAGGGTTACGATGCGCCCGTCACCGTGAAGTTCAAAGCCTCCTCCGGCGGCTTTGACGCGGAATCCACCTACCAGTGGGCGCAGGCATATGTCTCCGCCGGTCGCGGCATCGACGTTCTCGGTACTCCTACTAAGCTTGATGCGGGTACGGATAAAGAAAGATGGAGCACAACCTATAATGTTCCTTCTGTTGCGGTCAAGAACAAGACCGTCAACAATAAGGACGTCACGGTCACCCATCAGCCCGAAAAGTACGGCGCTACTACCACCGACTATGACGTATCGACCAAGCACTATGAGTATATTGACGAATGTCTCGTAAAGGAAGATAACGGAGAGATCATAGTAGCCGCATATCCTAACGATGCAAATATTGATCTGCAGGCGGTTCTCGTTTACGACATCGACACCAAAAAGGCGACCGCCGAAAAGACAATTGCGTATTCCGGCGCTGACTCAGACGACTATGACGGCGACGGCAATACCTCAGAGGAGGTCTATGTTGTCAACGTTATGATCCCTCGCGCTACAAAGGTTTATGTCGTACCGATTTATAAGTTTAAGGATTCGTATATTGCCAATCCCGACAATAACATGGAATCCCACACCGTTTATGTCAATACCGAAGATCTTAATAAGAACGACTGGGGCGGACTTGTTGCGATGTACTCATGGGGTACCTCCGGCGGTTATGACAGCGGCGGATGGCCCGGTCAGCTGATGATACCTTCGGACGACGGTAAATCCTTCTATGCTCCTTTGAGCTTCTTCAAGAACGGACTCGCCGGTGTGACCTTTGATAACTACAACGTTATCTGGGGCGGTCAGAATATCAACTTTATCGGCACTTATAAGGATCATTCCGTCAGTGATACGGTATATTGTAACAATCTCGATACTCATATCCATCAGAACTACGACTACCGTGAGCCGATCTCCATTATCAACAATATCAACGTTGACACCAACAGTGATGGTATAAGCGATGTGTACCTTTCTGAGGATATGGACTTGACCTTCGCGCTCAAGGACGGCGATCTGACCGGTGCTCCCACGATCAACACCGCTGGTTCCGACGCAAGCAACCGTGTCTCTGACTGGAAGAAAGTCGGCTATCTGACCGATCGTTCCGGTAAGAACCGCGTCGACCTTAACGGTAATACTGTCGATAACGCGACCGAGACCTATCGCATCATTGCTTACTACACTAATAAGTACAGTCCTTCCGAAAACGGATATTCATACAATAGTACTTCCGGCGACGGCACATCCTACAGCGGCAGCTATTCGATCAACTGGACGGTTTACGATACGACCGGCACCAAGATCATCGACGGTACTACCAACGATACGCTTTCTGCCTCCTACACCGATGTGGTGGCGGATCCCGATCACGAAAACGGCTTCATCAGCTATATCGCGAGCAAGCTCCTTGCCGCCGGTCAGCCGGTTACCGGCAAGGCGGTCAAGATCGCGTATGAGAACCCCGGTACTTGGTCTGAAGCAATCCGTTATTCCGGTCAGTGGTACGCCGACGGCGTCAACACCCTGATCGATGGTTATGCTCGCGTCGGCACGATCTCCGACGGCGTCTATTCACCGATGAATAACAATAAGCTCGGCAACGATACCGCAACGGTAGCGATCGATAGTATGAATTCTACGATCGGAGAGGATGTTGAAGGTGAATTCGAAGTTGCTAATAAGAGTAAGGCGATCGTTGCCAAGGCGAAAGCCACAAACGGCAAGGTTTCCTTCACTGCTACCAATACCAGCGGCAACTTCGTCGGTTGGTACTTTGCAGTAACAGATGACGACGGCAACATTACCGGCTATGAGCCCGCAGGTGCGAATTATAAGGACACCACGATCACACCGTCCTTCAACGACGATATCACCTACTACGCATTCTACAAAGCTTCCGCGATCTACAACTTCAACTATTCCGGTCGCTTCGGTTCAAAGACGTTTACGATGCAAGGTAAAGATCTGAGCGAGAAAGAACTCGCTGACGGCGGTACCCTCGATAAGTCTGATCCCGACAGAATCGCGGACGTTGTTTCTAAGCTGTCTAAGATTACGGATATTACCGTATTCAATAAGACGACAGGCTTCACGATCAGTGCTTCAGACGCTGCTTCCTTCAATAATGATACACCGTATCAGTTTAATATCAATGCAACGTCTACCGACACTACCTATACCACAACAGTCTATGCTTATAATGCAAGCGGTACACTCGAACCTGCGACAACCGTTACCGGTACATGGGCGAGAAAGGCTAACCTCGGCGTATCGTACATCGCGAATAAGCCGTCCGGTAAGGATAATTATAAGTTTGCCGGCTGGATCAATTACGGTACCGGCAGCAGCTATAGCGCAGGAAACTCTTCCACTTATCCGACCATCCTGTCCACGCAGGCGAACTTAGGCTCCAGCGTTTCGGATAATATTTCCATCGAGCCGTTCTTCGTTGCGACTGACGCAGAGGTCACCGCACTGCGCGGTACCGGCTGGCAGGCAGGCATCGACAAGGTCGGCGTCACACAGGAACTGACCAGCTCCACTACCGGCAGGATCTATACCGATACGCTGATCAACATCCGCAATAATGAAGCTACCG
>JAFRBD010000137.1 GCA_017405065.1 Ruminococcus sp. | reverse complement strand
TCCTCGCTTTTTGTAAGTGTGCCGGTAAGAAGAATTTTTATGCCGAAAATAATCAAACCGACTCCTAATACACCAAACACAATAGACATAACCATTTTTACTACCTCCAATTATTCTTTTGTTTCTGTTAATTCAAGAAAATTGTTTTCCAGTGAAGCATTTGATTTGTGCGTAGCCCTCAGTTCATCAAGTGTTCCGCAGTACAAAAGCTCTCCTTTTTTGATGATGCATATCTCGTCGCACAGCTTTTCGGCAACCTCGAGCACGTGTGTTGAAAAGAACACCGAGTTCCCTTTTTTTACGTGCTCGCGCATCATCTGTTTGAGCTCAAATGCCGACTGCGGATCGAGGCCGGTCAGGGGCTCGTCTAAAATCCATACGGACGGGTTGTGGATCAGCGCGCCCATGATCATTATTTTTTGACGCATTCCGTGAGAATACGAGAGTATCGTGCTGTTCAGTGAGTCGTAAATGCCAAAGCGCTTGGCGTAATTCTCAATGAACGCGGATCTTCCGTCTAAGGGCGTATCATAAATATCCGCCATAAAATTCAGATATTCAACTCCGCTTAGTCGCAAAAAGTGATCGGGGCTGTCGGAAACATAGCCGAACTGACTTTTCGCCTTTTTTCCGTCCTTCTGGATGTCGATCCCATTGATTGTAATAGAACCGCTTGTCGGGCGAATAACGCCCGTGATCGCTTTGATCGTTGTTGATTTACCGGCTCCGTTGTGACCGATAAATCCGGTGATAGCGCCGTCTTTTGCGGTAAACGAGATATCGTTCACAACGGTTTTATCGCCGTACTTCTTGGTATAGTTTTGTACGCAAATCAAACGTATCATCTCCTGTATAATCGAATGCTTTGCATTCGCTACCCGGTGGCAGTTAATTATTCAATTATGCGATTGTTTTCGCTCTGCACAACTTTCTGCACCGTTTGGCGTAAGTTTGGTGTAAATGGCGTAAATTCGGTACTTCTGATGTTTCATAAACCGCATAGATAAGCCGTTTTGGGCTTTTTACTTATCCAAGCTCTTCATTAGCGGGCGCCGCCTCCTGTGCCGCTTTGCATTTCTCCTGAGAGGGGCAGGTGAAGCAGGCGCACTCGAAATCGGCGGGCTTCTTTTCTGCTTTTTCTGCCTTCTTAGGCTGATCGAGGGACTTCATCGTCGGGAACAAGAGCACGTCGCGTATCGCGGGGCTGTCGGTCATGATCATCACCAGACGGTCGATGCCGTAGCCGATACCTCCTGTGGGGGGCATACCGATCTCAAGGGCGTTGAGGAAATCCTCGTCGGTGGTGTTCGCTTCTTCGTCGCCGGCGGCGAGCATCGCCTCCTGCGCCTTGAAGCGCTCGCGCTGGTCGATCGGGTCGTTCAGCTCGCTGTAGGCGTTCGCCATCTCCCAGCCGTTGATGAACATCTCAAAGCGCTCGACATACTCGGGGTCGTCGGGCTTTTTCTTGGTCAGCGGAGAGATCTCGATCGGGTGATCCATGACAAAGGTCGGCTGGATCAGGTGCTTTTCGGCATACTCCTCAAAGATCAGGCTGAGGATGTCGCCCTTCTGATGGCGGTCCTCATACTCGACATGGAGCTTGTCCGCGATCTCGCGCGCCCCAGCGGTGTCCTTGACCTCGTTCCAGTCCACGCCGGCATACTGCTTGACGGCGTCCACCATCGTGATACGCGCAAAGGGCTTCTCAAAGTCGATCACATGCTCGCCGTATTTGACCTGCATCGAACCGTTGACCTCCTGCGCCACCTTGCGGTACATCGCCTCGGTCAGATCCATCATGCCGTGATAATCCGTATATGCCTGATAGAGCTCCATCAGGGTGAATTCGGGGTTGTGGCGGGTGTCAAGACCCTCGTTGCGGAAGACGCGTCCGATCTCATAGACGCGCTCGAGTCCGCCGACGATCAGACGCTTGAGGTACAATTCGAGAGAGATACGCAGCTTTAAGTCCTCGTCCAGCGCGTTGAAGTGGGTCTCGAAGGGTCTTGCCGCGGCGCCGCCGGCGTTCTGCACCAGCATGGGGGTCTCGACCTCCATGAAGCCCTGCTCGTCCAGAAAACGGCGGATGCAGGAAATGATCTTCGAGCGCTTGACAAAGGTCTCCTTGACCTCGGCGTTCATGATCAGGTCGGTGTAGCGCTGGCGGTAGCGGGTATCGGTATCAGTCAGACCGTGATATTTCTCGGGGAGCACCTGCAGAGACTTGCTCAGCAGCGTCACGGTCGCCGCATGAACGGAGATCTCGCCCGTTTTGGTCTTGAACACTTCTCCAGTAATGCCGATGATATCGCCGACGTCGTATTTTTTGAAATCCCTGTAGCTGTCCTCGCCGACCGCGTCGCGGGCGACATATGCCTGGATATCTCCCTTTAGATCGCGGACGTTGCAGAAGGACGCCTTGCCCATCACGCGCTTGAACATCATCCTGCCGGCGATGCTGACGGTCTTGCCCTCAAGCGCGTCGTAGTTTTCCTTGATCTCCACGCTGTGGTGGGTCTGATCGAATTTGGTGATCACAAAGGGATCCTTGCCCGCCTCCTGCAGGAGCGCGAGCTTCTCTCTTCTCAGTCTGAGTATTTCATTTAAATTTTGTTCCATATCCTACCTCGGTTGACAATACTTGCATAATAAGACGTCATTGCGAAGCCCGCAAGGGCTGTGGCAATCCCGCAATGAGGGACTGTCCGTCTCCTCCAAAACAGAATCAGCGACAGGGGGATTCTCACATGAGGATAAATCCCTCCCCGGAATGACGATCAGTTAATCATTACTTATAGATCTCAAGAATCTTGAATCCCGCCACGCCTACGGGTACTTCGACCTCGACCGCGTCGCCGACGGAATGACCGATCAGCGCGGAGCCGACGGGAGACTCGTCGGAGATCTTGCCTTCGGAGGGATTCGCCTCATTAGAGCCGACGATCTTATAGGTGACCTCGCTGTCGGTGCGCAGGTTCAGCAGTTTGACGCTGGAGCCGACGTGGACATGCTCGTTGGTCATGCCCTCTTCGTCGATCAGAACGGCATTTTTCAGGGTCGCTTCGATCGTCACGATGCGCGCCTCGAGGATCGCCTGTTCATTTTTGGCGTCGTCGTATTCGCTGTTTTCGGAAAGGTCGCCGTAAGAACGTGCCACCTTGATTTTTTCAGCAACTTCCTTACGCTTTTCGCCTTTTAAGTATTCGAGTTC
Organism: Ruminococcus sp.; assembly: GCA_017405065.1. Lineage (GTDB taxonomy): Bacteria > Bacillota > Clostridia > Oscillospirales > Acutalibacteraceae > Ruminococcoides. The sequence continues at coordinate 15,863 of JAFRBD010000137.1, read as the reverse complement.
TTCTTCTAATTTTTTTAAGCCCTCGGCTGTGATCATTACGGGTTTTGCCATATTTATCATCCTTTCACGATTCATTTTTTCTGATAGGTATTCGCATACAAGCTATATTATATGACAACAGCAGGTCGATGTCAAGGTGAATCCACGCGGTTTTTGAATGTGTTCAGCAGGCTTTTGCGGGTATGAAGGACGACGCCATCACCGCAGCGGGTAAACACTTCAGATCCCAGCTCGCGCGCCTGCGACGTCGCGTACAGCGCCGAGGCAAAATACATTTCATCCAGAAAAGCAGGGCAAAGCTCCCGGTATTTTTGCGGCAATTCGATCTCATAGTCATGAATCACGGTACAGATCTGCCGGACAGCCGGTTTTTCGGCGGTAAGGATCAGCGCGTCGCAGGAACAGGGCAGGCGCTCCGTCAAGCGGTCGGGCGCGATGATCAGGTCAGCGTCTTTCAGGCGATCCGTCGTGCGGCAGATCCGCAGAGCGGCGCCCCTTTCGTTCAGCAGATAATCCGACTGCGCCGCGTAGATCTCAGCCGCTTCGGTGATCACATACAGCGGATCGCAGTATTCTGTCAGATACTCGCATATCCCTACGCTGTCGCCCTGCTTGTCGATCAATATGACCATACACCCCCTGTGCTCCGCCTCTTTCAATAAAAACAAGGCGGCGTTCTCACACATGCGGCGGTCGAGATCATGAGATACAAAGCGCTTGTAGCCGCAATCGGCTGGTAATTCCAGCTGAGGCGGACAAAGCACGCGGTTGCGCTGCGCCTTGACAAAGCGGTCGATGGCTGTCCACCCGATCTTTCCGCGGTAATGCTCGTAGGTCACGCTCTTGAGCGCCGCCGCGTCGCAGTAACGGTGCTCCACGCGGATCCTGTTGCGGCGGAAAAAGCGCAGCACGCCGCCTTGATGTTCTTCTATCTGTAATGCTGTCAACATAAAAATCCCTCCGCAGCATTGTATGCGGAGGGATCGGATCATATTCTTTTTGAGAAATGTTTCACGTGAAACATTTGTTCTAAAGCCGTCTGCTTAGTACAGGTTCCACGGATTGCTCTTGACGCCGCCGATACGCAGCTCAAAGTGCAGATGGCATCCGGTCGACCAGCCCGAGGAGCCGGCGTAACCGATCAGCTGGCCGTTGGAAACATGCTGACCGGAAGAGACAGTCGTCTGGATCATATGGCCGTAAATCGTCTCATAGCCGTTATCGTGCAGGATCCAGACAAAGTTGCCGTAACCGCCGCCGCAGTTGCACCAGTTGCCGCCGGAATTCGTGTGCGGGCAGGAGTTGTTGGAGGATACGACCGTACCGGAATTTGCCGCGTAGATCGGCTCGCCGATATAGGTGCCGATATCCAGCGCGTTATGCGTCTCATAAGAGCGCCCCTCGCCGTATTGCGAGGTGATGCAGTAGTTGCCGGGGACGGGCCATGTCCAGCTGCCGTCGGTCTCTACGCTCGGAGAAGCGCTGTAGTTAATGGAGGAACTGCCGCCGTTATCATCATCGTCATCGTCATCGTCGTCATCCGAAGACTGCTCCGCCTGCTGAGCCGCCAGCGCCTCTCTCTGCGCGCGGTAATACTCCTGGATCTCCGCGCTCAGACCGCTGAGCTCTTCCTCGCTGAGGTTGAGCTGCATTTCCGCGTCCGCTGCCTCGCTCTGTAAGCTCGCGAGCGTTTCCTTGTTCTCTTCAAGCAGGGTGTTCAATTCGTTCTGCTTCTCGGTCAAAGTAGTCTGCTCCGCCTCTAAATCGGCTTTATCCGCCTCGAGCGCCGCCTTCTCTTCAGAGATAGCGTCGAGCTGTTCCTTGATACCGTTGATCAGCTCTTCGTCATGGTTGCTGACATACTGTACGAGCTGGAGCTTATCGAGGAAATCGGAGAAGTCCTTCGCGCCCAGAACGATTTCCAGCGCGCTGACGTCGCCGGAGATATAGATGGTCTTGATACGCTGACGCAGTACGTCCATGTTCGCTTCGATCTCATCGTTAGCGGCGTCGATCGCCGTCTGCTTTTCGGCGATCCTGTCGTCATAGATCTCGATCTTCTGGTAGCAGACCTGGATCTCTTCGGTCACGGACTGCACCTGACCGACAAGGGCGTCGACCTCCTGCTGCTGTTCGGAAACAGCGGCGTTGGAGTCGTTGAGCCTCTGCTGATACTCCGCCTGCTGTGCTTCCAGCTCCGCCTGACGGGCTTCCAGCTCGCTGATGGTCGCCGCGGCGGTGGATACAACTGCGCCTGCCATGATCAAAACGGCTAAGCAAATAGATATAATCTTCTTCATAGAATCACTCCTATGCTTTGAATTTGTGGTTTCTGTTTATTGAACTTGGTAAAGGATCAACTGTCATTCCGAGGAGGGATTTATCCCGACGTGGGAATCCCCCTGTCGTCAATACTGTTTAAGAGGATGCTTCCTGCCCCCTCTTTGCGGGATTGCCGCGGGCTAAAAGCCCTCGCAATGACATATGAACCGATTACCACCCTAAAATCTCATTGCCCTCGTGGGTCAGGTAACGGCGGATGGAAACCATACTGCCGAACACGCCCACCAGCACGCCTGCCGCAACAAACGCGCCGATGATCGGCCACATCACACCGGGATCCGTGAATCGGATATACGGGAAGTCGAGGATCTTCTGTACCGAGCCGATGATCGCGTCGGACAGCAGGAACAGTATCCCGATAGAGATCGCCGCCGAAACCAAGCCGATGATGACGCCCTCGATGACGAAGGGCACACGGACAAAGGCGTTGGTCGCGCCGACCGATTTCATGATGCTGATCTCAAAGCGGTGCGAGAACATGGTCATGCGGATCGTGTTGCTGATGATAAACAGAGAGATCACCGCCAGCGCGAGGATGATCCACAGGCTCATGGTCGTGATAAAGGACGACAGGCTGGTCAGCTTCGCCGCCACCTCGCGGTGGGACGAAACGGAGGCGACGCCCTCGATCGCCTTGATCTGTGCGACTGTTTCATCGTATTTGGACAGATCCTCCATCGTCACACTGTAGGAGTACGGCAGGGGGTTGTCGTCGCCGGTCATATTGGCAAAGACCTCCTCGCCGAGCTGCTCGCGGTAGGCTTCGATGGACTCGTCCTTATCGATAAACTGAACGTCGGATACATTGTCGAGTTCCTTGATCTCTTTTCCTTTATATACTGCTTCTAATTTCGTGAAATTATCGTCTAAGAATACCTTGGTAACATTGGTGTCTCCGACCGAATCGACGATGCCGGACACGTTGATCGTCAGCATGACCGCCGATCCCGTCAGCACCAGACAGGATATCAGAACGCCGATCGACGCCAGGCTCATCAGACGGTTATGAAATAAATTCTTGAAGCCCTCTTTTACAAGATAGCCAAAACTGCTCATAATCTCATTCCTTTCCGTCGCAGATCCGCTCTCAGATAGCGACAAATCGATCGTCGTCGGAATCGGATACTACTCTGCCGTCGTCGATAGTGATGACTCGCTTGCCAAAAGATTTGACCAGCTCATGCTCGTGGGTGACCACCAGCACCGTGGTGCCTCTCTTGTTGATTTCGGAAAGGAGCTCGATGATCTCGTAGCTCATTTCGGGGTCGATATTGCCCGTAGGCTCGTCGGCAATGATCATCTCGGGATTGTTGACCAGTGCGCGCGCCAGCGATACGCGCTGCTGCTCGCCGCCGGAAAGCTCCGAAGGATGATCGTCCGCCTTATCGGCGAGACCGACTAGCTCAAGGATATAGGGAACGCGCTTTTTGATACTGTCGTTCTTCTTTCCGACACAGCGCATCGCGAACGCGACATTCTCATATACCGTCATTTTGGAGATCAGACGGAAGTCCTGGAACACGATGCCCATGGTGCGTCTGAGATAGGGCACCTTGCGGCGCTTCATGTTCTCCAGATGCATATCGTTGACGACGATCTGACCGGAGGTAGGCGTTTCCTCACGCATGATCAGCTTGAGGAAAGTACTCTTGCCCGCGCCGGACGCGCCGACGATAAAGACGAATTCGCCTTTGTCGATTTTAAGGGATACATGATCCAGCGCGTGAACGCCGTTGCTTTCATATACCTTGGATACATTTTTGAATTCTATCATAATACCATTCCTTTTGGGATTAGTGACGGAACCGTTCTGTCATTCCGCAACGCGGGAATCCCCTGTCGTCAGTACCGCTTTATTCATCAAAAACGCTCTGCCTTTCTTTGTGGGATTGCCGCGCCCCTGAAGGGGTTCGCAATGACAACAATTTTAATATTTTGTGGGGCTGGAGGTCAGGTACTTCTTAACCATCAAGGCTACCTTGAATACGATCGCGTCCTCGAACTCCCGCAGATCCAGACCGGTCAGCTTCTTGATCTTCTCCAAACGGTATACCAGCGTGTTGCGGTGTACGAACAGCTTGCGGGAGGTCTCGGAGACGTTCAGGTTGTTCTCAAAGAACTTCTGGATGGTGAACAGGGTCTCCTGATCGAGGCTCTCAATGGAACCGCGCTTGAACACCTCTTTGAGGAACATCTCGCACAGAGTGGTCGGCAGCTGATAGACCAGACGGGCGATACCGAGGTTGTCATAGCTGACGATGGTGCGCTCGGTGTCGAATACCTTGCCGACCTCAAGAGCGACCTGCGCTTCCTTGAAGGAATGAGCCAGATCCTTGATGCCCGTGACAGAGGTGCCCATACCGACGACACAGTGGGTATAGAACTCGGTGGAAAGGGTATCGACGATAGAGCCCGCCAGCTTTTCGAGATCCTTGGTAGAGATGCCGGGCTTGATCTCCTTGACCAGCGCGATATCGGTCTCGTTGATGTTGATAACGAAATCCTTCGTCTTGTCGGGGAACAGATTCTGCACGACGTCAAAAGCGGACACATCCGTCTTGGAGGTGATCTTGATCAGCATGACGACGCGGGTGACGTCGCTGTTGAAGCGCAGCTCGCGCGCCTTCAGATAAATATCGCCGGGCAGGATGTTATCGAGAATGACATTCTTGATAAAGTTGGAGCGGTCGTACTTTTCGTCATAATACTGTTTGATAGACGACAGAGAAACCGCCAAAAGCTGGGCGTATTTCTGCGCGATCTCGTCGCTGCCCTGTACAAATACGGCATATTCGGAACGCGTTGAAGAGCCAAAGGACTTGAAGGTGTGTCCGTTGATCACGAAGGGTACGGTAGCCGAAAGGGTATCGGAGGTGATGCTTTCATTCACCTCGCCGATGCGTCCCAGCTCCGAGCACGCGATAACGACCGAAGTCTCGTCCACAACTCCGATGGTTCTGTCGATGGCGTCCTTCATCTGATGAATAACTCCCTGAAATAATCTGTTGGACATAGTTCTCCTCCGTATAAAAAATAGTCAAAATACCGAACGATTTGGTGATTTACCTAAAGAAGCCACCTATCTCATATACATTTTACACAAAAGAATTAGAAAAAGCAACCTTTTTTTCAAAATGAATCAGGTTTTTTCATGCGAAAAGACGAAAAGATGAACATTTATTCATCTTTGTTTCACGACAGTAATCTTTTGTCAAAACCCATATGACCCGCCCAACAACGAAAAACGGCTTTCCCATCACATTTTTTGGGTACTTTCAACTGCACCAAATTTCCTTATTTGCAATATAACAGATAATAGCGCGGAAATAAAGCGCTGAAATTACAATTTTTTAAATTTTTTGTGAACATTAGAGAAAATTGTGTCAGCGCAGCTATCCGACCACAAGATGTTGAAAAGATCATCCGAAACAGCTTTGTTTTTCCGATCAATTCCTCCGTACAGAAAGCCCGCTGTAAAAAACAGCGGGCTTGCAATCTGTTGACGAGCTTATCCTTCAAGTCTATTCATCGTAGCTGAACTCATATACGGAGCTGTTGGCAGTATCATACAGCTTTATTCGGTTATCGCCTGCCGTAACGAAGAAATCTATCGGCTTTTCGTCCTTGTACGATGAAATATCCGGCGGAGAAATCTCTAATGTCATATTATCAAAATCGATTTTTCCTTTCCAGTAATATTTCATTTTCTGAATTGCAGACATATTTTTATCCAGATTTGAGGGAGTAAGGATCACCGTGTAATCGGTATCGTCGGAACCGATAAAAATAGTGTTGAACGGAGCATCTTCAATCTTATTTTCGGGAGAAGTATACACAAATTCTTCGCTTTCGCTCGTATTGTGCGTATACGAAATCAACTTTCCTGACTTATAATCATCTCCGTGCGGTAATTTTTCAATCGATTCTTTTGGGTTTTTTGTATATGAAAACTTCCCTCCGCTAAAGGATAATACCACATCCTGATCGGTAAACCGGAAAGACAGATCATATTCGCTTTTGTCCTTATCCAGAACGATCTTACCCGTTATTTTGTCTTCATTTACCGTGAATTCGGCAAACACAATATCATCCACATAAGTAATTTTTCCTGTTCTGTCGGATTTCAGCGTCAACTTTACGGGCATCATTCTTTGATTCCAGGCAAATTGATTCAATACCATATCCGTGTAACTGTCGGGATCGGAAGCCAGAACGAATTCTCCGGTCGGAAAGGCTTTATTACTCAGATCGGCTTCATCAGCGTCTGTTCTTTCAAAAACAATTATCATAAACGAGGTAAAGCAATACATTGTCAAGGTATCTTGATTGACAGTAACAAAAATACTTTCGTTCGATTCATTTGAATACGTCGCCAAACCGCTCATATCATCCTTGTTGACCGAAAAGCTGAAATATTCCGCCCCGCTGAAATCAACTTGTCCGTAACCGTCCGGATCCATCGTCATAGTAAGCGCATCGGTATAATTGCCGACATATTTGTATAACTCATCAATTGTTTCTTTGACGTCATCACAACCGGACAAGCTTACCATTGCATAGTCTCCCGCCGCGGCGGAAAGGTCGCTTGTTCCGCATCCGGAAAAAGAAAACATGGTTCTTTCGTCCGGGCCGTATATCCTGATAGTATCTTTGTCGGCACAAACAAAGACCTCGTAACTATACTCATAAAGGATGCCGTTGACGAATCCTTTCATGGTATCAAAGGAAAAATTCAGCTCTGCGCTTTTGGTTCTGCTTTCATCCGTAAGCAACAAATCTCCCACTGCCTCCGCTTTTCCTGCGGAAACATGAAGATTTGCGGCGAGATACAGCTTGGATTGTACACAATCCTCAAAATATTCGCCGTACTCACTCTTTTCCTTGACTCTTGTATCGGTGACAAAATAATCTCCGCTGATGTTTTTCAGGACTTCGGGGTCATAGATGATGTATTCAATCGTTTCGTCGTTGTAAGTTATCGTAAATACGTTTTCTTTGATACTGACGTTGACAGCCTTTTCGTCTGCGGAGTCAGCGGCTATGATAACTCCGGTATGATCCGTTTTGTTAAATTTCAGCATCGCGGTGCGGGCGTTCTTTGTGTCATAGATCGTGGCGGAACTGCCGCTGACGACGAGCTTGTAGGGGATGCTTTCTCCGTTGTTGCACATCGTCATAATATAATCTTCTGTCTCTCCCTTGGTATAGCTGTACAGCAGATACTCCTTGGGCTGAAAAAGAACAAAAAGCAGCACACATACAACAGCGGTAATCACCACGGCGCCGCCGGCGATCAGACCGATAATCAGCGGTTTTTTGTTTTTCGGCTTCTGCCCGGGCAGTGTCGCGGATGACGGATAATCGATATTTTGAGGCTGGAACTGTTCGGGAGCATACTCAAACGAAGACTGCCGGTCAGGCTCGCCGTATGGTGCGTTGTTCTGTGTTTGATTGAGAGGGGCTCCGCAGTTTTCGCAAAAAAGACTGCTGCTGTTTACGGGACTTCCGCAGTTGGTACAGAAATTGGACATCATTATCCTCCTTTTCTTGATCCTGTCAAAGCGCTCCGGGGAGAGCGCGGTTCGGCTTCAGTCTCCTGTCCGCCTTTCGCGAATCCAAAAAGCCCGCTGTTTTCGCAGCGGGCTGATGGTAAATAACAGTGTTATTCCATTACGACTGATCGAATCAGTTGGTAATGGTCATCTCGGTGTCCTTATCGAAGATATGGATGCGCTCGAGATCGAAGGCGATATCTACATAGTCGCCGGGCTTCGCGGTGGAGGTCGGCTCTACGCGGGCGGTGAACTGGGTGCCGCCGATGTTGACATACAGATAGATCTCTGCGCCCATCAGCTCGGTTACAACGACATTCGCGTTGATCACGCCGTTCTTGCCTTCACACTTCTCGATAAACTCGGGCTCGTCATGGATATGCTCGGGACGGATACCGAAGCGGACTTCTTTGCCTGCATAAGGCTCGAGAACGCCGTTCTTGTTCTTGCTCTCGGGCAGAACTACGGTGTACTCGTCAAACTTGAGGGCAAACTTGCCGCCTTCCTTAACGAGAGTAGCGTCCATGAAGTTCATCTGCGGAGAGCCGATGAAGCCAGCTACGAACTCGTTGCAGGGCAGATCATACAAATGCTGAGGCGTATCGACCTGCTGGATGAAGCCGTCCTTCATAACGACGATACGGGTACCCATCGTCATAGCCTCTGTCTGGTCATGGGTGACATAGATAAAGGTGGTGCCGAGCTTCTGATACAGCTTGCTGATCTCGGTTCTCATGTTGGCGCGGAGCTTTGCGTCGAGGTTGGACAGCGGCTCGTCAAGCAGGAAGACCTTAGGATCACGAACGATCGCACGACCCAGCGCAACACGCTGTCTCTGACCGCCGGACAGAGCCTTCGGCTTTCTGTCAAGATACTGCTCAATACCGAGGATACGGGCAGCCTCGCCTACACGGCGCTTGATCTCTTCCTTGGGCATCTTGCGGAGCTTCAGACCGAACGCCATGTTATCGTAAACGGTCATATGGGGATACAGCGCGTAGTTCTGGAATACCATCGCGATATCTCTGTCCTTGGGAGCTACGTCATTGCACAGCTTGTCGCCGATCCACAGCTCGCCCTTGGAGATATCCTCAAGACCCGCTACCATACGCAGGGTAGTGGACTTACCGCATCCGGAAGGACCTACCAGAATGATAAACTCCTTGTCTTCGATCTCAAGGTTGAAATCGGTTACAGCGGTCACGCCGCCGTCATAAATCTTGTAAACATGTCTCAGTGATACATTAGCCATTAAAAAACCTCCATTTATTGTCCAGTATCTGCACGCCTAAGAAGTGCAGCAAAAACTAACCGGGATAACGCTTTACGCACTTATGATAAGTGTACGTTTATAATATAGCACACTTTTTTGTACAGTTCCACTTATTTTTTTACTAAATATTCCGCTCAATATTTAGGCATTATTCCGATAAGTCAAAAAAAGAGGCTCCATAATTGTGCGTTTTTTACAAGGAAAAAGCCGATATATAAGCCAAATGCCCCTGTTTTTTGTGTGTTTTGTTGAGAGACGCCTATCCGTCATATGCTCCGGTCGACAAAAATATCGGAATACTATGCTTTTGCATCGTTTAGTGCAAACACCAGCTCTGCTTCATCCCTGCTCATTTCACGCGCCTCGCCGGGCGATAACCGCCCGTCCAGCTCCAGCGCGCCGATGCACACCCGCTCGAGGGAAACGACATGATAACCGAGCGCCGCAAACATCCGCTTGACCTGATGATACTTTCCCTCGCGGATCTGTACGGCGACCCTTGTCCCGCCGAGAAGCTCGGCTTTGCCGCTTTTGCATACGGCGCCGTCGCCGAGGGTGATCCCGTCCGCAAAGCTCCGGATAATGCTTTCGTCGGGTTCTTTGTCAAGCACGGCGATATAGCGCTTCCAAACATGCTTTTTCGGCGACAGCATCCTGTGGGCGTAATCGCCGTCGTCGGTCAGGATCAGCAGGCCCGTCGTATCCTTGTCCAGCCTTCCCGCAGGAAAAAGACCGCTGCGGCGCAGCTCGGGCGGTAAAATATCCAGCACCGTCCGTTCGACCCTGTCCTCGGTAGCGGATACGACTCCCGCAGGCTTGTACATCATATAATAGACGTTTTCCCGATAGGTCAGCGATTGTCCGTCGAGGGCGACGATATCGCTGTCAGTATCGATCCTGACGTCGGCAGCACGCACGGTCGCACCGTTCACGGTCACGCGAGCATCGCGGATCGCCTTCTGTGCCTCCCTGCGGCTGAGAGCCGTCTGGGAGGAAATGAATTTATCCAGTCGTTCTTTCATCTTTTACCCCTGTTTGATGATCCGCACCTCACTGCCGTCAAATTCACAGACATGGGCGGCAATGATCCTGCCGCCGCTCACCAAAACGGTCGCGCTGCGGATATCGGATACAAAATACACATATTCTTTCGCGGGTTTTCCCTTGTACGGCGTCAGATCAAAGCCCTGTTGGCGCTGCATCTCGTTATACCGCGTATATACATCGTTCCAGTGCTTCGGGACGGTGATCTCATTTGCAAATAGAAACTCGGGCGATCCGTACCCGCAGGCTGCGAGAAAGCGCTCAACGCCGGCTTCATTCTCAACGCGCGTCGGATAGCTTTCGCCGTTTATCTCAACGGTATCGGGCGCTCCCCTGCGCATCGCGAAGAAGCAGATCGCCCCCAACAGCAAAGCGCCGAGCAGGCAAACGATCGTCAGTCGGATGTTTTTGAACTTTACCGAGCGGAACATAGCATCACCGGTAAAGTATATGCGGATGAAGGATGATTAATGATGGATGATTACCGATCGATGACGTTCGGTATCTCTGCAGGGCTGTCGGCAAAGCCTACCGCGCCGCAGGCTTCCGTGCTGCCGCGCGTACCGTAACCATAGGTCACGCCCAAAAAAACCACGCCCGCCAGCCTTGCGCCGTGCGCGTCGAAGTGAGTATCCCCTACCATCACGGCTTTCCCTTTATCGGTACATCCCAGCGCTTTCAGCGCGTAGGGTATCAGATCAGCTTTGTTTTTGCGGGAGCCGTCGAGGGAGGAGCCGCAGATCGCGTCAAAATAACGCGACAGTCCCATCGTATCGGCAACCGCCGCGGCGACCGGCTCATTCTTGGAAGTGCAGATCGCGAGCTTTTTTCCGCGCCGGCGCAGAACTGCGAGCATTTCGGTCACGCCGTCGAACAGCCTGCTTTGCTTCTGACCGACCTCGTCGTAATAAGCGCGGTACAGTTCCATCGCTTTGGGGATCAGCTCTTCAGGCACGGCGCACAGCCCGCGCATCGTATCCTCGAGCGGCGGCCCGACATACAGAGAATAATCGGACAGATCGGGACAGGGCAGCCCGAGCGTTTGCATAGCGTGCGCAATCGAAACCTCCACGCTCTTCGCGCTCGCGACCAGCGTCCCGTCCAGATCAAATAAAATGTAATCATAGCTTTTCATATCCTCACCGATTTCATTCTATTGATTTTTCTGAAGTTTGTCAATATCGGTTACATTGACTTTTCCCATATATAATGCTAAAATACATTTGATAATGGGTAATTATAATATCCTCAGAAAAGGAGAGTTGAAGATATATGAAATTAGGAATCGTGGGACTGCCGAACGTCGGCAAATCCACCTTATTCAACGCGATCACCAACGCGGGCGCGCAGTCTGCGAACTACCCCTTCTGCACCATCGAGCCGAATATCGGCGTGGTCGCGGTACCGGACAAGCGGCTGGACAAACTCGCCGAGATGTATCATCCCGACAAGTACACGCCCGCCGTCATCGAATTCGTCGATATCGCGGGTCTGGTCAAGGGCGCTTCCAAGGGCGAGGGACTGGGCAACAAGTTCCTGTCCAATATCCGCGAGTGCGATGCGATCGTGCATGTGGTGCGCTGCTTTGACAACGACGACATCATCCATGTCGAAGGTTCCGTCGACCCCGCCAGAGATATCGAGACCATCGACCTCGAGCTGATCCTTTCGGACGTCGAAATGGTACAGCGAAGGATCGACAAGGCGCAGAAGATGGTCAAGGGCGATAAGAAATTCCAGACTCAGGTCGATTTCTTCAAGCGTGTGCTGGAAACGCTCAACGAGGGCAAGCCCGCCAGAACGGTGGAATGTACCGACGACGAAAAGGCGCTGCTCGCCGAGGTGGCGCTGCTGACCAACAAGCCCGTCATCTTCGCCGCCAACATGAGCGAGGACGACTTTGCAAACGGCATCGAAAGCAACGAACGCCTGAAAAGAGTGCGCGAGATCGCCGCGGAGCAGAACGCGGGCGTCCTGCCCATCTGCGCCGAGATGGAGGCTGAGATCGTCGAGCTGGACAAAGAGGAAAAGGAAATGTTCCTCAGCGATCTGGGGCTCGAGCAGAGCGGCCTTGACCGTTTGGTGAGCGAGTGCTATACCCTGCTGGGGCTGATCTCCTACCTTACCGCCGGCAAGCCGGAGGTACGCGCGTGGACGATCAAGAACGGCACCAAAGCGCCTCAGGCGGCGGGCAAGATCCACAGCGACTTTGAGCGCGGCTTCATCCGCGCGGAGGTCATCGCCTTCGACGATCTGATCGCCTGCGGCTCCATGACGGCGGCAAAGGAAAAGGGTCTGGTACGCTCAGAGGGCAAGGAATACGTCATGAAGGACGGCGACGTCGTCCTGTTCCGGTTCAATGTGTAACAAGCCTTCCCCTTGAGGGGAAGGGAGGCCGCTTGCGGCGGATGAAGCGGAAACGCTTCTGCCTCATGCCATATATAGACGGAATAGAAAGGCTTCCACCTCATCCGTCTCGGCTTTGCCGAGCCGCCTTCCCCTCAAGGGGAAGGCTGTTTCATTCCACATTAATCCAACCATTCGAGGTAATTTATGAAACAAAAAATCCAACGCACCCCTGAGGGGCTGTTCAACCTGATGCGCCGGCATCCTTATCTGTTGACCGTTATCATCTGCGGTCTGCTGCTGCCGTTCGGCTTTGCCGACCGCGCCAATATCACCGCCGGCAGCTGTATTTATCTCGGCGCTGTCACGGGCGTCATTGCTTTAGCGGCGATATTCTTCTTCCGTCTCGGCAAAGATCCTGTCGAAAAATTGATCCTGTGTGTCGTAACGCTTTCCTGTATCGGAGCGTGCATGCTGGCGATCGGCTATGTCAAAAACAAAGCGCTTGCGGTCGCGGTGGTCGCTCTGGTCGTCGCGGCGGCGCTGATCGGCTTCATCAAGATCAATTTTGAAGTCAGCGACACAACGATCATCGCCCTGCTCATCGCCTTAGGCATCGCCATCCGTTTTGTCTATGTCTTATATACGGGCTTTCGTGACCGTCAGCATGACGTCGGCTTTTTCAATTGGAAATGGGGACACGCCAACTATATCGAATACTGGTACAATAACGGACTGAAGCTGCCCGACTTTGACGTTCGCAACATCTGGCAGTATTATCATCCGCCGCTTCATCACTGGCTGATGGCGGCATTGCTCAGATTACTGACCCTGCTGGGAGTGGAATACAACAAAGCGTGTGAAGCGCTGCAGATCCTGCCGATGCTTTACTCGTCGCTCTCGATGATCGTCAGCTACCGTATCTTCCGCATGGTTAAGCTCAAAGGCAAGCCGCTGATCATGGCGATGGCGTTCATGTGCTTTCATCCCACGTTCATTCTCTTCGGCGGAGAATTCAACAACGATATCCTGCTGTTCCTCTTTGTGATGGCGGCGATCTTATGGGGACTGAGATGGTACAGAGAGCCGACGATGCGCAATATCATCCCCCTCGCCTTCTGCATCGGTCTGGGGATGATGACCAAGCTCTCGGGCTGGATGGTCGCGCCCGCGGTAGCCTTCCTGTTCCTCGTCATCCTGATCAGGAGCATCAAAGAAAAGAACAAGCCGCTGAGATACATCGGACAGTACGCCGTGTTCGGCGTGATCTGCGTCCCGCTCGGGCTGTGGTGGCAGGTGCGCAATCTGATCAAGTTCAAGGTGCCGCTGACCTACATCCCGCTTCTGAATACCGGCGACCCCATCTACTCGGGCAATCTGAGTCTTGCGGAGCGCTTCTTCGGCTTTGGCGGTCAGCAGCTCACCTATGTATACGACGCTTTCACCGCGTACGGCTCGCCGTATAATGAAACCAATCCCACGCTCGGACTGCTGAAGACCGCGATGTTTGACGAAGGCACCAACAGCATCACGGCAGAGCATTTTCCGCAGATCACCGTGACCGCGCCGATCCTCTACTGGCTTTCGGTCGTTCTGGCGGCGGTGAGCTTCATCTGCTTCATCGTCATGATGATCCGAAAGAGCGAGCTGATCAACGGAGTTGAGCGATTCTACTTTTCACTGCTGTACGGCGTACATTTCGTCAGCTACTACATGTTCGCGATCGCTTACCCCTTCACCTGTACCTATAACATCCGCTATGCGATGCCGCTGATCCCGCTGGCGGTCATGGGGACGGCGATGGCGCTGCAAAAGACAGAAAGCAGCACAAAAGCCGCCGCGGCATGGTTCAGACGGATCGTGTATGCGCTGACCGCCGCCTTCTGCGCGATGAGTTATCTTGTCTATACGCAGATCGGCGCGACGATGTAACCGGCATCGGCTCTCTGTCCGTAATTGGGGCAATCCGAAAGAAACAGAATCGCCGAACAGAACAAGCGACAGCTTGTTTGAATCACGGATGAATGAAAAGCTCCCCTGTGATGCATTGTCACAGGGGAGTTATGTTTGTACGGCGCGGCTTCATGATACTGTCCAAACGCGCTCACTCAATCAACAAGCTCCCTCTGTCGGTGTGACAAAGGGAGCTGTTTCTTTCAATATGATGAAATTGACGCCGCTTTCGATCAAGCCTTGCCGGCGTCCGCCTTCTGGCGGTTCTTGGCAACGAACTTGATGACGAACATCGTACCGAGCATCAGCACAACGCCGACGGGCAGAGCGATATACCAGCTCTGGACAAAGCCCGCGACGATAAAACTGACAAAGGATACGCCCGCGACGGTGATCGCGTACGGCAGCTGCGTACTGACGTGGTTGATATGGTTACACTGCGCGCCCGCGGAGGACATGATGGTGGTGTCGGAGATCGGGGAGCAGTGGTCGCCGCAGACAGCGCCCGCGAGGCAGGCGGAGATACCGATGACCTGCAGCTCGCCGGTCGGGAAGATGGACAGGACGATCGGGATGAGGATACCGAAGGTGCCCCATGAGGTACCGGTCGCGAAGGACAGCAGGCACGCCACTAAGAAAATGATCGCAGGCAGGAAGTTCGCCAGCTGCGCGGCGGCGCCGCTCATCATGTATGCGACAAAGTACTTCGCGCCCAAGAGCCCTGTCATATTCTTCAGCGCGGTAGCAAAGGTGAGGATCAGGATGGGAGGAACCATCGCGAAGAAGCCCTTCGGGACCTGTTCCATCGCCTCCTTGAAGGTGACGATCTTGCGGCATATCAGGTAGAGGATGGTGAATACCAGCGCGATCGCACCCGCCCACGGCAGGGCGACGGTAGCGTCGGTGTCGCCGAACGCGTCGACAAAGGATGCGCCGTCGAGGATGCCACCGTTATAGACCATGGCAAAGACGGAAACGACGATCAGGAAGATCACGGGCAGGATCAGGTCGATGACCTTGCCGTTGGGGTTGACGCCCTCGTTCTCGAGTTCCTTGTCGACTCTCTCGCCGGTGGTGTAGAGATCGTTCTTATACTGCGCATTGTACTCATGCATCGCCATGGAGCCGTAATCGAAGCCCATCACACAGATCGCGATGATGAAGACGAAGGTCAGCAGAGAATAGAAGTTGTAGGGGATCGCGGTAATGAAGAGCTTTAAGCCCTGACCGTCCTCGGCATAGGAGGCGACAGCCGCCGCCCACGAGGATACGGGCGCGATCATGCAGACAGGAGCCGCGGTCGCGTCGATCAGATACGCGAGCTTTGCGCGCGATACCTTGTGTCCGTCGGT
>JAFRBD010000136.1 GCA_017405065.1 Ruminococcus sp. | reverse complement strand
GGAGACCGTCTCGGGGTTATTATTGATGATGATGGCTTCATAACCCGCCCTGCGGATGGTCTGCACCGCGTGGACGGTGGAGTAGTCGAACTCTACGCCCTGACCGATACGGATCGGGCCCGCGCCGAGCACGACGATCTTCTTTTTATCGGAAAGGCGCGAGGCGTTCTCGCCTGTGTAGGACGAATAGAGATAGGCGATGTACTTTCCTGTATGGAGGGTATCGACCATTCTGAAGACAGGGGTGATACCGTTGTTCTTTCTTGTCTGATAGATCTCGACCTCGGGGATACCCCAGAGCGTGCTGATATACGCGTCGGAGAAGCCCATGATCTTTGCGGCTTTCAGGGTCTCGATATCGCCCTTGTTCGTCCTTATGGTGTTCTCCATGTCGACGATCTTTTTGAAGCTTTCAAGGAACAGCTCGGTGATCATGGTGATCTCATGGAGCTTTTCGATCGACGCGCCGCGTCTGAGCAGCTCGAATACCGCATAGACATTGTCGTCCTTGAACTCGCTGATATAATCGAACAGCTCGTCGTCGGTAAAGCCGTCAAACTTCGCGAGATGGAAGTGGCACACGCCCGTTTCAAGAGAACGGACGGATTTCAGACAGCATTCCTCGAGCGTAGAACCGATGCCCATGACCTCGCCGGTCGCCTTCATCTGGGTGCCGAGGGTGTTGGGCGCGTCGGCGAATTTATCAAAGGGAAAACGCGGGAACTTCGCGACGATATAGTCGAGCGAGGGCTCGATCGCCGCCGTACCGCCCGCGACCGGGATCTCTTCGAGCGCCATACCCATGGCGATCTTCGCGGTCACTCTTGCGATCGGATAACCGCTCGCCTTAGAAGCGAGCGCAGAGGAACGCGACACTCTGGGGTTGACCTCGATCAGGTAGTATTCACTGGAGGTCGGATTCAGCGCGAACTGCACGTTGCAGCCGCCCTCGATCTTCAGCTCGCGGATGATCTTGATCGCGCTGTCGTTGAGCATCTTCAGATCATGCTCGTTCAGCGAAAGGATCGGCGCGACGACGATGCTGTCGCCGGTGTGGACGCCGACGGGGTCGACGTTCTCCATGCCGCAGATGGTGATGGCATGGTCGTTCGAGTCGCGCATGACCTCGAACTCGATTTCTTTATAGCCCTTGACGGACTTCTCGATCAGCACCTGATGCACGGGGCTGAGCGCGAAAGCCTGTCTGCCGATCTCGATCAGCTCTTCTTCATTGTTGGCAAAGCCGCCGCCTGTTCCGCCGAGAGTAAACGCGGGGCGCAGAACCACCGGATAGCCGATATCCAGCGCCGCTTTCTTTGCTTCTTCCAGATCATAGGTGATCTGTGAGGGGATGACCGGCTCGCCGATCGATTCGCACATTTCCTTGAACAGCTCTCTGTCCTCAGCGCGCTCGATGCTCTCGGACGAGGTGCCCAGCAGCTTAACGCCGCACTCCTTCAGGATGCCCTTGCGCTCTAACTGCATCGCGAGGTTCAGACCTGTCTGTCCGCCGATACCCGGCACGATCGCGTCGGGACGCTCATAACGCAGGATCTTCGCGATATACTCGAGGGTCAGCGGCTCCATATAGACCTTGTCCGCGATCTGGGTATCGGTCATGATCGTCGCGGGGTTACTGTTGCACAGGATGACCTCGTAACCCTCCTCCTTCAGCGCCAGACACGCCTGGGTGCCTGCGTAGTCAAACTCGGCTGCCTGACCGATCACGATAGGCCCCGAGCCGATGATAAGCACCTTTTTCACATCAGTTCTTTTTGCCATTTTTCATACCTCCCAAATTTGGCGGCTATGCCGTCGGTGAATGGTTATTACAAATCTATGATAAAGTGCAGATAGACATTTTAAGGCTCCCTTTTCTAAGGGAGCTGTCGCGGACACTTGTGTCACGCGACTGAGGGCTGCTATATGTTTCTCTCTGAATGATTACGGATGAATAGGAAATGCTTTTCAACCCTCCGGCTCCTGCGGAGCCACCTCCCTTGGAAAAGGGAGGCTTTACACCCTATATACGACCCTGCCGTCCTTGACGGTCATCAGGCATACGCCGCTGAGCTGCCGGCCCTCAAAGGGCGTCGCCTTACCCATCGACAAAAAGTCGGCGGGATCGACGGTGAATTCCCGATCCAGATCCCAGATCGTATAATCATTTTTCTTGATCGGAATATTGAAACGCTTTCTCGCGTTGAACGCCAGCAGCTCCATGAGTCTGTCCATGGTGATCACGCCGGTTCTGACCAGCTCGGTGTACAGGACGGGAAAGGCTGTCTCGATCCCGACGATACCGAAGGCGGACTTTTCGAGTCCTCGTGACTTTTCCTCGGCGCTGTGTGGCGCGTGGTCGGTAGAGATCATGTCGATCGTGCCGTCTTGAACACCCTGTATCAATGCCTCGCGGTCGGCTTTATCGCGCAGGGGCGGGTTCATCTTGAAGCGTCCGTCCTCTCTAAGATCGCTGTCGTCCATCACGAGGTAATGCGGCGCGGTCTCGCAGGTGATATCCACGCCCTCTGCCTTTGCCCGACGGATCAGCTCGACGCTTTCCTTAGTCGAAATATGACAGACATGGTAACCGCAGCCGGTCTGACGGCACAGCTCGATATCCCGTTTGATGGGGCGCCACTCGCTTTCGGAGCAGATCCCGCGGTGCCCGTGTTCGGCGGCATATTTACCGTCGTGGATATAGCCGCCGTGCAGCAGGCTGTTGTCCTCGCAGTGCGCGACGATCAGCTTGCCGAGCGCTTTCGCCCGCAGCATCGCCTCGCGCATCATATCGGCGCTCTGCACGCCTCTGCCGTCGTCCGAAAAGGCGACGACGTCTTTTGCCATGCCCTCCAGATCGGCGAGCTGCTCTCCCCTCTCGCCCACGGTGATCGCGCCGTAGGGCAGGACGTCGATGACCGCGTCACGCCCGATGATCTCGAGCTGCTTTTGCAGATTATCAACGCTGTCGGGGACGGGGCTGAGGTTCGGCATCGTGCATACGGCGGTGTACCCTCCGCGTGCCGCGGCAAGGGATCCGGTCGCGATTTTTTCTTTATAAGAAAATCCCGGCTCGCGAAAATGCACATGCACATCACAAAAGCCGGGAAAGGCAACAATATTATCAGAGCACTGCGAAAAGTCCTCAGGGCAGAAAAGAGCATGGTCTACCGAGGGCAAAACATCTGTCATATCATGTTTCGTACAGGTATAGATCTTCAGCTCGCCCATCGTTATTCTCCTTTCGCACTCGAATTGATTAAACAAAAAGCCTCACACACGGCGAGACTGCACACACAAAATCCCGGGTACTTTGACCCGTATCCATATTATCAGATCTTGTCGATATCACGGTATCGCCTTAAAGATTTGTTGGGTAATTTGTTGTCTGTATTTTACCATACGAGGGTACTTCTGTCAAATAGGTTTATTCTTCGAATAGCGCATAAATTCTGGTGAATTTGACTAAAATCCCCTGTCATTTTTCTCCTGTGAAAAAAACCGAAAAGCCGATCGGAAACTAACTTTCTTTTCAAGAAAAAAAAGCGGAGAGATCGCTCCCTCCGCTATGTGATGATTCACCAAATTATCCTTTTTTCATCTCCACAATTTCGTCGGCGAGGGGCAGGAATCGCTCCTGCACCGTAACGCCCGTGCAGATGATCTCCATACTGTCGGGCGCGTTGGACAGGAATTCATATACCTCAGACTCGCTGAGCGCTCCCCTTCCGACGCTGTCAAAAACGCCGTCGAGGATCAGCACCGCATACCGGAACGTCATCGCCATGCGTACCGCGTGATCAAAGCACTCTCGTACGCCGGCGCTCTGCGGCAGCGTCAGTCGGGTGATATGCGGCGCCATATCAAAGAGCCTGACGTAATCATCGTAATCCTCTTCAAAGCTCGCCAGCAGGACGTTCTTTTCCTTCAGCGCCGCTCTCACCGCAGCGCCCGTGCACAAGCTGGTTTTGCCCTTTGCTTCACCGTAATAGATCTCTAACACCGATAACCGCCTCTTTCTGATTCTGCCCGCCTCAGCTTTGCTGATATTATACATCACATCAACTGCGATTACAATACGAAACAGCAAGAAATCCGATCGGATAGACGACTCATTTCACTCTTTCTCAATCGGATCCGAGGGTCGATCAAGCCTTTTGAAATGATCTGACGATCAGAAATGATAAAGTGAAGAATGAATCCTTCGAAAACCCGGAAACCCTTGTTGACAAATGCGATATTCCTTGCTATAATGATTGAGCTAAAAACAGAGCAGCAGGGGCCATTAGCTCAGTTGGTTAGAGCAACCGGCTCATAACCGGTCGGTCCGGGGTTCGAGTCCCTGATGGCCCACCATATAGATTGCAGGGGGATACCGCATGGTATCCCCCTGCAACTATATTCGGCGTGGGTCATCAGGGACTCGAAGGTGAGCGTGCCAAGCGAGGAGCGCGCAGTCGCTCCGAACGCCGGCAAAAACGCCATAGTATGGCGTTTTTAGCGAAAGCGTAGGCGCGACTCCTGTCAGGAGGTGACGATCCGAAGACGAGGCAGCCTGTTACCTACAGATCATGCATACTGATGGCCCACCATATTAAGACCATACCATTGATACAATGTCAGTGGTATGGTTTTTCTCATTCCTAAGCCATTTTTACAGATTGTCATTGCGAGGAGCGACGCGACGCGGCAATCTCTACCGATAAAAAACGCCCTGTTTCTCAAATTCAGAAAAACAGAGCATTCATTTTTTAATTCTAATTCAGAACTATAATTGTTAAGCGGTCGGTGAGTTGCGATATGCGGTCGGTCTATAGCCTTATGCGGTCGGTGAGTTCGCTTTTACGGTCGGTGGCTCACCATATGCGGTCGGTGAGTTGAAACTATAACGATTTTACATATTCATTTCCTATTATTTCTAAAGCTCTAAAATCATACTTCCCGTTTTGAGTATAAGGTAAAGAGTCAACTATCTTAATGTGTTTAGGTACTTCATATTCCTTCAATTCATTCCGACACTTATTTAGTATGCTTTCAATTATTTCTACTTCTGTATTGGTGATATCAGTATTAACCAATACAAAAGCCATTGGAACGTGTTCTTCATCTCTGTCTTCAACCTCAACTGCAACACATTCTTTTACAAATGGATGTTCGCTGATTTTATCTTCGATGGTATAAGCAGAAATCTTAAAACCTAACCGTACTATAACCCGGCGCAACCGCCCTTGTAAAAAGATAAAGCCATCCTCGTCGATAACACCTAAATCGCCTGTATGTAACCATACTTTCCCGTCTGGGTGCAATCGCCTGACAGTATTTGTGTCGTTTTCATTTCCTTCATAGTATAAAAACATTGTATTGGCTAAAGCACAAATCTCACCTGCGGTATTGTACGGTAATTCTTTTTCGGTATCATTATCATATGCAATAACAGTTTCATCGTATTTTGGCAAACCGACTGAGCCGTATCTATTATTCAAAACAGAGTTAACCGTTAAGCAGCCCCAGCCTTCATTGTTACCATAACCATTGACCAATACTGTCTTAAACCTTGCTTCAAATCTCGCGTTTTCTTCAACTGAAATCTTATCTCCGCCTGAGATAAAACTATCTACTGTATCATATAATACTTTCTTTTTCTTGTCCGACAGCTCATCAAAGTGATCATAAAGATAACGGTAGTGAAAAGGAGCTGCCATTGACACGGTAAACCTTCCTATGTATGGCATAATCGCATCAGGATCAAATGTTGGACATAGGATTACTTTACTGCCCATAGCTAACGGATATAAAATAGCTTCTCCAAGCGCATAAGCAATCCACGGCGGCAGAAGGTTTAATAAAACCTTATTATTTCCTAACGGAAGATCTGAGTATGATAAACTTCTGGCGCAAGAAGATGCAGAATAATCGGAATGCACAATTACTTTAGGCTTGCCGGTCGTACCGCTTGACTGAATCATCACCGAAGGACGATTTCTATCAAAATCAACACATTCAACTATATCACTTTTATAGGATTGAATGAAGCTATAGAATCTGAAATATCTGCTGTCTTTGGGAATCGACAGTTTAACTTTTGCTGCATAACCGATTTGCTTCATTCTTGACAAAGAATCAGCAGGTGTTATGATTATAACTTTCTCCAGTGCTGTGGTATCGAGAATGGTTTGTATTTTAGGTAACAACATATCAAAAGCAATGATATATCGGCATTTGCTCTGGTTAGCATATTCATCTATATCTTTTTCACTTGCTCTGACATCAAACCACTTTGATACTACCCCGATTTTGTTCAAAGCCAAAAGAGTAACAACTACCTCGGGACAATTTGAAACACCGATAAGTACCGTATCACCTTTTCTCAGTCCACTGTTATAGAATGCTGAAGCAGCTTTATCAGTTTCACGTTTCAGTTTATCGAACGTCCACTCTACACCTAAATACTCTATAGCTTGTGAGTCGAGGTTGTTATTGTTTGTAGAAAAAATTAGATTGTATATCGTCTGTTCGGTATTGATTTGTCTTACAGGACTATTTCTGTAGTATTTAAACTGAGGTTGATCGATCGAAGGATATACATTTATTTTTTTGCTCATTATCGGTTCCCCTTTGAAATAAAAAAAAGACGCACAACCGAAGTCATGCGCCAAAAAACACACAGCTCCAAATCGTCGCCAAACAATTGTACAACATCATTAGTCCTATTAAGAATAATAAGTCCAAAGGGATAGTTGAATAGAGCATAGTGTTTTTATCAAATAATAAAAACACTATCCCCAGTTTGAATCTAATAATTCTTAAAAGGAATAAAAATGTCGTTATTCAGTTGTACAATTGTTGGCTCCTTTATCGTACCATATCCATCGTGTTTTTGCAACCGTTATTTCTCGAAAATGAACGCACCCCCTGCAAAAGTGAACGCAGGGGGTCAAAAACTGAACGCAGCCTCGAAAAAGTGAACGCAAACACCAAAAAGTGAACGCGAGGTAGTAAACCAGCAACTCACCGACCGCATATCCCGACTGTATCATTTTCATGGTCTTGCTCCATATAGATTGCAGGGGGATACCGCATGGTATCCCCCTGCAACTATATTCGGCGTGGGTCATCAGGGGCTCGAAGGTGAGCGTGCCAAGCGAGGAGCGCGCAGTCGCTCCGAACGCCGGCAAAAACGCCATAGTATGGCGTTTTTAGCGAAAGCGTAGGCGCGGCTCCTGACAGGAGGTGACGATCCGAAGACGAAGCAGCCTGTTACCTACAGATCATGCATACTGATGGCCCACCATATTAAGACCATACCATTGATACAATGTCAGTGGTATGGTTTTTCTCATGCTAAAGGCTCTGCTCCTCTTTGTGGGATTGCCACGGGCTAAAGCCCTCGCAATGACAATTGATATTTGACCGCACCCCTTGAAAAAGTAAACGCGACCCCTCAAAACAGCCGAAAAAATCAACGCGCCCACAAAAATGTGAACGCGCGCATTATTGA
This sequence comes from Ruminococcus sp., assembly GCA_017405065.1. Taxonomy (GTDB): domain Bacteria; phylum Bacillota; class Clostridia; order Oscillospirales; family Acutalibacteraceae; genus Ruminococcoides. The sequence continues at coordinate 1,846 of JAFRBD010000136.1, read as the reverse complement.
CCGGCTGTTCACCGACCGCATATCTTTGTCAATCAATTCAAAACGGACAGGCGCGAAACCTGTCCGTTTGCTGTATCTATTTCTTTTTCCCGAATATCCTGCCGAACAGATTCCTGAAGAAGATGCCGATATGGTTGAACGCGATCTTCACATAAGACGCGATCGCACTGCCGAACCGCTGGTACCATGTACGCTTCTCGGTCGGCTCTTCAAAATAGGTATCGAAGTAATCGGTGCCGTCGTCGATACCCGACCCTTCATCCTCAAAGAAATTGATTCCCTTGTTGGGATCCCGTTCTCTGATCTTGATATCGGTGCCCGCCATCTCGTCGGCGTCGGCGCGTTCGGAGAACTCCTCGTCATCCTTGTAGCCGAGCGACTCTTCAAAGGTCATCGGCTTGGGCGCTTCCGCGTGCGCCGATTCTTCCTCGTCGGATCCGGAAGAAGCCCTGCGCATGCTGCGGCGTTCTTCGAGCTTTCGCTTATTGGAAGCGTTATACCGGCGATAGATGACAGAGATCGCCACTGCCAGTCCCGCGAGGATCACGACCCACAGCAGCAGCCGCCACCAGTCGAAAACAGGCCCCGTATTGCGGCGGACATGATCAAAGCTCATGGAATTCGCCGCGTTTGTCAGCGCTTTCGATTCTTCGGCGGTGATCTCCTCTCCGGTTTTCTGCTGCGTCAAGTCGAACTGTATGCCGTTGACGACGGTATTGCTCAGGTTGATGTAGACCGTTTCGCCGTCCACCGACACCTGACGCTGTGAGTCGATAAAGATATTGCCGTTATGCTTCACTTCAACCGCCGTGCTGACGCTTTCGTCGCTTTGCACGGCGTCGAGGATCGACTTGCGCTCCGCTGAGGTCAGATCGGCATAATTGTTGATCGAGGCGGTATTCTCGTTCTTGGTCACCGTCATGCTGATCTGGTAAGCCATGTCCGGCTCGTAGGCGCGCAGATAGATATCGGCGGTCTGAAAGGCGGTCATCGTTTCGTCATAATCGAGGCCCAGCTCGCCGAACACCGGATCGTCGCGCGAAGAGTTGACGGTGACGACAGGAAAGTTCTTAGGGAATTTGATCGACATTTCGATATCATCAAAGCGGTAGGTATCATCCAGCGCCGAAGCATGTAAAGTCAGTCCGAATACAACGACCGCCGTCAGCAATACGGCTGCAGCGATCCTGAAGATCCGCGTGCGCATATGAACCCTCCTTCTTGATGATTTACGCGGCGATACCGCCTTCGCAAGATGTATTATATTCCTTTTTTCGACAAAACACAATAGCCAAAATCAAGGTTTTTGAAGGTTGACAAAAAATTTTTTTTGGGCATAATGAAACACAATGTAAACGAGAAAACGACAGTGATCCGATTGCGAACGCGGCAACACTTTATCGGGGTGTAGCGCAGTTGGAAGCGCGCCTGCTTTGGGAGTATGGTATCAAATCCGACGCTTGAGCTGAACACCCTCAAACAACCGCTTAAACAGTGGGGTTCTTCATCATCAGTTGATCGGCAAACCACCGCCTGACCACAACGATGACCACAAACAAACACAAAAGAATAATCATTTCCGGGTGTAGCGCAGGTGGTCGCGCGGGTGGTTTGGGACCATCAGGTCGCAGGTTCACATACTGTCACTCGGACCAATGTCGAAAACTGTCGACTTATGTCGGCAGTTTTTGTTTTTATACTTTTTTGCATTTAGTTGCATATTCTTCTGCAACTTTTTCAGTTTTCACCTCATAAGTGAAAGGACTTTTAGGAGGATATATATGACAGAAGAAAACTATAATTACAGAACTAACAGTTTATTCTTAAGAAATCAATTTGAAGGGAT
>JAFRBD010000135.1 GCA_017405065.1 Ruminococcus sp. | reverse complement strand
TACAGGATGCTACCACCGAACTGCACAAGTACGGCATCAAAGTCATCGCCGACGTCGTTACCAACCATGTTCAGAACTGTACATCCAAAAAGGAAACATCAGACGTCAGCTCGAACCTGAAAAATTACACCCGCAACAGCAATCTGCTCAATCATACGCTCAACGCGGACGACAGCGACCGCAGACATCAGGTACAGGGCGACCTTGACAACCAGCTCCCCGATATCAACACCGGCAATACCTCTTATCAACAGTATCTCATTAATAACCTGCTCAACCCGCTGGCCGATAATGGCGTCGACGGCTTCCGTTTCGACGCCGCGAAGCACATCGAGACGCCCGATGACGGCTCATACGCTTCCCAGTTCTGGCCGAACGTCACCAGCGCGATCAAGTCGAAGAACTCCAGCGCCTATATCTACGGCGAGATCCTTGACTCCGCAGGTAAGTTCCAGATCTCTTCCTACACTAAGTACATCAACGTTACAGATTATGCGTACGGCAACACCGTCCGCGGCGCTCTGTCTTCCAAGAACGCTTCCGGTCTTGTCGACTACGGCTACACCGGTTCTCAGAAGAGCCAGAACGTTCTGTGGGTCGAGTCTCACGATAACTTCTGCTCCGGCACTTCCACCGGCCTGACCAAGAATCAGCAGATCCTCGGCTGGGCTGCCATCGGCGCCCGCAAGGACGCTCCCGCTCTGTTCTTTGTTCGTCCGAAGCATGAACAGATCGATTCTCCCGGCTTCATCAAGTACGATGAGCTGATGGGCGCTCCCGGCTCCGCTGAGACATGGAAAGACCCGACCGTCGTCGCAGTCAACCACTTCAAGAACGCTTTCGCGGGCCAGAGCGAGAATGTTACCGCTAACGGTTCCAAGCTGTTCGTACAGCGCGGTACTGCCGGTATGGTGATCGTTGATCTGAACGGTTCCGCAGGTTCCGTCAGCCAGACCTGCTCTATGGCGAACGGCTCCTATACGGATCAGGTTTCCGGCAACACCTTCCAGGTTTCCGGCGGCAAGATCACCGGTAACATCGGTTCCACCGGCGTTGCGGTCATCTACAACGCTACCGCTGCGAATACCGCTCCCGAGATCAAGGTTTCTCTCGACGGCACTGAGCTTACCCCTGAGGTTCTCAATCGTTACACCAACGCTACCGCTACTGTCAAGGTCGACCTCAAGAACGCGACCTCCGCTCAGATCAAGGTATCCAACCTTGCGGCGAAGACGGTTTCCGGTTCCACCACCTTTACCCTCAACAGCACCATTCCTTACGGCAAGAGCGTTGATATCAAGGTCACTGCTACCAACGGCACCAAGACTGTCGAGCGCACCTACAATATCAAGAAGAAGAACGCCAACGAGACCAAGAAGGTTTACTTCGATAACAATGTGATGAAGTGGCCCTATGAGAGTTCCGGCCAAGTCGGTATCTATGCATACTGCAAAACCGGCATTTCTCCTTCTACTCAGCTTGCCGCGTATGACGCGTACAAGATGACTCCTGTTTCCGGACAGACCGGCATTTATTCTTACGATGTACCCGCAAGCACCAACTACGTAAAGTTCAACGAAGGTTTCATCGCTTCTCAGTACACCGAAAAGTCGAAAGCAGACTCTTACGGTCGCTATCACATGTTCCACAGCTTCAGCGAATGCCAGGGCTACTGCGGCCGTACCATGCCCGAGACAGTCGTCAACTTCGGTACCGCCAATAGTAAGGCAAACCGTGAGAACGGCGGTTATCAGCTCGTCGGCGCGATGATCCTGCGTGATCTCCGCTTTGAGGACTACGGCGATTATCCTGTAGCGACCCTGACCAATGCCGATACCAGCTTAACTTCCGGCGGCAATGATCCCACAGAGCCTGCTCCTACTCAGCCCGAGCCCACTCAGCCCGCACCGACTCAGCCTGTCGGCAGACCGATCCTTCGCGGCGACGCAGATCAGGATACTGTCGTTTGCGTACTTGACGTCACCATGATGCAGCGTCATCTCGCGAATATCAAAGCCCTTTCCGCCGACGGCGTTCTCGCTGCCGATATCGACAGCAATAAATCGGTTGAGTCTATCGACGTTACGCTGCTGCAGCGCTACTTGGCAGGTATGGGCAATCAGTATCACGTAGAAGAGATCTTCTATGTTGACGGCGATGCTCCTCAGCCCACTACGCCTCAGCCCACTACGCCTCAGCCGACCGACGCTCCCCAGCCGACCGACGCTCCTCAGCCGACCGACGCTCCTGTTCCGGACACCGTTACCATATACTTCCGCAACGATAAAAACTGGAGTTCTGTCAAAGCTCATATGTGGAACGACATGGGCGGCACCACCGAGTGGCCCGGTGAACCTGCGACGCAAGTCGGCGGCAAGTACTGGAGCATGACCTTCAGCACCGGCGAATATGATCATATCATCTTTAACGGTTCCGGCGGTCAGACTGTTGATGCTTCGGTTTCGGAGATCCTCGCGCAAGGCAACGGCGTTTACCCGACCAATACTACGAACAACCTCGGCCATTTTGAGGTGGGTTATTTCACTTATCCCGAATCTGAGCAGCCCACTGAGGGCGGCGGAGGCGATCAGATCTCCTTCCTGCTGACCGACAACTTCAACTGGGGTTCCGCGTACGTCTATGCATGGGATGCTAACGGTACCGCTCTGAACGGCGAGTGGCCCGGCGCTTCTCAGGCGGAGACCATCACCAACGATTACGGTGAGACCCAGTTCCGCTGCTATGTTCCCGAAGGCGCTGTCGGCGTCATCCTGAACAACGGCAACGGCGCTCAGACCGAGGATATCACCGATTTCGGTACCTATGACGGCTACTGGATGGACGGTACAAAGAACAGCCAAGGTCACTATAAAGTAACCGGCTGGAATTATTGATTATTATTCCATTACCTATTATAAACTATAATTAACCTGACAGGGGACAGGCTTCGGTCTGTCCCCTGACTTTATCAGCAGAATTCGAACAATTGTTTCACATGAAACATTGGGCGTCTATTGACTTTATCTGTCAGAATCATTATACTGTACTAAGATTTATGAACGTGGTGATCGATGTGAAATATCATATCATAACCCTCGGATGCAAGGTGAACCAGTACGAGTCTGAGGTGATGGCTGAACTGCTGGATCGTGCGGGTTATATCAAAGCGGACAGTTACAGCGAAAGCGATATCTGTATCGTCAATTCCTGTACGGTGACGGCGACTGCCGACGCGAAAAACCGTAAATATATTCATCGTATCCGCCGTGAGAATCCCGATTGTATCATTATCCTGTGCGGCTGTATGCCTCAGGCGGTATCGGATGATCCCGGCGCCTTTGCGGGCTGTGATATCGTGATGGGGAATACTGCAAGAAGGGATATTGCTTCTCTTTTGGAAGAGTATATGGCTACGCGTCAGCCAATCATTCGTATCGGTTCGCACGAGAAGAACGAGGCTTTTGAGCCGATGCAGATCTCCGCTTTCAACGAGCGTACCCGCGCCTGTATCAAGATCGAGGACGGCTGTAACCGCTTCTGTACCTACTGTATTATTCCCTACGCGCGCGGCAGAGTTCGCTCCAAGCCTCTCGACGTTATTCGTCAGGAAGCGCGGGAACTGGCGCAAAACGGCTTTAAGGAGGTCGTTTTAGTCGGTATCAACCTCTCCGCCTACGGTCAGGAGTATGATCTGAATGTCTATGACGCGGTGAAAACGGTATGCGATATCGACGGTATCGAGCGCGTCCGACTCGGCTCGATCGAACCGGAACGCATGAACGAGGACATTTTATCAGCGTTATCCAAAGAAGAAAAGTTCTGTCCTCATTTTCATCTTTCCCTGCAGGCGGGCTGTGACAGTACCCTCAAACGCATGCATCGCCATTATGATACCGCCGAATACGCGCGTATCGTCGCGGATATTCGTCAATTGTTTGATAATCCCTCGATCACTACCGATGTGATGGTCGGATTCGTAGGGGAGACCGACGAGGACTTTGAAGCCTCCGTCAGCTTCTGCGACCGTATCGGATTTGCAAAAACCCATGTTTTTCCGTACTCGCGCCGCAAGGGAACCGCTGCCGACCGTATGGACGGACATATTCCCGAACAGATCAAGCATCAGCGCGCCGATATCATGATCGCGCATACGCTGGCAGAACAGCGCCGCTTCATGCAGAGTCAGGTCGGCTTGACGGAGCCCGTATTGTTTGAGACCCGTGCAAAGGACGGGTACATGGAAGGCTATACGAAAAATTATACGAAGGTTCGCGTCAAGGATGATTCCGCTGTTTCCGGAGAGATTATCGATGTGTGGATCACCGAAGCCTTCGACGACTACTGCGTCGGTGAAATCTCCGCCTCCCTTTTATAAGGGAGGCGGCACGCCGTGCCTGATGGTTGCGTTTTCCCTTCCATTCAATGTCATTACGAACCCTTTCAGGGCGAGGCAATCCCATAAAAAGAGACTGTCACATTTCCGTTAAATACCTTACCGCATTTTCCACTTCTTCTGCGTTTTCATCATTATGAAAGCTGTCGTAGCTGTACAGCATGAAGCCGTCGGTATGTGAATTCCGGCATATCTCGATTTCTGTTTTCAGTATATCGTCATTATCCTGCCATGTGCCGCTGTCGGCGTCGGTTCCCGCTTTGTAAGCGGGGATCCCGATGAAAAGAGATAAACCGTCGTGTTTTTCCAAATCCAGCCAGTCCTGCAGCCCGTCCTCAAAGGTCAGCGCCGGATTGTCGAGCGAAAAGTAGATTTGCGGACAGATATAGTCGATATAACCTTTTTCATTGCACCATTTTTCAACGTCGGCATACAGTTCTTCGTTATTGCCGAGATTGCCCTGCGGCGAGATACCGAACATCACGTTATCTTTTGTTTGATGTACAGCTTGATACACCGACTGTACCATACGGTTCACATTATCCCTGCGGAATTCTTCAAGCGACAGGGGAGAGTCGGCGACCTCGCAATACGCTTCATAGTCCGCTGCGTCGAAATCTTCGCAGTCGGGCGGATAGAAGTAATCGTCAAACTGGACGCCGTCAACGTCATAGTTTCTGACGATCTCTCTGACGCCGTCTGTGATCAGCCTGATCGCGTCGTTGTCGGCGGGATCGAGATACAGGTTCCCGTTGATTTCCACCGTCATATCGCTATGTTTGACGGCGGGATTATCGTCGCTCAATTCCGATGGTGTATCTTTTGTGCTGATACGGTAGGGATTGATCCACGCATGAACCATGATATCATGCTCGTGTGCGGCTTGTACGATGACCGCGAGCGGATCGTAGCCGGGATCTTCTCCCTGCGTACCCGTTAGGATATGCGACCACGGATAGGTTCGCGAGGGGTAGATCGCATCGCTGAACGGACGTACCTGTACGACCATGGTGTTCAGATTTGCGTTTTCCATATCTTCGATGATCCCGCCGATCTTAGCTTTGAACGCAGCTTCCTTGTCCTGTTCATTTTCGACGTCCAGCGTCATATAGGTCACCCAAACGCCGCGAATCTCTTCGGGAGCTTTTACGGCGGAGATTTCAGACGCCGTGCTGACGGCTTCATTTGCGGTTGGCTTCTCTCTGTCTGCCGCATAGAGCAGGGACGCACCCAATATCACAAAGGAAAGAACATATGGTATGATTCTTTTATAGAACATTTTATCACTCCGAGGTTGTTTTGAAATTTCTGTATCTTTATCTTATAATCATCAATTTACTCGCGGTCATCGTAACCGTGCGCGATAAGATCGCCGCAGTGCGCGGACATTGGCGCGTCAAAGAAAAGTTGCTGCTGCTGATCGCCGCGCTCGGCGGTTCGCCCGCGATGCTGCTGACTATGCTTCTGATCCGTCATAAGACCCGCAAAGCAAAATTCATGGTCGGGATACCGCTGATCATGATATTGCAGCTTGTCATCGTATTTTTGGTATTGCATTATGGCTTTGGGAATTTTTGAATTCAGGGTCGCCTTTGAGGACGACGGGATAACCGTCAAGTGCTTTCTCAGGAGGAAATGCGGATTATCCGCCCGCTCATTGACCGTGATCAAGTATGACGGCGGGAGTATCAAATGCGGTGAAAAAGAGCTGCGTGCGCATGATATCCTGCATCGCGGCGACGTCATCCGCGTTGCGTTGCCCCGCGAAACATGTGATATCGCCCCGATTGAGGGCGGCTTGGACGTTATGACGGAAGACGATTATCTCTTGATCGTCAATAAGCCTGCCGCTATGCCCGTGCATCCGACAAAAATCCATCAGCTCGATACCTTGGCGAACATCGTCAGCTATTATCAGCAAAACAGGGGAGAGAGCTATACTTTTCGCGCTCTGAACCGATTGGACAAAGATACTTCGGGATGTGTGATACTGACAAAAGACCGTATCTCTTATTCGCTGGTTTTGCCGACGGTACAAAAGACCTATATCGCTGTTTGCGAGGGGATTATCGATGACGGCGGTACGATCGACGCTCCGATCTCATTAATGCCCGACAGTAAGATCCGACGCTGTGTCAGTATAGACGGCGTTAATGCCGTTACGCATTATGAGCCGATCGCATACGGCTGCGGTCACACATTGTGCCGTCTATGGCTGGAAACCGGCAGGACGCACCAGATCCGCTGCCACATGAGCCATATCGGTCATCCGCTCGCGGGCGACGATCTCTACGGCGGCAGCCTGCGGTATATCCAAAGGCAGGCGCTGCATTGTCAGACGGTATCGTTCGATCATCCCCTTACCGGGGGAAGAATGATATCGACGACGGATGTTCCGTCAGAAATGCTGAATATTCTTCATCAAGACGGTTGAGAAGTATTCTATTTGATTTTTACTCTTTCCTTTTTATTGACGCCGACGATACCTCCGATGATCCCGCAAACCAATAGTACAGCACAGCGGATCACTGTCAGCAATCCGATATTATTCTCAGGAAGAATAAAACCGCAGCAAAGAAGGATCAACAGCGATACTGACCCGATCACTGCGCCGATGATCAGCCCCCTGCTTTTCACGATAACGCATGCGATATACGCGCCGAGAAGTACGCTGATCCCTTCGATCCCGATGACGACATAATCGATCATGCCGTACGGTATGCCGGACATCATTTTCAGAATAAATCCAAACACGCACGTCAACAATATCGCTGTTATGCAGGCAGCGATCGTTCCGATCAATATTGCTTTTCCTATTTGTTGTTTATCATTGGAAAAAGACATAAAAAATCACCCCTGTACACTCTATGCAGGGGTGATGATCGTTATTCGGTTATTCGTTGTATTTGCCGGCTTCCTTTTCTTCCTTGGCAGCCTTTTTAGCGGCTTTTCTTGCTTCGCGCCTTTCTTTGAGCGCCGCGAGCTTATCCTCCTTGGTCGGAGCAGGTGTGTCCTTGACGGTATCCACGCTGGAGATAGCCCACTTTTTGAATTTCATCTTAGTGCGGTCGGGACCTGTCTCGATGACAAAAGCATCTTCATCCTCTTTGACCGCAATGATCCTGCCCTGAATACCGCCGATCGTGGTAATATCGTCGCCGATCGCGATATTGTTGCGCATCTCCTGCTCCTGTTTCTTCTTTTTCGAATTAGGACGGATCAGCAGGAAATAAAGTACGGCAAACAAGCCGATATAAATTAAGATAATCCACCAGCTGCCGCCGGCGCCCTGGCCACTACCAAACATAACAAACTTCCTTTCAAAAATAATACCAAGTTATTATAACAGGTTAATTTGATTTTTGCAAGTATAAAGTGAAATTTTATACGAATTCTTAGCAAAACGGAGTACGACTAAATACGATTATCCAGAATTATTCTGTTCCTTTGATAGAATTCGTCATAGGTTCCCGCATCCAGATTGTCACGGATCCTTTGCATCAGCGTATTGTAGAAATATAGATTATGCATGACCGCTAAGCGCATCCCGAGCATTTCTTTCGCTTTGAAAAGGTGGCGCAGATAGGCGCGGGTATGACGGCGGCAAACGGGACAATCACAGGTACCGTCGATCGGACTTTCATCCAGCTCATACTTCGCGTTCATGATGTTGATGATACCGTTCCATGTGAACAAATGGCCGTGCCGTGCGTTGCGTGAGGGCATGACGCAGTCAAAGAGATCGACGCCGCGATACACCGCTTCGAGGATGTTGACGGGCGTTCCTACGCCCATCAGGTAGCGCGGTTTGTCTTTGGGAGCGAAAGGCTCGACAGCCTCAATGATCTCATACATCGTTTCCGCAGGCTCGCCGACAGCTAAGCCTCCTATCGCGTAGCCGTCCAGCTCCAGCTCGGCGATCTCTTTCATATGATCGATCCTCAGGTCGGCGTAAGTCGCACCCTGATTGATGCCGAACAGCATCTGATGCGGGTTGATCGTATCCTCAAGAGAATTCAGCTTGTCCATCTCTTTCCTGCAGCGATGCAGCCAGTTGGTGGTTCGATGGACAGAGTCCTTTGCGTATTCATAGGCGGCGGGATTCTCTACGCATTCGTCAAACGCCATCGCAATCGTAGAACCGAGGTTTGACTGGATCCGCATGCTTTCCTCAGGACCCATAAAGATACGTCTGCCGTCGATATGAGAGTTGAATATGACGCCTTCCTCTTTGATATTATTCAGCTTAGCGAGAGAGAATACCTGAAAGCCGCCCGAATCGGTGAGGATCACGCCGTTCCAGCCTGTCATCTTATGCAGACCTCCGAGCTTTTTGACGACCTCGTCGCCCGGACGCAGGTGCAGGTGATAGGTGTTGCTCAGCATCACCTGCGTGTTGATGTTTTGAAGGTCGTAAGCGGACAGTCCGCCTTTGATCGCGGCGCAGGTCGCGACGTTCATAAACGCGGGCATCTGTACCGTACCGTGAACGGTCTTGAACTCGCCGCGTCGGGCATGTCCCTCTTGCTTTAATAATGTATACATGTAATAATTCCTTTGCAGTTTATAGTATTGCCATCGCGTCGCCGAAGGAGAAAAAGCGGTATTTCTCTTTTACGGCGACTTCGTATGCCTTCATCGTTTTTTCGTAACCGTAAAATGCCGACACCAGCATGATCAGCGTGCTTTCGGGCAGATGAAAGTTGGTAATCAGTCCGTCAAGCACCTTGAATGTAAAGCCGGGGTAGATGAAAATATCCGTATAGCCGTCGCACGCTGTGATCTCTCCGTACTCTGCGGCGACGCTCTCCAAGGTGCGGCAGGAGGTGGTGCCGACCGCGATCACACGCTTGCCGCTTTCTTTGGTTTTCCGGATCAGCTCCGCCGTTTCGGCAGGCACTTCATAATGCTCGCTGTGCATCTTGTGTTTGGTCACGTCGTCCACCTTGACGGGACGAAAAGTGCCTAAGCCGACGTGCAGCGTGACATAGCCGATATTCACACCCTTCGCGCGAATCTTATCAAGCAGCTCATGGGTGAAATGCAGACCCGCCGTCGGTGCGGCTGCGGAGCCTAATTCATGCGAATAGACCGTCTGGTAGCGCTCCTGATCCTCGAGCTTTTCGGTGATGTAGGGGGGCAGGGGCATCTGACCGATCCTGTCGAGCGTCGCATAGATGTTATCTTCACAGTTAAGCTCCACGATACGGTTGCCGTCGTCAACGATATCGACGACCTCGGCTTTCAGTAATCCGTCGCCGAAGACAAACTTCGCACCGATCTTTGCCTTTTTGCCGGGTTTGACCAGCGTTTCCCAGCGATTGCCGCTGATCTGCTTGAGCAGCAGAAATTCGATTTTTGCGCCCGTATCTTCTTTATAGCCGTAAATGCGGGCAGGGATGACGCGGGAGTCGTTGACGATCAGACAGTCGCCCTCGCTGAGATAATCGATGATATCATAAAAATGCTTGTGCTCGATCTCGTCGCTGTCACGATGCAGCACCATCATGCGGGAGTGATCGCGCGGCTCGATCGGCGTCTGGGCGATCTGCTCCTGCGGCAAATCATAATAAAAATCGCTTGTTTTCATATTTTGACCTCGAATTAACGATTATGTTACATAATTGAAATTGACAAATTCACGCGGGAATGATATATTATATCTTGATATAGATTATACATCTGTATGAAACTATCTATCATATAATATATTATAACAGATGAAAACTCAACTGTTTTTTTAAATTTGGGAGGAATTTGATATGAAAACCTATAATGTCGGAATCATCGGCGCTACCGGTATGGTAGG
>JAFRBD010000134.1 GCA_017405065.1 Ruminococcus sp. | reverse complement strand
ATCGGACTTCGCCATGAAGGGAGTCTTGGTCAGCTGCCAGCCGTTTTTCTGCTCGACGTCCTCGATCCAGCGCTGTAACAGCTGGATGATGCGCGCGCCCTTGGGCAGCATGATCGGCAGACCCTGACCGATATAGTCGACGGTGGTGAAGAGCTCGAGCTCTCTGCCGAGCTTATTATGATCGCGCTTTAACGCCTCTTCCCTGCGGGTAATGTATTCTTCCAGCATGGAAGCCTTGGGGAAGGAAATGCCGTAGACACGGCAAAGCTGATGATTTTTGCTGTCTCCGCGCCAGTAAGCGCCGGTGCAGTTGGTCAGCTTGAACGCCTTGACGGGAGCGACGGACATCAGGTGAGGGCCCGCGCACAGATCAACGAATTCCGCCTGCTTATAGAAGCTGATCGGCTCGCCCTTGCCGGCGTGCTCAGCGGCTAATTCGACCTTATAGGGCTCTTCCATCTCTTTGAGGAAATCCAACGCGTCCTGCGGCGCCTTTTCAAAACGGCTGATCTCGATACCGGACTTGACGATCTTCTTCATCTCGGCTTCGATCTTCGCGATGTCCTCAGCGTCAAACGCCTTTTCTACGTCAAAGTCATAATAGAAGCCCTCGTCGATAGACGGACCGATGGCGAGCTTTGCCTCGGGGTACAGGCGCTTGACCGCCTGAGCGAGGATATGAGAAGTGGTGTGCCAGAAAGCCTTCTTGCCTTCTTCATCATCAAAAGTCAGCAGCTCGACCTTACAGTCGGAAGTCAGCTCGGTGCGCAGGTCGCATACTTTGCCGTCAATCAGCGCGGCACAGACATTTTTGTAAAGCCCCATGGAAATGGACTTGGCGATCGCGGCAGGCGTGATACCCTCTTCGAACTGCTGCACGACGCCGCCTTTTAATTCTACATTGATCAAGATTATCTACTCCTTTGCATCAGTGATCAGTGGCAAACGACCATTGACCAGTGAATAATTTACTGTTTTGTTTACAGCTTTTGTGTAGCTGAAAAAGTCACGGGGTTATAGCCCCTTGCAATGACTGTTTTGAAGAGAAAAAAAAAAACCGATAGCTCTGTAAAAGAACTATCGGGGCGTTATATAATAAAACGCGGTTCCACCCAACTTCGGTCAAAAACCCTCGTTATGCCTGTAAGGCACGCCTTAACGCGGCTCACGTTGCTCCATTTCCTGAGCAAGACATATCGTTAATCAGTCACGGCATCCGCACAGATCCGAAATAACGATATGAGGGGCGGTATCCGTTGCTTTACGCGTCGTCTTGCACCGACCGACGACTCTCTGCAGCGATACGGCAAAGGACATGTCCCCTGTCTTTCTATTCGATTATTCAATAATATAACACCTAAAATCCGCTCTGTCAATGGAAAATTGAAAAATTATATCAACTGAGCGATCGTCATCTGGATCAGGACAGGATCAAGGATGTTGATCTCGCCGTCGAAATTGACGTCGGAGGAAGCGATCTGCGTACCGTTGAGCGTTTCCATCCGCGCGATATACATCTGGATGATCGTAGCGTCAACGATGTTGAGACTGTTATCGGTATCGGCGTCGCCCATGATCGTATTCGCATCGGTGAAAGCTGACGCTGCGGCGGAATTTTCGGCACAGCACACGACTGCTTTATCACAGCCCGTGAGCGCCGTCGAGGAGATCGTCTTGGTCTGAGGCGATACGGAAATCCCCTCCAGCGCCGTGCATCCGTCAAACGCGCTGTCATAGACCGCGGTTACGCCGTCGGACAGAAGCGTATAATACAGTCCGGTACAACCCTTGAACGCATGATAGGACAACGTCAGATCACTTCCGCGTACAGAAGCGCTTCGCAGCGACGAATCGCCGCGGAAAGCCCCCTGACCGAGATAGGATAAAGTTGCGGGAGTAATAACCTCTTTGAGCGACTTGCAGCCCCGAAAAGCACCGTCACCGATTGTGACCAATCCCTCGGTGATCGAGACGGTATCCAAGCCCACGCAATCGGCAAACGCATAAGCGTCAACCGAATACACGCTTGCGGGGAGCGTGACAGACTTCAATTTAGAACTGAAAAAGGCATGCGGCGCAATTCTGCTGACGCTCTCGGGAACGACCACATCCGTTTCCGATCCCTGATATCGGATCAGCACACCGTCGCCTACGATCGCAAAATCTCCGGCTTTTTCCAAAAACGGAGTCCCGTCAAAAGCATAAGCGCCGACCTCGCTGACCGTTGGCGGAAGATGGACGGACGTCAAAGCGGAGCAATCGTAAAACGCGCCGCTGCCGACGCTGATCAGCCCCTCGCCCGCGGTAAAGGACTTGAGATAAGAGCAATTTGCAAAGGCGTAGGACGCAACAGCAGTACATCTCAGCGGGATGGTCACGCTGTCGGACGTACCGTTATACCACAACAGGGTATTGCCGAGCATCAGATATTTGTCGGTGCTGTTTTCAAGATACGGCGTATGGCGAAAAGCCATATCGCCGACTCTGCCGACGCTGTTGCCGCCGCTGACGGAAACCAGCGAGGTGCAGCCGTAAAACGCCCTGTCCCCTACTGCGTATACTTTATCATGCAGATTCACGCTGCGCAGAGAAGTATTGTTTTCAAAAGCGCCCGTGCCGATCTCACTGACGGAATCCGGTACGGTCACGTCGGCGTCGGAGCCGCTGTACCTGACCAGCACGCCGGAACGGACGTCAAAATCGGAATGAGCGGCGTTTGCCGGCAAAACGAAAAGTGAGGACAACAGCAGCAGTGCCAATATTACACATAACTTTTTCATACTGTCATCCTCCATTCCATACTGTATTCAGAACTCGATTATCGTTTACAAAATCAGCTGACTCCGCTTATCAACAGCAGCGGATCAGTCGGACTGTCCGTTGATTTCGATGATCAGTCTGTCGATATCATCCAGACGCGATTCATAATCCTTCGGTCTGTCATCATCTTCATCATTTTCTTCGGAGATCTCGGTAAGAAAGTTTTCCGTCTCCGCTTTCTTTTCTTCGCTGTCCTCAGGTTCTTCATCTTCCTGCTGAAGCTCCTGATACAAAAAGCCTTCCGTATCGCGTGCTTCCAAAACGGAATCATCCTGTTCCTGCTCGGTATCGTTATCATCCTCGCCCTGATTGCTGGCGATAAAGCCCTCGACCTTTTCTTCCGATAGATCGACCCGGGGAATATCATCCTCAACGAATTCGATCTCATCCTGTTTGCGTACAAAAAGGGTGATCTCGATCAAAACGCAGAGAATATATACTCCAAACAGCGTGATCTCAAGAGACCGGATATTATCCATGATGACCTCGCTGTTGAACGCGAACATCAAGCGGCAGATCCCGTACGGGATCATGACAGCGACCGCAGGCAAGCCGTAAACAAAGCAGTTTTTCACAGCGCGCTTCGCCTTGGTCAGCGACAGCATCAGCGCGTAATGATAGAAGAACATCGTCGCGAACACATAGCTGATCAGGAGGCTGACGTCCGCAAGACGAATGGAGATCGTTGTAAAGGAAACAAAGCTCAGAACCATCCTGACAGCGCAGAAAAGAGCGGGAAGAACATTGAGCAGCGAGAACTGCTTTCCTTCTTTATAGCGGAAAGAGTGGTTCAATCCGAGAACGATAAATACGATAGCCGACAATAACGCCAGAACAGCCCCGATAATACTCAGTACATCTGCAATGCCGGAGCTGAAGCTGTGAAACAGCGTATTCGCGCCGTCTGCCGCCAGCAGAAGCGCCAGCAATAATCCGAAGATACCCGCCGGATAATTTCGATGCGGCAGATAATAAGAGGCTGTCTCTTTATCGGCAAGCGCAAAAACAAAAGCAAAAATCAGGATCAGGGCAGCACAGCCGAGATACAGATACTCGAGCGCAAGGCTGCTCAATCCCATGACCGTACCCTCGGGGAAAAGCCCCTGTGCCAGCTTCAGAAATGCCCCGAGCAATGCCAGAGGGATGAACGGTATCCAAGACAATTTGGATTTCATAATCATACTCCTTAATCAGCCCGACAAAAATCGTACGAGGCGTTTCGCCGGACTGCCTATTAATCTACTATATATTGTATATGACGGCGCATTGACTGTCAAGTTAAGGTTTTGTAAACATATCAGGCGACAGCATACGGTCGATCGTTTCGGATCGATCGTTTTTAGTTGTTAATAGATATACCTTTATATCTGAACGAATAACTCATAACCGCCCGCACAACAAAAACCGGCACGGAACTGCCGCGCCGGAAATGTACGTTATTTTTTCTTTTTATCGCGTCTGCGCTTCTTCGCGTAGGAGGACGATACGGTGACATAGACGATAAACAATATCACGATCAATCCGACCGCGATCAAAAACCACGGAGAAGTCAGGATCCCGCGGATCGTATCGGTCGTATACAGGATCGGACTGACGCCGACGCTTTCGTTAGCGACCAGATTGATCTGCGTGAACGGCTCATCTTTGTAATATACTGTCGCGGTAGTGACGATATCGCCCTTATTGATCGGCGCGCTGACCGCGTCGGTGCTGTCGGGAACGATCTTTACATCGCCTTGTGAATAGCCGTCGGGAAGGATCACGTTAAAGTCTGTTTCGGGCACCAGCAGGATGCTCTCGGTATCCCACGCGTGATCGACCTTTTGCTCACAGACAGGCGTATCCTTCGTCACAGGAGTTACAAAGGACAGATTCAAAAAAGCCCAGCGGAACATATTGGCAGCCTCGATCATGCAGTACTGCTCGTTTTCTTCCTTGCTCTCGTCATATGGCGCGTGCAGACAGATACACATGTAGGCGTAGCCGTCATACACGGCGTTCGCGATCAGACATCTTCCCGCCTGCTGCGTCGATCCGTTCTTGACGCCCGTAGCGTAAACATAATAATACTCGCCGCCTCTGCCGGGATCGATCATCCAGTTGGTGGTGATAAACGGGACGTCGTCGTCTTCTCTGGCGTAATAGGTAGAGGTCGCGCAGATCTTGGAGAAAAGCGGCAGTCCCATCGCGTACTTGGTGATCTTATACAGATCGCGGGCGGTGGTATAGTGATTATCGTCATGCGTACCGAAGGGATTGGTAAAGTGCGTACCGGTACAGCCCAGTTCCTCCGCCTTGTCGTTCATCATATCGACAAAAGCCTTGACGTTGCCTTCTCCGATATAATCCGCAAAGACCATCGCCGCGTCATGACCGGCGGGCAGCATCATCGCGTACAGCAGATTCTCCACCGTCAGGCTCTCGCCGATGTACCAGTCCACTCCCGAGCAGGACATTCCCTGATTGATAACGCTGTCGATACAACTCTGTTTGATCGGGATCTTGGCGTCAAAGTCGTCAAAATACTCGGCAGCGACGATATAGGTCATCACCTTGGTCAAAGCGGCGGGATAGCGTTTAGCGTCCGCTTCCTTGGCGTAAACCTCCATACCGGTATCGAGATTGACCATCAGCAGGGTGTCGGAATACTGCTCTACATCGCAGTCAAAGCTCAAAGCGGAAACAGGAGCGCTGCACACCGACACGACAACCGCAGCAAGAAACAGGGCGACGGCAAATAACCGAACGATTCTCTTCATGCGATCATCCCTCCGTTTTCCCTTGCTCTGTCGCCTTGGTCAAAGAGCCTGTCGGTGCCGGCTTTTCGGGACTCTCGGGCGCTTTGGCTTCCGTCGCTGTTCCGCCTTCTGCGCCTTGATCGGTCGAAAGCTGATACGGCATCAGCTGATGATAGATATAGGATGTGAACCGTCCCATATCGGGCAGCATATCCAACCCCTCGTCGGAATTGACGATCAGCTGTATATCGTCGATCTCATCACCGTCATAAAAGAGCTTTGCTCTACCGACAGCCTGACCTTCCGCAATTGGCGTTTGGACGGATTCGGGAATATCAAGCTCATAGCTGAGCTTACTTTCATCATAATCATTGGGCAAAGTCTTGAACGCGGAATTGAACGGGTGAAGATCCACCGGATACTCTCCCCAGTCGGGAGCGACATTCACCTCAGCCATCGCTTCCTCGGAATTGATCATCTTGCGGTCGGACAGATTCAGATAAGCCCATGTCAACAGCTTTCTCGCGTCGGCATAGATATTCTCCTCGCTGTCCATCTTACCGAGCAAGCCGGCAAAAAAGTATGTTTTTCCGCGATAGGTAGCGGTCAGGACCAGATCGGCGTAGGTCGCTTCGGTATGAGAGATCTTCGCGTCGTTGGTATAACGGAAGTAATAAGGGCTCTTGTCATTGATGATGGACGCTTCGGGATATACGGTATACTTCTTGTTTTCTTCTTCGTCATCGCTTTTCAGACCCGAAGGGATATACGACAACGGATCGGCTTCCATGACCTCGTTAAAGAACTCATTTTTGCGTACTTCCATATAGATGTTATACAGATCGCGGCAGGTCGTGTACTGGTTGCTGGTGCTGTCATAGCCGGGACTGACAAAGCCGGTGTTTTTGCAGCCGAGGATCTCGACCTTTTCATTCATCGCTTCGACAAAAGCCTTTCTGTCACCGTCGGACGACAGGTCAGCCAGCGCATATGCCGCGTCGTTGCCGGAGGTCAGCAGCATGATCGCCATCAGATCCTTCGCGGTCAGTTCAACGCCGATAAACTGATTCAGAGAACCGTCGCTATGCGGCAGCGAAGCCGAAAAAGAAGCCTCCGGCTTATAAGTTGCTTTCTCCGGATCGGGTATCATTTCATACGCGACAAGAAACGTCACTAATTCGGATAGATATCCCGCATACCACATATTATCCGGTTTCTGAGAATATACGATCGTATTGGTATCCAGATTGATCAGGAGCATATCAGCCGTGGTGGTCTCGACGTCATTCACAAAGGATGACGCCGGGATCATAAAACTGCTGACAAAAACGGCAAAAATCAACACCGCTGATATCAAAAATTTGATCCTTTTATTCATAGCATTTCCTTATTTGATGTGTTATAATCGCTTTGAAGAACATAGATTTCCTCATATACAAATTTATTGTACACTATTTATCGAGGGATATCAATGACAAAACTGTAAAATTTAGCGGGTTTTTTGGAGGAACATTTTGATATACGTCACAGGAGATACGCACGGCGACATCGGGATCTTCAGCGAAAGGCGCTTGGGGCACCTCAAAAAAGGCGATACGCTGATCATTACGGGAGATTTCGGATTCATTTGGGATCATTCCAAATCTGAAATGAAAAATCTGAAAAAGCTCGAAAAGAAAAAGTATGATATTCTCTTCGTCGAAGGCGCTCATGAGAATTTTGAACTGCTCAAAGGATATCAAGAGGTTCCGCTTCACGGCGGAACGGCACGCAGGATCGCAGAAAACATCTACTGTCTGAACCGGGGCGAGCTGTATTCGATCGAGGACAAGACCGTTTTCGCGCTGGGCGGCGGATTGCCTCCCGAAGCGGACGAAACCGAAGGCGCGCCATCCATGCCGACGGACGAGGAGCTTGAATACGCCGTGGTCAACATCGAGGAACAGCACAGGCGCGTCGATCTGATCATCACCCACGAGGCGCCCGCCTCCGTCAAACGGCTGATCGACAGGAACGCGTACATCAACGATCTGAATATCTTTCTCGATACCGTTATGCACAATACGCGCTATCAAAAATGGTACTTCGGCAGTCTGCATGAAGACAGACCCCTCAGCGATCAGCTGATCTGCGTCTTTGAAGAAGTCTATTCATTTAATTAGGAATCAGAAAATAGGAAGTAGGAATTCCGGGAAAGCCTGACGGCTTTTGAAGTAATACTATCAAAACAACGCTTGCGGTTCACATAATAAGCCCCGCAAGCGTTACTTTTATCAATATAAATCAATTCCTCTTTCCTGATTTCTCATTCCTCATTCAATTCATACTGTTTTCCGTCGTTTCAAACAGCTTGCGGATCTTGGCGCGCAGCGGTCTCAACGCCTCGCCGCTCAGATCCGGTGAGATCCGCAGGATGTATTCCGCCGCCTCCTGACTTTGCGCCAAAGTGTCGGCGTCGGAGAAATCGGCGATACTGAGCTGAGGCAAGCCGTGCTGACGGTTGCCGAAAAAGTCGCCGGGGCCTCTGAGTTTCAGATCCATATCGGCTATCTCGAAGCCGTTATTGGTGCGGCACATCACGCCCAAACGCTGCTCCGTATTCTCGCCCTGATTGTCTGACACAAGGATGCAGTAGCTCTTGTACTGTCCCCTGCCGACGCGTCCGCGCAGCTGATGGAGCGTTGAAAGCCCGAAGCGCTCGGCGTTTTCGATCATCATTACGGTAGCGTTTTTGACGTCGACGCCGACCTCGACTACCGTTGTGGAAACCAATACGGAGATCTCGTTCGCGGCAAATTGCGCCATCACATTTTCCTTGTCCTTAGGCTTCATCTTACCGTGCAGGATCCCGACAGAAATGTCGCGGAAAGCCCCCAGCATCAGCTCGGCGGCATAATCATTGGCGTTGAGCAGTTCATCCGCGCCCTCTCCTTCTTCGACCAGCGGACAGACGATATAACACTGTCTTCCCTCTTCGACCTGTTGTTTCAAAAATCCCAGCGCCCGTTCCCGCTTATCGGTACCGATCAGGTAAGTATCCACCTCAGTACGTCCGGGAGGCAGTTCATCGATGATCGTGATATCCAGATCGCCGTAGATGATCAGCCCCAAGGTACGCGGGATGGGGGTCGCGGAAAGCACCAGCACATGCGGATGCTCGCCCTTAGCGGCAAGTCTCGCTCTCTGAGCGACGCCGAAGCGATGCTGCTCGTCGGTGATCGCACAGCCGAGTTTTGCAAACACGGTGCTTTCGGATACCAGCGCGTGGGTTCCGACCACGATATCGATCTCGCCGCTTTCGACCCGCGCGCGGGTTTTTCTTTTTTCTGCGGCGGTCATCGAGCCTGTCAGCAGCTCGACACAGACGTCGGTATGGGCAAACATCCTTTGAAAGGTTTCATAATGCTGCCGGGCGAGGATCTCCGTGGGAGCCATAAACGCCGCCTGACAGCCGTTTTTCACGGTATGGTAACAGATCGCGGCACATACGGCGGTCTTGCCGGAGCCGACGTCGCCCTGGATCAAGCGGTTCATCGGCGACGGCTTATCGCGCATATCGCGCACACAATCGTCCACAGCCCTCTGCTGGGCGCCCGTCAGTGTAAACGGCAGATTTTTGATAAACTCCGCCGTGTGATCCGCGGTAAAATGCATGGCGGTCTGCTCGTTTGACTTCGATTTCGTCAGCCGCATCCCGAGATTCAGCATCAGCAGTTCCTCAAAGATCAAGCGGTGACGCGCCCTCTCCATTGCGTTCAGATCGACAGGAAAGTGAACATTGTTCAGCGCAAAAGACAGATCGCACAGCTCATAGCGATTTCGGATATCGTCCGGGAGCGGATCCCGCATCTCACGGGGGAGCATCGAAAGCGATTCCTTCGCCGCGCGGATCATCATATGATTATTCAGCCCTGCCGTCAGGTGATAGATCGGAGTGATGATAGCTGAATCAGAGAGCTTATTGAACTCCGGCGACACCATCTGATAACCGTATTTATCATAAGCAACCCTGCCCATGAAAAGGTAAGTTTCACCGTAACGGAGCATGGATGAGATATATTTGTTATTGAAAAAAACAAGATTCAGATAACCCGTATCGTCACAGACGCTCAGCTTTGCCATCGTACGTCCGCCTGAGATACGGATATTATTGACAGGAGTGGCGACCTTAGCCTTAACGACACAGACCGTATCAGGCTCGATATCGGCGACAGCGGTAACAGCCGACCAGTTATCATAGGAGCGGGGATAATAGGTGATCATATCTCCGACAGACACGATACCGAGCTTGCGGAATAAAGCGGCGCGCTTCTCCCCTATGCCGCTGAGCTTGGTGATCGGAACATCATATAAGGACATTATTGCACCGCCTTTCAATCAAACATCGATTGCCGGGGCGACCGGTGGTTCGCCGACAGAAGCTTGTTAGGGTAGCTGTAATAATCTACGCCCGTCATTCTCGGACGAGCTGCTCACATTATACATCATTCGAACATATATGTCAATTGTTCGGTGATGAATCATCAGACATTTATTCAGACAAAAATGAAATGATATGAAGTGGGCATGTTTGTCATTGTCATTGTCATTATCATTTTCTTTGTCTTTTTTATTTATCTTTGTTTTTGTCTTTACTTGTTTTGCCGGCAATTGGTTGTTAAACTGTATCCTATAAAATGGACACGTTCCCTTTCTTGAATTCCGAAATTCGGACACCGATTTTACTCGACACCCCCGTTTTTCGGACACGGATATTTATCAAAAACCCCATATTATGGACACGGTCTGTTAAAAGCCTT